>JAPLPS010000120.1 GCA_026400075.1 Polaromonas sp.
CGGCCGCACCGGCCGCGCCGACGAGGAAGGCTGGGCGATCAGCCTCGCCAGCATGGACGAAATGGGCTCGGTCGGCAAAATCGAGCAATTGCAAAAAACCGTTTCCGAGTGGCACAAGCTGGAAGAACTCACACCCGCCAGCTACGAGCCGCTGCTGCCGCCGATGGCGACGCTGCAAATCGTCGGCGGGCGCAAGGAAAAAATCCGCGCTGGCGACGTGCTGGGCGCGCTGACCGGTGAGGCAGGCTTTACCCGCGAGCAGGTCGGCAAGATCAACGTGAACGAGTTTTCCACCTACGTCGCGGTGGATCGCCGCATTGCCCACGACGCGCTGCGCAAGCTGACGCAGGGGCGGGTGAAGGGCAAGAGCGTGCGCGTGCGGCTGCTAGAGGACTAAGTGCAGAAAATCTGCAGATAAATTTCATTTCTGCCAAAATCAAGGCAGTTTTATCCATCCTGGGCTGCCGTTGATCAGCAAAATTGCTTCATAAAATCCCTGCATGCAGCGCCTCCAATTGCAGTGGCTCAAGCAAGCCCCATCGCAGCCACTGCAGCAGGTGTTGAAAGACTTGGAGCGCGCCTGGAAAAACTTCTTTGAAAAACGCGCAGCCTTTCCGAAGTTCAAGAAAAAAGGGCAGCGCGAGAGTTTTCGGTTTCCCCAAGGCTTCAAGATTGACCAGCCCAACAGCCGGATTTTCCTGCCCAAGCTGGGCTGGCTGCGATACCGCAACACCAGGGAAATTTTGGGCACCGCCAAAAACATCACCGTCAGCCAGTCGGGCGGCAAGTGGTTTGCCAGCATCCAGACCGAGCGCGAGGTAGAACAACCCGTACCAACGGCCACCAGCGCCATCGGCATTGATGTGGGAATTGTCCGGTTTGCCGCTATGAGCGACGGCAATTTCATTGAGCCGCTGAACAGCTTCAAAAAGCACGAAAAGCGTTTGGCGAAGTACCAGCGGCGCATGAGCCGCAAAGTGAAATTCAGCAAAAACTGGCACAAAGCGAAGTGCAGGGTTCAAAAAGTCCACGCCCAGATAGCCAACGCTCGAAAAGACTTTCTGCACAAAAAGACAGCTGAAATCAGCAAAAACCACGCAATGGTCGCTGTCGAAGATTTGCAGATCAGAAACATGAGCAAGTCAGCAGCGGGTAATGCAGAAAAGTCGGGCAAAAACGTAGCCGCCAAGTCCGGGCTGAACAAAGCCATCCTAGATCAAGGCTGGGCCGAGTTCCGACGGCAACTGGACTACAAACTGGAGTGGCAAGGCGGGATATTGATAGCCGTGCCGCCGCAATACACCAGCCAGACCTGCCCATGCTGCGGCCATGTCACCAAAGAAAACCGGAAAACACAAGCCCAATTCGAGTGTGTCGATTGCGGCTACAAAAACAACGCCGACGTGGTCGGAGCAATGAATATATTGGCGCGGGGATACCGCGTTGCAGCCTGTGGAGAGGATGGCTCTGGCTCTGGTCGTAAGACGAGAGCGAAATCAGCCTCAGTGAAGCAGGAACCCACCGAAGCGACCAGGCAGGAGGCAACTCATGTCTAGCGCCGTAGGAATCCACCGCCTTCAGGCGGGGGAGGATGTCAAGATTTTTACTGCGAGATTTCTGCATGTTGATTGAATTCTCCGTCACCAACTTCCGCTCATTCCGTGAGCGGCAAACCTTGTCAATGGTGGCCGCCCCGCGACTGCGAAAGCGCGAAAACGTCTTCAAGCCTGAGTCGGCGGGCGAAAAGTTTCCTGACTTGCTCAAGGTGGCCGTCATCTATGGCCCGAATGCGTCGGGCAAGAGCAATTTGCTCAAGGCGCTGGATGTTGTCAGAAGGATGGCTAAACGTGAACCTAGCACTCGAAACATCCCGCTGCCGATAGCACCGTTCCAGTTTGATCCTGCGCTGGCAGACCAGCCTAGTGTGTTTGAGTTGAATTTCATTCATGCGGGGATGCGGTATCAGTTCACGTTGTCCGCGACCAGCGAACGTATCGTTGGCGAAAAACTGCTGGCTTACCCAAAAGGGCAGGAATCACTGCTCTACAAACGGCTTCATTCGGCGCAGGGCGAGTCCTACCAATTTGGTGCGCTTCTGAAAGACAGCTTGAGCGTGGAACTTCTGGATGCCTGGCAAAAGTTAACACCATCCAAGTTGCTATTTATTGCGCAAGCGATGGCCAATAGCAGCGAAGCGCTGACACCGTTGAAAGTGCCGTTTGAATGGCTTAAAAAATCGAGTGTTTCGGTATTGGATGGCATGCATCAAATGGCCGAAGCTTCGCAGGAGCTTGCCGAAGAATACGATATTTACGCCAAGGAAATTGCATCATTTCTTCGTGACGTAGATGTCCCCATTTCAAAAATGACAGTTGAAACATTTGAACTTCCTCATACTGGTTTAAATGCACTGAATAAAATTTTAGAGAAAGACAGCCATTTAATAAATACATCGCCAACATCTAGCAAGATGACTGTGCTCACTCATAAAACAGCTTTAGGCGATGCTGAATTGATGTATGAAAACGAGTCTGAAGGAACTAAAAATCTCATTGGATTTTGGCTTCCGTGGAGCATAAAGGGGCCGACTAACGGCCCAGTGTGCTTATTGGTAGTTGACGAACTTGACAGCAGCCTGCACCCAAAAATTGTCGCAACCCTGATCGAAAAGCATATCAATTCCAGCGTCCCTTCCCAGCTGATTTTTACCACCCACGACACACACCTGATGGATACAAAACTGCTGCGTCGGGATCAGTTCTGGATCACGGAACGGGACATGAACGGGGCTACACAGTTGCGCTCCATTCATGACTTTGAAGGCCGTGAAAGCGAAGACATCGAAAAGCGTTACTACGAAGGGCGTTATCGCGGCCTGCCATTCGTCAAACGGAGCGCTTGAAAATGGCGCGTAAATCTGGCTCTTCGCCGTTCGAGCGCAAGAAACCCAGCCTCAAGCAACAGCCACTCGTATTGATTATTTGTGAAGATACGAAATCCAGCTTGCAATATCTTAAAGATGCTGCTCGTCATTTTCGCGCAATTGTCGAGATTGAAAAGATTGAAAAAGTTAGTATTATTAATTGCGGAAAAAACGATCCATTAAATATTGTCAAAGAGGCTATAGAACGGCAGCGGTCGTTTGACCAAGTTTATTGCGCCATTGACCGGGATACGCACGAAAAGTTTGATGAGGCACTGGTGCTGGCTAAAGCACATAAGAAAATTTCGGTCATCGCTTCATACCCTTGTTACGAATTTTGGCTTTTGCTGCATTTTAAAAAGACACGCAAACCCTATACTGGGTTAGGTAAGAATTCATCATCAGGTGATCTGCTGGGAAAAGATTTGCGCAAATGCGAAGGCATGGAAAGCTACGAAAAAGGCAGTTCTGAAAACCTTTTTGAGCAGCTCTTTGACAAGCTGGAAAAAGCCAGGGAACGCGCTGAACAGGTGATGAACGAGGCGCTCAGTGATGGCGAGTTGAATCCTAGTACCCAGCTTCATCAACTGATTCAGCGCTTTGAATCACTGGGGACGCCACAGCCGATCTAGTGGTCATAAAGGCTGAGCGCGGCCCTTTCTTGGCATGGCTATTGCGTCAAATACCGATACGTCAACGAAAGCATCTATGGTCAGGCTTCAGTTTTCCGTCGAACTCAACTATGACATCGCGCCGCCTGGTGGCGATTTCATTTTCAACATCCATGCGGCGCGCACGCCGCAGCAGACCGTGGTGCAGGAAAACCTGCGCGTCAGTCAGGCCGTGCCTTACGACATTGCCACCGATACGGTCAGCCGCAACCGCTACCTGCGGCTGCAGGCGGGCGCGGGCCACCTGCAGGTGCTGTACGCGGCCACGGTGGAAATATCCCACTACCGCGCCAATCCCGCCGAACTGAGCGAGGTGCCGGTGTGGCAGCTGCCCGGCGCGGTGCTGCCTTACATCTACCCGAGCCGCTACTGCCAGTCAGACCGGCTGAGCAAGCTCGCGTTCAAGGAGTTCGGCCATCTGCCGCAGGGCTACAGCCGGGTGCAGGCGGTCTGCGACTGGGTCCAGCAGCGGGTCAGTTTTGAGTCGAACAGCTCGGACGGCAGCACCTCGGCCATCGACACGGTGATTGACCGCGTCGGTGTTTGCCGCGACTTTGCGCACCTGATGATTGCGCTGTGCCGGGCGCTCAATTTGCCCGCGCGCTTTGCCACCGGCACCGACTATGGCGCCGACCCGGTGCTTGGGCCGCCGGATTTTCACGCCTATGTCGAGGTCTATCTGAGTCACCGCTGGTATCTGTTTGACCCGTCGGGCACCGCGATTCCGATGGGCTTTGTGCGCTTTGCCACCGGCCGGGATGCGGCGGACTCGGCTTTTGCGACGCTGTTTGGCAGCGTCATTTCCGGCCCGCCGATCATCCAGATGCAGCCGGTCGCCAACAGCCGGGGCCAGGTGCTGACGCCCCAGCGCGTCACTGAGGCCCTGTCCACCGACGCGGGCTAAAGCGGCCGCGCTGCGGGTGCTTGCGCGGCAGGCTGGCGGCCCCTGCCTGACGGGGGCTTGGCCGGATCAAGGCTCGCGGGGCTGACGGGGCTCGTCTTCTGGTTTGCGCCGCTGCGGGCGGCCCGTTTCTGCGGGTGGCGTGGCTTGGCGTTCCTGCGCTTGGGGCTTGCGCTGCGCGGGCTGCGGATTTTCCCGTTCCGGTGCTGGATGCGGCTGGGTTGGCGTCAGGCCGGTTCGCGCTGTGCCGGGGGGCTGTGGCGTGGGCAGAACGGGCACCGGGCCAGCGGCGGGCGGCCGTGGCTGATCCCGCTCCCGCTGGGGGCGCTGGACTGGCATTTCCTCGGTGTGGCGGCGCTGCGCATCTTGCGGGAGTGGCAAATCGGTGGGCGAGCGCTGGGCTGGTTCGCGCTGTGATGGTGGCAGTGGCGATGGCGATGGCGATGGCGATGGCGGGTCGCGCCGCACCGCAGGCGGGTTGGCGATCTCCGTGTTTTGCGCAGGCGCGGGCGGCGTGCGCAGGATGGGGGGTAGGGCGGGGGGTTGCGGCGTGGGCAGAACTGGCGCCGGGCCAGCGGCGGGCGGCCGCCTGTTCGCCGGGGTGGCCGGGGCTGGCGCTGGCGCAATTTGGGGCTGTACCGGCTGCGATGCTGGCATCGGCGTTGGCCGGCCGTCCTGCCTCAGGGCGGCCCGCTTCCGGGCGCCCAGTCTCGGGCCGTCCTGCCTCTGGGCGCCAAGCCTCGGGCCGTCCTGAGCGTGGCGCACGCGGTTCGCGCTGTGCTTCATTCGGGCGCTCGCTGGCGCGCTCTGGCGGCGTCCACGGGCGACTGTCATGCGCGTCGCGGCTGCGCCCGACGGGGGGCGGATTCACGAGGGCGGGCGGCTGCTGGCGGGTCAGCGGCGGCTGGACGAACGGCGGCTGGACGGCGGGCGTCAGGCGCCGGGGCAGATCGTCATGCGTGGGGCGCGGCAGCCAGGTGCGGTGATCGTTCACCACCGGGGCCTGGTTCAATTCGCTGCTGCTGAACGGTTGCTGGTGCCTGCGCACCGGGCGGCCACGGGCGAAATCTTCCCGGCTCAGGGCCGAGACGGCGCCGGGCTGGCGCTGGTAGCGGTAGGCCGGCCGGAATTGCCGACAAAAGCCACCAGCGCCGGGGCGTACACCGGGCGCTGCGGCAAGCGTCCCGGCACCCAGGCCCAGCGCGGGCCGATTTGCGCCCAGCGTCCGTAGTGAAATGGCGCAAAGCCCCAGGGCGCCTCGTCGATCCAAGTCCAGCCCCAAGGGGAAATCCAGCGCCACAGGCCGGTGCGGTAGGGCGCCCAGTTGTCGGGCAGGCTGCGCGGCAGCCAGACGGCGCCATAGGTCGCGTCCTGCTGCCAGTCGCCATAGCGGTCGAGCTGCTGGTAGCCGACGGTTTCGCGCGGCACGTAGCGGGCCGATACCGACTGGTCTTCGGCGCGGTCGCGCTCGGCCGTCCACTGGTCAAAGCGGTCTTGCAGTGCAGCGCCCTGTGCGGCCGGGGTCAGGCTGGTGCCGCTGAAGCTGGCCTGCTCGCCGCCGTCGAGGGGCAGCGACTGGCCGTTGTCGCCGTAGAGCCAGCCGCCGCCCGACTGGGCCACCACGCGGCTGGTGTCGCGGGCCGGGTCCACGTCGAGCCGGTAGTGGCCCGGCTGGGTGATGACGAAGGCCAGGTTGGGCGTGTCAATTTCCAGGCGCTGGCCGTCAAACAGGTGCCTTGTGCCAGCCGCAACTGGAGCCGGTTGTCGTCCAGCGCGACAAAGTCCAGGCCGGTTTCCGGGGCCATCCGCACGGCGGTCGAGCCTATGTGCAGCTCGGTGCGGGCGCGTGCGCCGCTCCACAGACGGTCGCCCGCCACCAGTGGCCGGTTCAGCAGGGCGGGTTGCCAGTCGCCCGGCTCGCCGGAGCCGTTGGCACCGTCGGCATCGGCCGGGGCAAAGCTGACTTCGCCTTCTGCCAGGCCGAGCCAGGCGACGCGGGCGGGCGGATCCAGCGGCGCCGCTGGCGAGTAGCCGTTCTGAGCGTGGGCGCTGGCCAGCAGCGCCGTGAGCAGCCCCGCCAGCAGCAGGCGGGCCAGCATCTGCAGGCGGATTAAAGGGTGAAAGAGGGCGGGCATGGCGTGGGCTTTTTCCGTCAGTTAAATCAGGCAGGGGGTCAAGGATAGGGGGTGTTGCTCACTAGAACGCCTGAGCGGCTCAAAAGAACGGTCAAGCGCCGGTAAAGAATTGCATCAAGAGATGTGTGGCAGCCGCGCCACCGGAATCGGCCGTGTTTTACGGCGCTGGCCCGAACTGGCGCGGTGTTGGCCCGCTGTGGCTTAAAATCAGCAGTTCAGCCATTTTTAACCCGGAGCCCTTCATGTCCAAAAAAATCAGAGTCGAAGCCGACATCTGCGCCCCCAAGCCTGTTTGCCCTAAAGGTTACACCATCACCACTGGCAACGGCCAGAAATGCAGCCTGGAGCGCGGCGCCCACACCCGCAGCAAAAAGAACCCCGGCAAGCGTCCCCACCAGGGATAAGCCCGCCGACCGCCGGAGCCCCTTGTGTGCTCCGCGCAAAAAAGAACCCGAATCATCCAGACGCATTGCGGCTGAGTGCTTCGGGTTATTTTTTTGACTATTTCAGCGAGGAAACATAGGCCGAGACGGTGCTGATGTCCTCGTCGGTCATCGCCTTGGTGCTGGGCGCCATCACGGATCCCTGGCGCACGCTGGAGCCATCGCGGTAGCGCTTGAGCGTCAGGGTCAGGTAGCCGGTTTGCTGACCGGCGATGCGCGCGAAGCCTTCGCTGCCGCGTCCCTGTTCGCCGTGGCAGGCCAGGCAGTTCTTGACGTAGTAAGCCTTGCCTTTGTCAGCCAGCGCGGTGTTGGCAGTGGGCTTGGTCTGGACTTCCTGGCTGGCAAAAAACACCGCGATACCGATTTTGTCTTCCGGTTTGAGCGCCTTGATCAAGCCCTCCATGAACTCGTAACGGCGCTCTCCGACGCTGAACTGGCGCATCTGCTCCAGCAGGTAAGCCGGATTTTGTCCGGCCAGATTGGGAATGTCGGATTTGACGCTGTTGCCGTTGTCGCCATGACAAAAGGCGCAAACCGCCGCCGCTTTGCTGCCTAACTTGTAAGAGGCCTCAAACTGGGCAGGATTGGCTTGCACCGCCTTGACGCGCGCGCCCAGGTCTGTACTCGCTGGCGCCGCATCCTTGGCGGGCTGGCCCAGCGCCGGAAACGTCAGAAACATTGAAACCAGCACTGTGGCCAAGGCCACCGGAATCCGCTTTGTCATGGCGATAACCTTGTTAGGAAAAAGGCAATTCTAGGCCATGACGATGCGATTGCTTACATATTGCGCCGATACTGCCCGCCCACTTCAAACAGCGCATTCGTAATCTGCCCCAGCGAGCAAACCCGCACCGCGTCCATCAGCACCTCGAACACGTTCTTGTTTTCAATCACCGCCTGCTGCAGGCGCTTGAGCTGCGCCGGAGCCGCGTCCGCGTGGCGGGTGTGGAAATCCGCCAGCCGCTGCAGTTGCGACTGCTTTTCCTCGTCCGTCGAGCGGGCCAGTTCCAGCTTGTCATGCACCGCATCGCCGTGCGGGTTGCGGAAGGTGTTCACGCCGATGATGGGCAGCTCGCCGGTGTGTTTTAGCATCTCGTAGTGCATCGACTCGTCCTGGATGCGCCCGCGCTGGTAGCCCGTTTCCATCGCGCCGAGGACGCCGCCCCGGTCGGCAATGTTCTGGAACTCGGCCAGCACGGCTTCTTCCACCAGCTCGGTGAGTTCTTCGATGATGAACGCGCCCTGTGACGGGTTTTCGTTCTTAGCCAAGCCCCATTCGCGGTTGATGATGAGCTGAATCGCCATCGCCCGGCGCACGCTGTCTTCGGTGGGCGTGGTGATGGCTTCGTCGAAGGCGTTGGTGTGCAGCGAATTACAGTTGTCGTAGATCGCGATCAGCGCCTGCAGCGTGGTGCGGATGTCGTTGAACTGAATTTCCTGCGCGTGCAGGCTGCGGCCCGAGGTTTGAATGTGGTATTTCAGCTTCTGGCTGCGTTCGTTCGCGCCGTACTTTTCTTTCATCGCCACGGCCCAGATGCGGCGGGCGACGCGGCCCATCACGGTGTATTCCGGGTCCATGCCGTTGCTGAAGAAGAAGGACAGATTCGGCGCGAAGTCGTCGATGTGCATGCCGCGCGCCAGGTACGCTTCGACAAACGTGAAGCCGTTCGACAACGTGAAGGCCAGTTGCGAGATCGGGTTCGCGCCCGCTTCGGCAATGTGATAGCCGCTGATCGACACGCTGTAGAAATTGCGCACGTTGTGATGCACAAAATATTCGGCGATGTCGCCCATCACCTTCAGGCTGAACTCGGTGCTGAAAATGCAGGTGTTCTGGCCCTGGTCTTCCTTCAGGATGTCGGCCTGCACCGTGCCGCGCACGTTGGCTTGCACCCATTCGCGGATTTTGGCGGTTTCGGTTTCCGTGGCTTCGCGGCCATTGTCGGTCTTGAATTTTTCCAGATTCTGGTCGATGGCGGCGTTCATGAACATCGCCAGGATGCTCGGCGCCGGGCCGTTGATCGTCATCGACACGGAAGTCGTCGGGCTGCACAGGTCAAAACCGCTGTACAGCACTTTCAAATCGTCCAGCGTGGCAATCGACACGCCGGAGTTGCCGACCTTGCCGTAAATGTCCGGGCGCGGATCGGGGTCGTTGCCGTACAGCGTCACCGAGTCAAAGGCGGTCGAGAGGCGCTTGGCTTCCATGCCGTCGGACAGCAGCCGGAACCGGCGGTTCGTGCGGAACGGGTCGCCTTCACCGGCGAACATGCGCGTTGGGTCTTCGCCCTCGCGTTTAAAAGCGAAGGTGCCTGCGGTGTAGGGGTAGCTGCCGGGCACGTTGTCCAGCGTCAGCCATTTCAGGATTTCGCCGTGGTCTTCGTACTGCGGCAGGGCGACTTTGCGGAGGGTGGTGCCGCTGAGGGACTTGCTGGTCAGCGCGGTGCGGATTTCCTTGTCGCGGATTTTGACGATGTACTCGTCGCCCGCGTAGGCTTTTTGCATCGCGGGCCACTGGGTCAGCAGCTTTTTGGCGGCCGGGTCTTGCACCAGTTCGCGCTCGACGGCCAGGCCGATGACGGCTTCAACGGCGTCGGCTGTGGCGGTTTTGCTGGCGCTGAGCATGCCGGACGTGGCGCGCAGTTGCTGGATTTCTCGGGCCAGACGGGCCTGCTCACGGCCGCGCTGCTTGTAGCCGCGCACGGTGTCGGTGATTTCGGCCAGGTAGCGGGTGCGGGCAGCGGGCACGACCGGGGTTTGATTCGTGCTGTGGCGCACGTTGACCAGCGGCAGCGCGCCGTCGTTCAGCTTCAGGCCGAGCGCGTTCAGGCGCACTTTCAGCGCTTGATACAGCGCGGTCACGCCGTCGTCGTTGAAGCGGGCCGCCATCGTGCCGAACACTGGCATCTGCTCGGTCGGCGTGTTCCAGGCTTCCTTGTTGCGCGCGCCGCCGCTCTTGCGCCGCGACGGGTCGATGCTGATCAGGGCCACGCGCAGCTGGTCGCCCTGGTCGAGGCGCAGGCGGCGGATCAGCTCGTCGGTCAGCGACGACTTGCCCGCGCCGCCGGTGCCGGTGATGCCGAGCACGGGAATGGTTTTGGTGGCGGCCTGAACGCGCACGGCGTCCACCAGCGCCGCGTCGGCTTTTTCGGCTTCGAGGGCGGTAATCAGCTGGGCCAGGGCGCGCCAGGCCATTTCGCTGTGGCCTTCAATCGCCGACAGCGCGGTGGGTGCGAAGCCGGACAAATCCTTGTCGCAGCGCATCACCATCTCGCCGATCATGCCTTGCAAGCCCATGCGCTGGCCGTCTTCGGGGCTGAAGATGTGCGACACGCCATAGGCGTGCAGCTCGCGGATTTCCGGCCCGACGATCACGCCGCCGCCGCCGCCGAACACCTGGATATGCTCGCCGCCCCGGCTTTTCAGCAGATCGACCATGTACTTGAAATACTCCACATGCCCGCCCTGGTAGGAGCTGATGGCGATGCCTTGGGCGTCTTCCTGCAGCGCGGCGGTGACGACTTCATCGACGCTGCGGTTGTGGCCCAAATGGATGACTTCGGCGCCCATGCCTTGCAGGATGCGCCGCATGATGTTGATGGCCGCGTCGTGGCCGTCAAACAGGCTGGCGGCGGTGACGAAGCGCACCTTGTTCGTCGGGCGGTAGCTGGCAAGAGCCTTGTAATCGGTGGATAAATCGGTCATGGGGGTGTCTCCGGGGCGGATGGTGTGGGGCGTCAAAAGGTCAGCCCGGATGATATTACGTTTACGTAAACGTCAACTTACGGCGCCCGGCATTTCTTCCAAGGGTTAACCCGTAGTTTTTGGCGCTGGCTGTTTTTTTACAGCGATTGCATGAAATATTTTGCAAGCATTGTTCAAAAAACTTCATCCTCTTTTGCCCTTTATTTGGCCTTTCTCTGAGGAAAACACTATGAAGCTTTCAGAATAAAGCGGCTAGATTTAAGCGTATTGACTTACCTTACCTATCCCGGAGACAGCATGAGTACTCGTTTTGCTAAATTAGCCATTGCGTCAGCGGTTTTCAGCGTGGCCGGGCTGGCTGCCGCCGCCGAGCCGATCAAGATCGGCGTGGCCGGTCCGTTCACCGGGGGCTCGTCGTCGATGGGCGTGAGCATGCGCGACGGCGTGCGCCTCGCCACCGAGGAAATCAACAAGGCTGGCGGCGTGCTCGGGCGCCAGTTGCAGCTCGTCGAGCGCGATGACGAGGCCAAAAACGAGCGCGGCGTGCAGATCGCCCAGGAGCTGATCAACAAGGAAAAAGTCACCGCCACCGTCGGCTACATCAACACCGGCGTGGCACTGGCCTCGCAGCGTTTCTTTCAGGACGCCAAAATTCCGGTGATGAACAACGTGGCCACCGGCAGCGTCATCACCCAGCAGTTCAAAGACCAGCCGGAAAACTACATTTTTCGCAACGCCGCGCACGACAGCATCCAGGCGCCGATGATTATTGAAGAGTCGGTGGCGCGGCGCGGCTACAAAAAGGTCGCCATCCTGGCCGACTCGACCAACTACGGCCAGCTCGGCCGCGCCGACCTGGAAAAAGCGCTTGCCGCCAAGGGCATGAAGCCGGTCGCCATCGAAAAGTTCAACATCAAGGATGTGGACATGACGGCCCAGCTGCTCAAGGCCAAGGAAGCCGGCGCCGAAGCGATCCTGACCTACGGCATCGGCCCCGAGCTGGCGCAAATTGCCAACGGCATGACCAAGCTGGGCTGGAAAGTGCCGATGATTGGCAGCTGGACGCTGTCGATGGCCAACTACATCGACAACGCTGGCCCCGGCGGCGAGGGCGCGCGCATGCCGCAAACCTTCATCCAGGAGCCGACGACGCCGAAACGCCAGTCCTTCATCATCAGCTACCTGAAAACCTTCAAGCCGAAGAACCAGCGCATCGACTCGCCGGTGTCGGCCGCCCAGGGCTACGATTCCATCTACCTGCTGGCCGCCGCCATCAAGCAGGCCAATTCGACCGACGGCCCGAAGATCAAGGCCGCGCTGGAAAACCTGAAAACGCCGGTTGAAGGCGTGGTGACGACGTACAACAAGCCCTTCACCGCCCAGGATCACGAAGCCATCACCGCGAACATCCCGGTGTTCGGCGAAGTCAAGGGCCAGCGTGTCGTCTATGCCTACGCGGACGACCAGAAGAAGGCCTCCGAAGTCCGGGTCAAAAAATAAGCCCGCCGCATCTTCAAATCCAGGCACCGCGCTCCCACTGAGGCGGTGCTTTTTTTATCGCTTGCAGCTATTTTCACGGGACTAAATTTATGGAAATCCTGCTCCAACTGGTGTACAGCGGCGTGGCCCTGGGCATGATCTACGCGGTCATTGCGTTCGGCTACCAGCTGACGTTCCAGACCTCCGACACCCTCAATTTCGGCCAGGGCGACGCGCTGATGCTGGGCGCGATGGTCGGGCTGACGCTGGTCAACTTCGGCGTGAATTACTGGCTGGTGATTCCGCTGGTCATCGTCTTTGGCCTGCTGCAGGGCGCGCTGGTCGAGCGCATCGGCGTGCGCCCTGCCATCAAGATCAAGAGCGAGTTCGGCTGGATCATGTCCACCATCGCGCTGGGCATCATTTTTAAAAACGTCGCGGAAAACATCTGGGGCCGCGACGATCTGCGCTTTCCCTCGCCGCTGCCTGAAGTGCCTATCAAACTGTTCGGCGCCAACATCATGCCGATGGAAATTCTGGTCGTCGGGGGCGCTTTGCTGATGATGCTGGCGGTCGAATTTTTCAACCGCAAGACGATTTACGGCAAGGCCGTGGTCGCCACCTTCAACGACCGCGACGCGGCCAAGCTGATGGGCATCAACACCGGACTGGTCATTACCTTTTCGTATGCGCTGTCGTCGGCGACTGCCGGTTTTGCCGGGGTGCTGATTGCGCCGCTGACGCTGACGGGTGCAACGATGGGCGCGGTGCTGGGGCTGAAAGCGTTTGCCGTCGCCATCATCGGCGGGCTGACCAGCGGGCTGGGCATCATCGTCGGCGGCATCATCCTGGGCGTGGCTGAGACGACGACTGGCTTTTACATTTCCACCGGCTACAAGGACGTTCCCGGGCTGGTGCTGCTGCTGCTGGTGCTGGCCTTCAAGCCCGCTGGCCTGTTCGGCAAAAACGCGATCAAGAAAGTCTGAAGATGAACCGCAAGACCCTGATTGCTGGTGCGGGACTGGCACTGCTGGCCGCCGTGCCGCTGATGACGAGCAACTCGTATTACATCCACATGGTCGGCACGATCATGATTTACGCCATCTTGCTGTTCGGTCTCGACATCGTCGTCGGTTACACCGGCCAGGTGTCGCTGGGCCACGCCGGGCTGTTTGGCGTGGGCTCGTACACGGCGGGCGTGCTGTTCATGAAGCTGGCCGCGCCGCTGTGGCTGATCATTCCGGCCAGCGTGGCGGTGACGGCTGTTTTTGGCGCGCTGCTGGCGCTGCCCGCGCTGCGCGTGACCGGCCCGTATCTGGCGATGGTGACGCTGGCCTTCGGCACCATCGTGCAGATTCTGATCAACGAGATGACCTTTCTG
Organism: Polaromonas sp.; assembly: GCA_026400075.1. Lineage (GTDB taxonomy): Bacteria > Pseudomonadota > Gammaproteobacteria > Burkholderiales > Burkholderiaceae_C > Polaromonas. The sequence continues at coordinate 13,639 of JAPLPS010000120.1, forward strand.
ACCGAAGGCCCGCTGGGCATCACGATTCCGAAGCCGTCGATTGCCGGTTTCAAGCTCGACGAGCACGGCTTTTACTGGCTGGTGCTGGCGCTGATGATCATGTCGCTGGTGGTGGTGGATCGCATCCTGCGCTCGCACTTCGGCCGGGCGTTTGAAGCGCTGCGCGGCAGCCCGGTCGCGTCGGACTGCATGGGCGTGTCGGTCTATCTGTACAAGGTGTTTGCCTTTGTCATCAGTGCCGGGTTTGCCGGTCTGGCGGGCTGCCTGTACGCCTATTCGGAGCAGTACATCTCGCCCAACACCTACAACTTCGAGTTGACGGTGCTGTTTTTGCTCGCCGTCATCATGGGCGGGCGCAAGACGCGTTCGGGCGCGCTGCTGGGCGCGGCCATCATCGTGATCCTGCCCAAGCTGCTTGATGACCTGGAGCTGTTTCGCATCGTCGCTTCGACGCTGGCGGTGCTGATGCTCGTGGGTGCGGTGGTTGGTGTCGCTAGAAAGATGACCACGCCCAAGACGATGGCCATTCCGGTGGTCGGCACGATGGCGCTGGCCGGGTTTTCGTTCTGGCTCGAATCCATCACCGACTGGCGCTTGAGCATTTTTGGCCTGATGATTTTGTTTGTCGTTTATTACCTGCAGGACGGCATCGTCGGTTTTGTGCGCAGCCTGTTCCATGTGCGCAAGGTCGTCGAAATGGACGCCGAGCTGCCGCAGTCCGACAGCGGCAAAGACGCGCTGGTCGCAGCCGCCAGCAGCGGCGAAGTCGGCGGCGAGCTGCTGGTGGCCAAGGGCGTGCTGATGCAGTTCGGCGGCCTGAAAGCCATCAACCTGGTTGATCTGAACATCCGGCGCGGCACGATTCACGGCCTGATCGGCCCGAACGGCTCGGGCAAAAGCACGATGATGAATGTGCTCACCGGCATTTACGTGCCGACGGCGGGCAGCATCGAGTTTGCCGGGCGCTCGGTGGTGGGGCGCACCTCGTCGGACATTGCGCTGTCGGGCATTGCGCGCACCTTCCAGAACGTGCAGCTGTTTGGCGAAATGACGGCGCTGCAGAACATCCAGGTCGGCCTGCACCACAGTTTCCGCAGCACTTTTGCCGACGTGGCGCTGCACATGCCGCGCTACCGGCGCGAGGAAACGGCGGCCACCGTGCGCGGTCTGGGCCTGCTGCGCTTTGTCGGCCTGGCTGATCTGGCGCAGGAAGAAGCGCGCAACCTGCCTTACGGCAAGCAGCGCCTGCTGGAAATCGCCAGGGCGCTGGCGCTGGATCCGCAGCTGCTGCTGCTCGACGAACCCGCCGCCGGACTGACCGCGCCCGACATCAAGGAGCTGGTCGCCATCATCCGCAAGATCCGCGACCACGGCATCACCGTGATCCTGATCGAGCACCACATGGACGTGGTGATGGGCATGTGCGACACCGTCTCGGTGCTCGACTTCGGCCAGAAAATCGCCGAAGGCAAGCCCGCCGATGTACAGGCCGATGCCAAGGTCATCGAGGCCTATCTCGGTGGCACAGCCGCCTAACGCCAGATAACGCCAGAAAGCATTCTCCATGTTGAGCATTCAAAATCTCGAAGCCGGTTACGGCAAGGTGCAGGTGCTGCACGGCATTTCGCTCGAAGTGCCCAAGGGCAAAGTGGTGACGCTGATCGGCTCCAACGGCGCGGGCAAAACGACGACGATGCGCGCCATTTCCGGCATGATCAAGCCGACGGCGGGCCAGATCAGCCTGCACGGCAAGCGAATTGATGGGCTGGAGTCGTACACCATCGCCAAGCAGGGGCTGGCCCATTCGCCGGAGGGGCGGCGCGTTTTTGCCACGATGACGGTGACGGACAACCTGATTCTGGGCGCTTTTCCGCGCCTGACCGGCAGCCGCCCGAAGGGCGATGTGCAGGGCGATCTGGCGCGTGCGCTGGAGCTGTTTCCGCGCCTGAAAGAGCGGCAAAACCAGCTGGCTGGCACGCTCTCCGGCGGCGAGCAGCAGATGCTGGCGATGGCGCGCGCCGTGATGCTGAACCCGGAAATCGTGCTGCTCGACGAGCCTTCAATGGGGCTGGCGCCGATTCTGGTCGAGGAGGTGTTTCGCATCATTTCCGACCTGAAATCACAGGGCGTGACGATGCTTCTGGTCGAGCAGTTCGCCGCCGCCGCGCTCAAGGTGGCCGATTACGGCTACGTGCTGGAAAACGGCCGCATCTCCGTGCATGGCGAAGCGGCCAGCCTGCGCGACGATCCTGCCGTCAGGGCCGCTTACCTGGGCGGCGGCCACTGAGCATCACACCACCTTGATGCCCTTGAGCGCCGGGTCGCCGGGCGGGTAGCGCAGGTCGAGTTGCCTGAGCCTGCTGTGGACGATGCTGGCAATCATCAGGTCGCGGTGCGTCTTGGAGTTGGCGGGCACGACGGTCCACGGCGCCCACGGCGTGCTGGTGGCGTTGAGCAGGTCGGCGTAAGCCTGCTGGTAATGCTTCCACTGTTTGCGCGCCTCCAGGTCGCCGAGGCTGAACTTCCAGATTTTGCTCGGGTCATCGAGCCGGGCCTGCAGCCGCTCGCCCTGCTCGTCCAGGCTGATGTGCAGCATGAACTTCAGGATCACCGTGCCGGTTTCGCTGAGCATGCGCTCAAAGTCGTTGATGTGCTGGTAGCGCTGGGCCGTCTGCGCGGGCGTGATCCAGCCGTTCACCGGCGGCACCAGCACCTCTTCGTAATGGCTGCGGTTGAAAATCATCAGTTCGCCCGCGCCGGGCATCACCTGGTGAATGCGCCACAGGTAGTCGTGGGCGCGCTCGTCTTCGCTGGGCGCTTTCCAGCCGACGGTGCGCACGCCCAGCGGGCTGATGCGGCCGAACACGCCGCGCAGCGTGCCGTCCTTGCCCGAGGTGTCAGTGCCCTGCAAAATCACCAGCAGCTTGTAGCGCTTGTCGCCGTAAAACAGGTTTTGCAGCGCGTCCAGATCGGTCGCCAGCGTTTCGACCTGCGCCTTGTCGCGGGCCTTGTCGCCGCTGGAAAAAGGCCGGGCCGACGCGTCAAAATCGGCCATCGTGCAGGGTTTGCTCTTTTTGTTGCCATTGCCATTGCTATTGCCGTTGCCGTTGGTCAGTGGCGGCTGCCATCCGTCCAGCAGGCTGGCGAGCGACTTGAGTTCGGCTTTGCTGGGGCGGGCGCCGGGGGAGGCATCAAGGTTTGAGGACATCGGACACTCCGGTGGTTGGGTGGGGATACCGCCTGATTTTGCCGTGGCTGGCGGCGCCAATACACTTGTTTCTTTTACTGCGCCGCCACGCGCCCGTCCGGGTTAGACGTCAAGCGGCGCGCTCAACTTGACCGATGACAGGGCTCTTTATGACAACCGTTTTTTCGCTTCAAATCCAAGCTGCGTCCGGCTATGCGGGCGACATTTCCGCCGAGCTGGCCTGGCAATGGCTGCAGTCCGGCCAGGCCGTGCTGGTCGATGTGCGCACCGACGCCGAGCGTGAATGGGTCGGCGGCGTGCCCGGCGCTGTGGCGCTGGCCTGGAAGCAGTGGCCGGGCATGGCGATGAACCCCGGTTTTGACGCCGGACTGCAGGCGGTGGTGCCGACCGGCGCGAAGGTGGTGCTGCTGTGCCGCAGCGGCGTGCGCTCGGTGGCTGCGGCGAAACGGGCGACCGAGCTGGGCCTGGAGGCCTACAACATCCTCGAAGGCTTTGAAGGCGACGCCGATGAAAATGGCCAGCGCGGCCGCCGGGGCGGCTGGCGCTTTCGTGGCCTGCCGTGGCGCCAGGGCTGAGCTTGGGGGCAAAAATCCCTGTTAGTTCTGACAGGGGTTAAAAGTGTAATAAATTGTTAGGAGATTTTCAATGAGGCTCTTTCAACCAGGAGTGCCTCATGCAAGTTCTCGACCGCAAACTGTCTTCCGCCGCCCCGGCTTTTCACAATCCGGCGCTGGGCGCCCAGCTTGGCCAGCGCATGGCCCGCGATTTCACGCCGCGCTGGCACCAGCAGTGGGGCGGCAAATTCATGCTGCACGGCCAGGCGCCCGGCCCCAACGCCATCCGGCTCGACGGCAACGACTACCTCGGGGTGACCGGCCATCCGCAAATCGTCCAGGCCCAGATCGACGCGCTGGGCAAGACGCAGGAGTTTGTCGTCCAGTCCGGGGTTTTTCACCTGGGCCAGCATCCGGCGCGGGCGCTGGAGACGGCGCTGGCCCGCTGGGTCGGCAAGGACGATGGCTTTTTGTGCCAGTCGGGCTATTCGGCCAATGTCGGGCTGCTGCAGGCGATTGCCGACGCGCAGACGCCGGTCTATCTGGACACGCTGGCGCACAAGTCGCTGTGGGAGGGCGTGCATGCGGCGCGGGCCCCGGCTTACGCGTTTCGGCACAACGATCCGGCGCATCTGGCGCGCATGATGGCCGAGCACGGCCCCGGCATCGTCGCGGTCGATTCGGTCTATAGCACCACCGGCGCGCTGTGCCGCCTGGCCGAGATCGTCGAGGTGGCCGAGGCGGGCGGCTCGATGATGCTGGTCGATGAGTCACATTCGCTGGGCACGCATGGCCCGCAGGGCGCGGGCCTGTGCGTGGCGCTGGAGCTGAGTGAGCGGGTGCATTTCATCACCGCCAGTCTGGCCAAGGCGTTTGCCGGGCGGGCCGGGTTTTTTACCGCACCGGCGCAGATGCGTTACTACATCCTGTGTACCAGTTTCCCGAATATTTTCAGCTCCAGCCTGCTGCCGCATGAGGTGGCGGGTCTGGCCGCGACGCTGCAAGTGATTCAGGACAGCGACGCGGCCAGAGCCCGGCTGCAGGCGCATACCCGGCGCCTGCGCGCCAGCCTGAGCGATCTGGGCTACCCGATTGACCAGGGCAGCGAGCAGATCATTGCGCTCGAAGTCGGGCTGGAGTGCGACACGATGGTGCTGCGCGACCAGCTGGAGGCGCGCGGGGTGTTTGGCGCGATGTTCTGCGCGCCCGCCACCAGCAGCAAGCGCGCGATGATGCGGCTGACGCTGAGCGCGGGGCTGATGGCGTCAGAATTGGCGCATGTGGAGGAGGCCGCGCGCGAACTGGCACCGATTGCCAAGCCCTGGGACTGGCCGATTGCCCGGCGCGCCCGCGCCAGCCGGGGCGCTTGAGGCGCTAATCGTGCAGCGTGCGTCCGCCGCAGCTGGCGATAAAGCGGGCGTAGCTGTGGGCCGCGCCCGGACACCATTCCTCGGGGACTGGAAACAGGGCGGCGTACAGCGGGGCGGTGGCGCCGGTGATGCACCACGCCGGGCGCGCCTCTGGCGGGTGCAGGCCGCTCAGCGCCAGCTGCAGTTCCAGATTCGCGAGTTTTTTTCCGTCGCGGATGTCCTGGAGGATGGCAGCATCCCAGCCCTGGGATTCGGCCATTTCTGCCAGCTCGGGCAGCTTGTCGGCGGGCTCCAGCTGCAGCCAGCTGACGCCGCCTTGGGCGTTCAGCCCGAGCACACCAAAGGGCGCGCCGATGACAACATGCTCTATCCAGCCCTGGCTGAGCGCGAATTGCTCCAGCGCCTGGGCAATCAGCGGCTCGCCCAGCAGCGCCGACTGCTCGCGCGACAGGGTGGCGCGCCAGATCTGCTGGTGGCGCGGATCCGCCTGGTGGCGCTGGCGCTGGATTACGCTGCTCAGGTGCCTGCCGATGTCCGGCGTCTGCTTGGGGATGAACTGCTGGATCAGGCCGCGATTGAAGGCCGAGACGGCCAGCTGCTCGTCAGCCCGGCCGGTCAGCAAGATGCGGGCGCCGGGCCAGTCGGTCAGCGCGCCCAGCACCTGCAGCCCGCTCATGGCTGGCATCGCGTAGTCCAGCACGCAGACCCGCATCAGCGCCAGGCGGGCGGTGCCGTCGTCGCGCCAGTACTGCAGGATTTGCGCAATCAGGCCAGCGCCTTCGCGCCAGCGGCGGATGATTTCCTGCTGGCTCCAGAGATCAGCCTCGTCGCGCTGGCATTCCTGCTGCAGCAGTGCTATGCAGGCGACGGGGCGCACGGACAGGCGCAGATGCCAATCGGGCGGCATGACTTCGGCCAGCATTTCCAGGTAATCCCGGTCGTCATCCAGAAAAACCACGCCGCCAAGTCGGCGGTAAAGGGCAAAAGAGGTCATGGTGGATGAACGGGTATGGACGGGTCAGGAGGGGCAATCATGCACGGCTGGGCGGGCCTCAGTGTAGTGCGCCACAGGCAGCTCGATGGTGAATTTCGCCCCGTGGCCGACTTGGGAGCTGACCGCGATGCTGCCGCCAGCGCTTTGCATCACCTGCTGGCAAAAAGCCAGGCCCAGGCCGTGGCCCATGTTGCGGTTGCTGGAGAAAAAGGGCTTGAAAATCTGCGGCAGCAGCGCCGCGTCAATCCCCGTGCCCTGGTCTGTCACGATGATGTGGCCCCGCTGGCCCTGGGCCAGGCAGACTTCCAGCCGCAGCGCGCCAGGGGCAAATTGCGAGTCAGCCGCCATCAGCGCGTGCAGCGCATTTTTGATCAGGTTGCTCAGCAGCTGCGCAAACTGGCCCGCATTGCCGTGAAAAATAAAGTCATCATGAATGTGTACCTGCACGCAGTCGCGCTGGCGCTCGGCGCGGTAGGGATAGGCCGCGCTGGTCTCGTTGACCAGCCGGGCGGCCGACACCGGCTCGGTGTGGCGCGGCAGCTGCAGCAGCCGGGCGTTGGTGATCTGGCTGTCGATCTGGTGGTTCATCGTGCGTACCAGGGCGTGCAGGCGCTGCGCCAGTTTGTCCAGCTGCGCGGCGCCGGGATGTCCGGGCTGGCGCTGCATTTCGATCTGGAGGGCGTCGCCCACCAGTGCCGCTGCCGACAGCGGCGTGCGCAGTTCATGCGCCATGATGCCGATGCTGGTCAGGGTGTGGGACAGCTGCTGGCGCCGCAGATTGGCCGATGACAGGTTCAGCACCATGCCAATCGAGCCAGCAAAGGCCAAGACCACCGCATGCACGGCCCACTGGCTCTCAGGCAGCGGCGGCACCGTTGGCCCCGCATAATGAAACAGTCCCCAGGCCAGCAGCCAGCCGCCCGCCAGGCCCGAGGTGCCCAGGCGCCAGTCAGAGGCCTGGTAATAGATCAGCACCATCGCCGTCATGCTGGCCAGCCAGACGGTGTTGGCGCTGTTGCATAAATACATCCAGCCAAAAAAAACCGGCAGCTCCAGCCAGAGCAGCAGGTTGAATACCAATTGGGTATGGGGGGCATCGGGGTTTTGCCTGACCCAGTCTCTCATCAGGATGATGCCGAGCAGGCTGACGGCTACCCGCAGTCCTGCATTCTCATAGGGCTGCGGCAGCCAGACCGACCAGATCCAGCCAAACAGGGCATGACCGGCCAGAAAAGACAACCCCAGCCACCACATGCGCCGGGCTGATGCATGCAAAATGGGTTCAAGGAGCGCGAGTATTAAGTTCTCGTGTAACCATTGAAACCATTGGTGCAGTACCAGTCTGGCGTGGAGGCCGGGGCGCCTCACCTTAAGAAAACCTCCAGGATCAACAAAAGAGCCCTCATGGATGATGAAGCGTGTGACATTTGCCTGTATTTTCCACCTTTTGTTTTCGGATCCTGATGACCCTACCTGTTAACTTTGACAGTCCCGCCGTCAGCGAAATCATGAGCGACTGGCTGGCTGCGCTTCGGGAGTTTTCCGTCGAATCGCTGATGGTGCTGGGGCCGGATCCTTTTGCCGGTCAGGAGGTTCGGTTGGTGCTGGCGCTGCATCCGCCGCGCCTGCTGGAGGCGGCCCAGTCGCTGGCCGAGAGCGGTGATTTCGGCGTCGCCTGGCGCGAATCGGACGCGCCGCTGGTGGCCTGGCAGGATATTTCAAAGTCGGCCTGCGAGCACCCCGAGCGCTGGCGCCGACTGTGGCTGGCGCACGGCTACCAGAGCGTGGTGCGTATCGCTTTTCCGCTCACGGTGGGGCGGGCTTTTGAATGCTATTTGTTCAGCTCGCGCCAGTGGGCAGACCGCAGCGAAGCGGCGCAGCTGGCCTGGTCGGCGCTGAACATCTGGCCTTTGCTCAAGCGCGCGCTGGCCGAGGCGCGTTGCCCCTTGAGTCCGCGCGAACTCGAATGCCTGCACCTGGCTTTTGAGGGGCTGACCGCCCGCGCCAGCGGCGAACAGATGCTGTGCAGCGAGCGCACCGTCAATTTTCACCTGGCCAATGCGATGGCCAAGCTCAGGGTCGATAACAAGCTGGCCGCCGTGCAGCGCGCCAGCTGGTTTGGCCTGATCTGAAAAACCTTGCGTCCTTATTCGCGCTGAAGGCGCTGGCGGGCGGCAAACCTGTTGATAATCCAGCCTCATGACTTTTCTAGCGATTGACGTGGGCAATACCCGCCTGAAATGGGCTCAGTACGATGCCCCGATGGTGGGCGCCAAGCTGCTGGCGCACGGCGCGGTCTTTCTGGAAAACATCGACCGGCTGGCCGAGAACGACTGGAAAGATATGCCCGAGCCGTCGGCGATGCTGGGCTGCGTGGTGGCGGGCGACGCCATCAAGCGCCGCGTCGCCGAGCAGATGGAGCTGTGGGACGTGACGCCGCGCTGGGTCCACTCCAGCGCCCAGGAGGCCGGGCTGAGCAACGGCTACGACCATCCGGGGCGCCTCGGCGCCGACCGCTGGGTGGCGATGATTGGCGCGCACCACCGCTTGTTGCGGCGCGGCCTCCGAAAGCCCTGCGTGGTGGTGATGGTCGGCACGGCGGTGACGGTCGAAGCGATTGACGCGTCAGGAAAATTTCTCGGCGGCATCATCCTGCCCGGCCACGGCATCATGCTGCGGGCGCTGGAGTCAGGCACCGCCGGGCTGCATGTGCCCACCGGCGACGTGCAGGATTTTCCGACCAACACCAGCGACGCGCTGACCAGCGGCGGCACGTTTGCCATTGCTGGCGCCGTGCAGCGCATGGTCGATACCATCACCCGGCATTGCGGCGACGCGCCCGCATGCATCATGACCGGCGGCGCGGGCTGGAAAATGGCGCCCAGCATGTCTGTCAACGTCGAGCTGGTCGAGAGCCTGATTTTTGAGGGGCTGCTGGAAATCGCCTCGCGGCGCTTCAAGACGGCTTAAGCCACCACGCCGCGCTCGCGCAAGGCGCTGATTTGCGCTTCCGTTAAACCCACTTCGCGCAGCACCGCGTCGGTGTCCTGGCCCAGCGTCGGCGCGTTGCGCTGGTGGCTGCCGGGCGTGAGCGAGAGCTTGGGCACAAAACCCGGCACGGCCAGCGCGCTGCCGTCGGCCATCTGCACCGATTCGAGCATGCCGCGCGCCGCGTAATGTGGGTCGCTGGCGATGTCGGCGACGGTGTAGATTTTTCCGGCGGGCACTTCGGCTTTTTCCAGCGCGGCCAGCACGTCATCGACGCTGAGGGTTTCCGCCCACTGGCCGATGGCGGCGTCGAGTTCTTTGACGCGTGCCACGCGGCCGGTGTTGCTGGCCAGGCTAGAGTCCTGCGCCAGGTCGGGGCGACCGATGCAGGCCATCAGCCGTTTGAAAATGCTGTCGCCGGTGCCCGCTATCAGCGCGTAAGCGCCGTCGGCGCAGCGGTAGGCGTTGGTCGGCGCGATGCCGGGCAGCGCGCTGCCCGCCGGGCCGCGCACCGCGCCGAACGCGCTGTATTCGGGCAGCAGGCTTTCCATGCAGTTGAACACCGCTTCGTACAGCGCCACGTCGATCACCTGGCCCACGCCATGCGTGTTGCGGTGGTGCAGCGCCATCAAAATGCCGATCACGCCGTGCAGCGCGGCCAGCGTGTCGCCGATGCTGATGCCGACGCGCACCGGCACGCGGCCCGGCTCGCCACTCAGGTGGCGCAGGCCGCTCATGGCTTCGGCCACCATGCCAAAGCCGGGCCGGTCGCGGTAGGGGCAGCTCTGGCCGTAGCCGCTGATGCGCAGCATGATCAGGCGCGGGTTCAGCGCATGCAGCGCGTCGGGGCCGAGACCCCAGTCTTCCATCGCGCCGGGGCGAAAGTTCTCGATCAGCACATCGGCTTCTTGGGCCAGCTGGCGAATGATGTCTTGCGCTTCGGGCTGGCGCAGGTCTAGCGCCACCGAGCGCTTGTTGCGCGACTGCACCTGCCACCAGACCGAGGTGCCGTCTTTTAACAAGCGCCACTGGCGCAGCGGGTCGCCCTTGCCGGGCGCCTCGATCTTGATGACTTCGGCGCCGAAGTCGGCCAGCGTCTTGGCGGCAAACGGCCCGGCAATGAGCTGGCCGAGTTCAATGACTTTGAGTCCGGCCAGCGGGCCAGCAGCGGTGGGCGTGGCGCTGGTCGCGGGACGGGCGATATTTTCAGAAGCGGAGGGATTCATGCGTCAGGCAATGGGCTGCGTTGAAAAGAAGTGCGTTACGGGCGCTATTTTGCGGTTCTTTGCGCGCCGGGACACAAGCCCTTCAGTTTTTCCGTCTCAGTCTTGCAGTTCCAGCCTGACCACTTCTTCGTTGAGCCGCTCCATCGCGTCAACCGGCTGGCAGGCGGCGGCCTGCTCATAAAGCTGGCTGGCCTCCTGGATGCCCTGGTCGCCTTCGAGCATCAGCAGGCCCTGAGCGTACTCGGCCATCACAATGGCTGAGAACGGGTTGAGCTGCAGTGCCTGCCGGAACAGCGACAGGCCCATGTCTTTTTTGGCACCACAGGTCATGGCAGCAATCAGGGCGCCCATCTTGTCAATCAGGTCGGCATGGAAAGCGCCCAGCATCATGTAGGCATCGGCATGCAGCGGGGCCAGCTCTATGGTTTGCGCCAGTGCCGTCTTGACCTGGTTGCCCAGGCCTTGGGCCAGTGCCTTGTTCACGCTCATGCCCTGGCTGTAGCGGCTCAGGGCGTAGGCCTGCCAGTACCAGGCATTGGCGTTTTCCGGGACGCTGGCTTGCTGCGCCTGTGCGCGCAGGGCGGTCTCCATCAGCAACTCCATGCGGATTTTTTCGCTGCTTTCGAGGTAGTTGGCGTACATGCAGGTCGCCTTGTTGGCGACTGTGATGCCATCGCCGCCGGCCTTGAGTCCGGCCTCGGCGGCTTGTTCAAATTCGCCGTTATGAAACAGTGTCCAGGCGTGCAGTACGGCCGGGTCTTTTGGCCAGGGCTCGCAGTCGCCCCGGTGCAGGCGATGCCAGTTGTTTTTCAGCCGATCCTCATCAAAGGCATAGGCACCCGTATGGGGGAAGGGGGTCCATGTGGACATGTAACGTGTCTCCTTAATTCGATTTTTTTTAATATTACGGGGTAGCCAGATCCGTTTCAGGTCGGGCAATTCGCCGGACTCTTGTGGGCGTTTGCCAGCGCCTCTAACTGCATACGCTGGCCCGGCTCCAAGTAGGGCAGCAGCAAACTCAGCACATGGTGGGCGCCTCGCCGCAGCGCCGATGGTGCATGTGTCGGCTCCAGGGCATGGCGTGGATTTCCCACATATTCAAAGCTCAACCAATAAGTCAGTAGCACCACCATGCTGGTGGCCGTGGTTTCTGTGGGGCATGACTCCATCGTCAGGCTGCCCGAACGGCGCATGTTGTCGAGCAGAATTTTGAGCGCGTGCGTTTTGTGTTTCAGCGCCCACTGGAAATGGGTTTCAAGCCGACGGTTCTTGCTCAGCAAATCATTGAGGTCGCGGTACAGAAAACGGTATTGCCAGATCAGCTCAAACAGGCTGTGCATGAAAAACCAGGCGTCTTCGATATCGCGCACTTCTTCGCTGGCATTGAGCTGCTCGTTCAAGGCGCACTCATAACGGTTAAACAGCGCGTTGATCAGCTCGTCTTTGGCGGGGTAGTGGTAATAAAGGTTACCCGGACTGATGCCAAGTTCGGCGGAAATCAAGGTGGTTGACACATTGGGTTCGCCGAAACGGTTAAAAAGATCCAGGCAGACTTCTAAAATTCGTTCTGCCGTACGACGTGGCGCTTTTTTCACCATAGGTTTTTCTTCCTCGTGACGGCCCCCACTCTAACCCAGCAGCGGCAGGCGCAGTACCGGAACATGTCATGAGTGGGGGTGTTCAGCAGAGAAATTTTCCAGCGTCAGCCTGTTTAATGTGGTTTATCGTTCTCTTGTTACATATTGAGGTTATGGGAGAGGTACCCATTGGCGCGCCCGGCCGATTCAATCTGTTTGGCGGGGCGTAATTTTTCCCGGCAGTCATGAACTGAAGCCGTTTTTGCGTTCATCCGGCATTTTTTGGCGGGCCGGATAAGGGTAGTTTGCAGCAGCAATTCATCTTGATTTGTTGCTGTTTTTTCCGCGCTACCGACGCTGAACGGGGTAGTTGTAAAAGTCTGTGAGGTTCTTATGTAACCACGCGGTAAATATTACTACAGATACCTTCCAGGCCCTGGGCGGCCCGCTAGCTCGGGCTATTTCAGGGCGTCAGCCAGCCGTTGATTTGGGTGATGACCCCGGTTTTTTCGCCGCCCGTCAGCGCTTGCAGCCGTACCCGTGAAATCAGGTAAATGAAACGGGCCTGCGCCAGATCGCGCTGGGCGGACACTTTTTGCTGCTCGGCGTTCAGCGTGTCTATCAGCGTGCGGCTGCCCGCTTCAAACGAGCGCCGGTTCGACAGCGCGACCTGCCCGGTTGAGCGCACCGCCTGCTCCAGCGCCTTGACTTTGAGCACGCCCTCGGTCACGCCGCGAAACTCGCGGTGTACCCGCACGCCCAGGTCGCGGCGCAGCGCTTCTAGCGCCTGCTCGGCGCGCTCCTGGTCGGCCAGCGCCTGGCGCACGGTGGCGTTGACATAGCCGCCGGAAAAAAGCGGCACGTTCAGCTGCAGGCCCAGCGATTTGTTCGTGTAGCGGTTGTTGACGCTGGTCACGGTGTCGCTGTCGCTGCGCGACCACTGGAGGGTGGCGTCGAGCGTCGGGTAGTGGCCCGCCTGGGCTTTTTCGACTTCGCGGCGGGCGGTTTCGACCTGGGCTTTGAGCGAGCGGATTTCCGGGCTGCCGGTTTCGGCGCGCTCAGTCCAGTCTTCCAGTCGGTCTGGGCTGGGTGGCGTCAGCGTCATTTTGGCCGGATCCAGCGCGGCCAGATGGTCAATTGGCTGGTTCACCAGGGTCTGGAGTTGCCTGCGGGTGAAGTCCACGTTCTGGCGCGCTTCGAGTTCCTGTGCCACATTCAGGTCTAGTGCAGCCTGCGCCTCGTCGATGTCGGTGCGCGTGCCCGAGCCAGCGGCAAAGCGTTTTTTGGCCGCGTCGAGCTGGCTGGTGTAGGTGGTTTTCTGGGCCAGCACCAGGGCCAGCTGCTCGGCCGTGAACAGGGCTTCAAAGTAGGCGCTGCTGACGCGCACGGCGACGTTTTGCAGCTCGCGCTCCAGGATGGCGTCGGCGTCATCGACCTGGGCCTGCGCCTGGCGGTAATCGGCCATCTGGTAGGCGCGAAACAGCGGCTGCCTGAGCGTCAGCGCCTCGTTGCTGCTGGTGTAGTTTCGGTTCGTGGTGACCGGGGGGCCAAAAAAGTTTGGCGTCGTGCTTTCGAGCGCGTTGCGGTTGCGCGAGGCGCTGAGCGACAGATTGGGCAGCAACTGGGCGCGGGTTTGCGGCAGGCGCTCGTGCCGGGCGGCGGTGGCCGCCATCGTGGCGCGGATTGAGGCATCCTGCGTCAGCGCCGCTTGATAAGCTTGCGCCAGGTCCAGCGACCAGGCCGGAGCATAAAAAGCGCTGCCGATCAGCGTGACCGCCAGCGCCAAGGCGCGGCGGGCCGGGCGGGCGCCAGCCAGTGGGCGGGCCGTGGCGAACGGGGTCGTGTTGGGTTGGAAGAGGGCGTTCACCGTGTCACTCCTCGTTCATCGAGGCGGCCACGCGCTTGGTCAGCGGGTGCAGCAGGTAAGTCAGCAGCGAGCGCTCGCCGGTCTTGAACACCACTTCGACCGGCATGCCGGGCTGCATCTGGTGCTTGCCGAGCTTTTTCAGGCCTTCTGGCGTCACCACCACGCGCGCCAGGTAATAGGCCATGCCGTTTTGCGGATCGGTCAGCAAGTCGCCCGAGACCGACACCAGTTTTCCGTCCAGCACCAGCTGGGGCGAGTGCGCGAACGAGGCAAAGCGCACATCGACCGGCATGCCCGCGCGGATGCGGTCAATCAGGTGTGGCTGTACGCGCGTTTCGAGCAGCATCGGCTCGTGGGCGGGCACGATGTCCATCAGATTCTGGCCGGGCGTGATGACGCCGCCGACGGTTTGTGCGGCCAGCGCCACCACCTGACCGGCGGCTGGCGAGTGGATGTCGGTGCGGGCCAGATCGTCCTGCAGCGCGCGCACTTTTTGTTCGTCGCCCTGGACTTCGCGGGTGATTTCGGCCTGCTGCGATTCGACTTCCTTGCGGTATTCCTGCTCGCGCACGATGGCGCGCTGGCGCATTTCCGTCATCGAGCGCCGGGAGCGGATGATGTTGCCCTGCAGTTCGGCAATGGCGCTGCCGGAGTCGGCGACCTGGCGCTCCAGTTCGAGCAGGCGGTTGCGCGGCACATAGCCTTCCTTGACGACGCTGCGCGTGTGGCCCAGCTCTTCGTTGAGCAGCGCCAGCTGGCTGCGCCGATTCACCAGCATGCTTTCGTAAGACTGCAGCAGCCCGGCCTGGCCCTGGACGCTTTCTTCAATCGACTGCAGGTCGGCGCGCAGCGCGGCGCGGCGCGATTGCAGCAGCTGCTCCTGGTTCGTCATCTGCTGCTGGATCAGCGGATCGCTGGCGGCGGCGAGCAGGTCGGGGTGAAAGCTGATCTTGCTGTGCCCGGCCTGCTCGGCCTGCAGGCGGCTTTGCATGGCGCGCAGGCCGAGGTAGCGCTGGCGCACCGATTCCAGATTGGCTTTGGCGGCAGCGTCGTCGAGCTTGATGAGCAGCTGGCCTTCCTTGACCAGATCGCCTTCGCCGACCAGCACCTGCTTGACGATGCCGCCGCTCAGGTGCTGGACCGCCTTGCGCTTGGTATCGATGGCGACAAAGCCCTGGCTGGGCACGCCCTCGTCGAGCGGCGCCAGCGCGGCCCAGAGCAAAAAGCCGCCAAAACCGATGGCCAGCGCCCACAGGCCGATGCGCCCGGCAGAGCCGAAGTCAGGGCTGGCGCTGGCCGTTTCGGCCGGAAAACCGGCAGCCGAAGCCGCCGGAGGATTGCGTAAATCAGGTGTGGCCATGAGCAGACTTCTGGTGAAAGTAAGAGGTAAAAAAGGCTGAATCCGGCGTCAGGCGGGCTGGGCGGCGGCGTGGGGCGCGCTAGCGGGCGGCGCGCTGGCCGGTTGCTTGAGCGCGGCCAGCACGGCTTCTTTCGGGCCGTCGGTCGCCAGCTCGCCGTCGCGCAGAATCATCAGCCGGTCGGCGACAGCGATGGCGCCGGGGCGGTGGGTGATCAAAAAGACGGTTTTGCCCTTGGCTTTCAATTCGCGCACGGTGCGCAGCAGCGCCGCTTCGCCCGCGTCGTCGAGGTTGGCGTTGGGCTCGTCGAGCACGATCAGCGCCGGTTCGCCGTACACGGCACGCGCCAGACCGATGCGCTGGCGCTGCCCGCCGGACAGCAGGCCGCCCGCCTCGCCAATCGGCGTGTTGTAGCCCTTGGGAAAGCGTAGGATCATCTCGTGCAGACCCGCGCAGCGGGCAGCAGCAATCACCTTGGCCGAATCGACCTCGCCGAGCCGGGCAATGTTTTCGGCAATCGTGCCGTCAAATAACTCCACGTCCTGCGGCAGGTAGCCCAGATGCGGCCCGAGTTCGGTGCGGCTCCAGCGCTGCAGCGGCAGGCCGTCGAGCAGCACTTCGCCGCCAGTGTCCGGCCAGATGCCGACCATCACGCGCGCCAGCGTCGATTTGCCCGAGCCGGACGGGCCGACGATGGCGACCACGCTGCCCGCAGGCACAGCGAAGGAAATGTTTTTCAGAATCGGCGTGCTGCGCCCCTCGGCGCTGGCGACGACGCGGCGCAGCGTGATTTCGCCGCTCGGCGCGGCCTGGCTCAGCGCCGGATCGCGCTCGGGGTGGTCGAGCAGCAGTTGCTCCAGCCGCCCGAAAGCGGCCTTGCAGGCGGCAAAGCTGCGCCAGGCGGTGACGAGCTGGTCAATCGGCGCCAGTGCGCGGCCCATCAGCACATTGGAGGCAATCATCGAGCCGGGCGAGAGCTGGCCGTCAATCACCAGCAGCGCGCCCGCGCCCAGCGACAGCGACTGCTGGCTGTAGCGGATGAATTTGCTCCAGGCGGTGATGCGGTGCGTCAAGCCTTGCGCGGCGGCGTTCTGGTCCATCCAGGCTTGGTACTGGCGGCTCCAGCGTTGCTGTAGGTTGCCAATCATGCCCATAGATTCGAGTACTTCGGCGTTGCGCAGCTTGCTTTGCAGGTAGCTGGTGGTGTCGCTGGCGCTTTTGGCGGCGGCTTCGGATGGTGCGATGGTTTTGCGGTGGCCGAACCAGGCCAGCGCCACCTGCACCAGCACAAACACCAGCGCCAGCATGCCTAGCCACGGGTGCAGGAAAAAAGTCACTGCTATATAGATAGGCGCCCAGGGCGCGTCAAACAGCGCAAAAATCCCGTTGCCAGTCAGGAACTGGCGAACCTGGATCAGGTCGCCAAAGGCCCGCGACGGCGTGCTTGAGGACTGGCTCAGATAGGCCTCAAAGCTGGCGTTGAAAACCCGTGTGCTCAACTGTGCGTCAAAGCGCATGCCCGCGCGCACCAGCACCCGCGAGCGCAGCCATTCGGAGCTGGCCATCACGGCAAACAGGAACAGCGTGATCAGCGACACCGCCAGCAGCGTCAGCTCGCTCTGGCTGGTCATGACGCGGTCAAACACCTGCAGCATGTAAATCGTCGGCGCCAGCATCAGCAGATTCGTCAGAAAGCTGAGCAGGCCGACGATGATGAATTCCCGGCGGAAGGCCCAGAGCGTGGCGGTCAGCTCGCTGCGGTTGAAAAATTCGGTTTTTTTCATGGCGGTTTTTGTTGTTCTTGTGGGCGGTGGCGTGCGGCTCAGGCGGGGGTCAGGGCGTTGGCGCGTGGCGGGCTGGTCGGCTGGGCCGGGGCGGCGGCCTGGCTGTTGGCTTTTTTCAGCGCCGCCAGCACCTCGTCGCGTGGGCCAAAGGCCTGCATCGCGCCGTCCTGCAGGATCAGCATCTTGTCGGCCACGGCCAGCACGCTGGTGCGGTGCGTCATGATGACAAAGGTGGTGCCGCGCGCCTTGAGTTCGACAATCGCGGCGGCCAGCGCGGCGTCACCGGCATCGTCCAGGCTGGAGTTGGGCTCGTCGAGCACGACCAGCACCGGGTCGCCGTAAATGGCACGGGCCAGCGCCACCCGCTGGCGTTGCCCGCCCGAGAGCATCGCGCCGTCGCGCCCGACCGGGCTGTCGTAGCCCAGCGGCAGGCTCATGATGAAGTCGTGCAGGCCGACCGCCTGGGCGGCAGTTCGGACTGCGGCCGGGCGCACGTCGCTAAAGCGGGCAATGTTTTCCGCCAGCGTGCCTTCGAGCAGTTCGACGCCCTGCGGCAGGTAGCCCAGGTACGGGCCGAGCTCGCTTTTGTCCCAGGTGAAGACATCGGCGCCGTCGAGCCGCACCTTGCCGCTGGCTGCGGGCCACAGGCCGACCAGCAGCCGCGCCAGCGTGGTTTTGCCCGCTGCCGACGGGCCGACGACGACCAGCACTTCGCCGGGCGCGAGTTTGAAGGCGACATTTTTCAGAATTGCCACGTTGCCGCCGGGCGCGGCGGCGGCCAGGCTTTCGACCTGCAGCGCGCCACGCGGGGCGGGCAGCGCCATTGTTTCGGGCTTGGGCGGGATGGCGGCGAGCAGGCTGTCCAGTCGCTGCCAGGCGTCGCGCATGTTGACGACCAGGCGCCACTGGGTGACGATCTGCACCAGCGGCGCCAGCACGCGCCCGCCCAGAATCGAGGCGACCAGCATCATGCCGGAGCCGCCGTTCAGGCTGTTGTGCAGCAGCAGCCAGGCGCCCAGGCCGAGCAGCAGCGAGCCCATGACGGTCTGCAAAAATTTGGTCATTGCCTGGTAGCCGCCAGCCCGGTCTGAGGCCAGCGCCTGCAGGTTCAAAAACTCGCGCTGCCTGGCCATCCAGCGGCGGTGAATGTCGCGCAGCATGCCCATCGCCTCAATCACCTGCGCGTTGCGCAGCGAGCCGTCGGCGTACTGCTGGGCGGCGATGGCGTAGCGGTTCGCGGCGACCAGCGGCGGCTGGGTGTTGCGCTCGTTGAGCCAGCCGATGAACACCTGCAGCAGCGAGCCGACAATCGCCGCCCAGCCCAGCAGCGGGCTGACGGCAAACACCAGCGCCAGAAACACCAGCGAGACCGGCGCCTCCATCAGCGCCAGCAGCGGCGGCGAGCCGAGAAAATCGCGCAGCGTGCGCAGGTCATTGAGCGGCTGCAGGCTGCCGCCGGGGATTTTTTTCAGATTCGCTTGAAAAATGGCGCTGAAAATCCGGCTGCGCAGCTGGGCATCGAGCTGCACGCCAGCCTCATGCATGATTTGCGCGCGCACCCATTCGAGCACCTCCATCAGCACATAAGCGCCCAGCACCGCCAGCGTCAGCATGGCCAGCGTCAGGTGGTTGCGGCTGTTGACGACGCGGTCATAAACTTCGAGCATGTAGCCGCTCGGCGCCAGGATCAGCAGGCAGGAAAACAGGCTGAACCAGGCCGCGCGCACAAAATAAGGCCGAAGGGAACTGACGGCCAGGCGCAGTTCGGAAGGGGGTTTGAGGGTGCTCATGGGGTCTCTTCAGGTCTCGTCAACCGTGACGTAGTCGGGGATTTCGCCGGATGCCTGCACAGGTGGAAGGCTTGCGGCTTCGACTTCGGCAGGGTCTGAAAATAAAAAAGACAGCTCAAAGCCGTCCTCAGGCGTTCGGGATAAAACGATTTCGCGTAATTTGCTGTCGTGAAAGCGCGCTTCATCCTCGGGGCGTAGCGCCAGATGAAAGCGGATGCGTCCGTCCAGCGTGTACATCGACAGCTTGCCCTCCTTGACGCTGAGCGTGTGCCGGTCAAAGTAAACCGGGCAGCTGTCCGAAAAGCGCAGCAGTGGCAGCGCCTTGGCGCCGAGGCGGTTCAGATTGAACGGGCTGTCGGGGTGCTGATAGACCAGGCGGCTGGTGCGCGAGACGGAGTAAATCGCGTTGCAGACCATTTGCGAGCCCATGACGGGAAACTGCTCGCGCAGCTGCTTGTAGGCCAGGTGGTGCAGCGTGACGCGGTTCCAGCAGCGGCTTTGCTGCACCAGCGGCGCCAGCGCATTGCAGACCTGGGAAAAGGCGTGCTGCAGCGCGCGCAGGCTGGCAAGCTGCTCAGGCGAGCCGTTCAGGGGAATGCACAGGGCGGTGTTCATGACCGACTTAGTGTACATTCTCCTATATGAATTTTTTTGACCGACGAGTGGCTCTGAGCTGGGAGACATCAAGCGCGCAAAAACGCCCGATTTTGTGTGACTAGGGGAGGTAGGCCGGGCGCTTGGGGGTAAGTACCCAGCTACGGCGGAGATGACTGGAAGCCCTGATCTGCAACGTGTCGCCGGTTTACACGTTCAAATCTGAAAAGATTATCTGGCAGGAAGGGCTGGGCCCTTCCTGCCAGATTGAAAAGATTAGGCCTTGATCAGGAATTCTTCTTTTGTGCGGCCCGCAGCCAGCTGGACGCTCAGCCAGGAAGGCGATTTGCCACGGCCAGTCCAGGTTTTGCCGCTGTCTGGATCCTGGTATTTAGGGGCTACCACGTTGCGCTTGTCGCCGCCGATGCGTTTGGCTGCGCCCTTGCCAGAAAAGCCCAGATCCGAAGCGGTCAGTTCGTGGGTTTTGATTAATTCCTTAACCGCTACAATGGCGTGCGTACGCTCACCTTTGCGCTCTGTTTCCAGTTGCTTGCGCAACTCGCTGGCGACGGCTTCGGCTTCATTGAGTTTTTGTTGCAATGCACTAACATTCGACATGAATAGGTTCCTTGTGGAGTTGAAGATATGTTTTTTTGATTGATGGCGATGCCGCCAATCTCTTAGAGAGGTTGTTGATTATAGTGCAGCAATCTCTAAGAGATCTGATGAATTGTCATATTTTCAAAGGTAGTGAGTAATAAATTTTTGCACTCGTTTGTATCAAATGGTAAGCCGGGTGAATTTATAAATCATGTGTCTACGGATGCTACTCAAATAATTTCTTGAGTGGCAAGGTTTGAAGCAGGGGTATAAAAGAATGAATGAAAAGAATTGTTTATCTGGCGTAAAGGAAGAGGCCGGTTTTCTGGATGTTCTACTTGTTTTAGCGGAGAACATCAAACTACTGATGATTTGGCCGCTAATTGTGGGTTTGTGTGCTTTTGGTATTGCTTTTGTGCTGCCGCAGACTTATCAAAGTATCTCGGTTCTTCAGGCCGATCAAGCCACGGCAAGCCTGATGACTACCACTTCGGTGCTGGATCCGGTCATTACCACTCATGATCTGGCCAAAGGCAAAACTCTTGAAGAGGCCCGTAGCCATCTGAAGGCGAGAATCCTGACTGCCATTGGCAGGGGAGACAAGCTGCTGACGCTGACTGTTTCGGCCGACACTGCGCAAAATTCTCAGGTGCTTGCCAATGCGCTGCTTCAGCATACTTATCTGGAAAGCCGTCCGAAAGGCAGCGCGCGGACGCGGCTTGAAGCACAACTGGCAGAGGCGAAAGCCCGCCTCAATAATGCCCAGTCGGCAGCGGCAGGCCTTTTGAAGCGCCTGGAGTCCAGCAACTCGGGCGCTAATGGCGGTGCCGAGATGGCGCGTGGCTATGCCGATTTGTTGAATGCCGCCGGTGCAGCACAAACTCAGATCAGTATTTTGGAAACCCAGCTGGAGGGCGTCAGCGACTCCCAGCTGATTCAGCCGCCTTCGCTGCCGGAGAGGGCCAGCCAGCCGAAAAAACTCCTGATCGCTATCGGCGCTGCGCTGGCAGCGGGCATGGCCTTGTTGTTGTTTGTTGTCATGCAGCAAGCGTGGCGCAACGCGGCATCTAATGCGCGAGCTGCAGAAAAGGTGGTGCGTATTCGCCAGTTTCTGGGTCTGCAATAAACGCCTGACTGCGGCAGGCCGTGAGTCCCGTGCCGCCTGTCCAGCCAAACGAGCCACCCCTCCAAATAACCTGGCGGCTTTTGGCCGGAATCAGGGCAAATCATGACCCTTCTAATTACCGGCGCCGCTGGCTTCATCGGCGCCAATTTTGTGCTGGACTGGCTGGCCCAGTCCGATGAAACCGTCGTCAACCTGGACAAGCTGACTTACGCGGGCAACCTGGAAAGCCTGGCCAGCCTGCAAGGCGATGCGCGGCATATTTTCGTGCAGGGCGATATTGGCGATGGCGCGCTCGTGGCCCGCCTGCTGGCCGAATACCGGCCCCGCGCCGTACTCAACTTTGCCGCCGAAAGCCATGTAGACCGCTCCATTCACAGCCCGGAAGATTTTATTCAGACCAACGTCGTGGGCACGTTTCGGCTGCTGGAGGCAGTGCGGGCTTACTGGGGCGCCTTGCCGGAGGCGGACAAGGCCGCTTTCCGCTTTCTGCATGTCTCCACTGACGAGGTGTATGGCTCGCTGGGCAAGAACGATCCGGCCTTCACCGAAACCCACCGCTACGAGCCCAACAGTCCTTATTCGGCCAGCAAGGCGGCCAGCGACCATCTGGTGCGCGCTTATCACCACACCTACGGCCTGCCGGTGCTGACTACCAATTGCAGTAACAACTACGGCCCGTACCACTTTCCGGAAAAACTGATCCCGCTGATGATCGTCAACGCGCTGGCCGGAAAAGCCCTGCCGGTCTATGGCGACGGCATGCAGGTGCGCGACTGGCTGTACGTGAAAGATCATTGCAGCGCCATCCGCCGCGTGCTGCAAGCCGGGCAGCCGGGCGAGGTTTATAACGTCGGCGGCTGGAACGAAAAGCCCAATATCGAGATCGTCAACACCGTCTGCGCACTGCTTGACGAGCTGCGACCTAGAGCTGACGGCACCCGCTACAGCGCCCAGATCAGCTACGTCAAGGACAGACCCGGCCATGACCGGCGCTACGCCATCGACGCCAGCAAGATTGAGCGCGAGTTGGGCTGGAAACCGGCCGAAACCTTTGCCAGCGGCATCCGCAAGACGGTGCAGTGGTATCTGGCCAATCCGGACTGGGTGGCCCATGTGCAAAGCGGCGCCTACCGTGACTGGATACAAACCCAGTATGTGCGCGATGAAGCTGCCTGAGCTCCGCACCGTGAGCCCATCGCCTGCTGATCCACGCTCTTCTGTTCTCCAGACGCACTCTCCAGCATGAAAATCCTTCTTTTTGGTAAAAACGGCCAAGTCGGCTGGGAGCTGCAGCGCAGTCTGGCGCCGCTGGGCGAGCTGATTGCGCTGGATCGCCACAGCGCCGATTTTTGCGGCGACCTGACGAATCTGTCCGGCCTGGCCGAGACGCTGCAGCGCCTGCGCCCGGACGTGATCGTCAATGCCGCCGCCCATACCGCCGTAGACCGGGCCGAGAGCGAGCCCGAACTGGCCCGCCTCATCAACGCCAGCGCCCCCGGCCTGCTGGCTGCCGAAGCGCAAAAACTCGGCGCCTGGCTGGTGCATTACTCGACCGACTACGTGTTTGACGGCAGCGGCGACCAGCCCTGGCGTGAAACCGATGCGCCTGCGCCGCTCAACGTCTATGGCCAGACCAAGCTCGAAGGCGAGCGGCTGATTCAGGCTGGCTGCGAGCGCCACCTGATCTTCAGAACCAGCTGGGTTTATGCCGCGCGCGGCGGCAACTTTGCCAAAACCATGCTGCGTCTGGCCCAGGAGCGCGAGCGCCTGACGGTGATCGACGACCAGTGGGGCGCGCCGACCGGCGCCGAGCTGATCGCCGATGTGACGGCACACGCTGTTCGCCAAGTCACGGGCGGTGGCGTTGGGCAAGCGCGTTGCCAGGAGGCGGGCCTGTACCATCTGGCCGCCAGCGGTGCAACCACTTGGAATGGTTACGCCAGCCATGTCGTGGCCCAGGCCCGGCGGACGCAGCCTGCATTGGTGCTGCGAGCCAATGAAGTCGCCCCGGTGCCGACCAGTGCTTTTCCCACCCCTGCCAGACGCCCGCATAATTCGCGGCTGGATACCGCTAAACTGCAGGCCTCTTTCGGGTTGCAACTGCCCGCCTGGCAGCAGGGTGTGGATCGCATGCTGGCTGAAATTCTCTGAACCCCTACAAATACCTTCATGACTCAACGCAAAGGCATCATCCTGGCTGGCGGCTCCGGCTCCCGGCTGCATCCGGCGACGCTGGCCATCAGCAAGCAGTTGCTGCCTGTCTATGACAAGCCGATGGTTTACTACCCGCTGAGCACTCTGATGCTGGCGGGTATCCGTGACGTGCTGATCATCAGCACGCCGCAGGATACGCCGCGCTTTGCACAGTTGCTGGGCGACGGCAGCCAGTGGGGCATGAATTTGCACTACGCCGTTCAGGCCAGCCCGGATGGCCTGGCCCAGGCTTTCCTGATTGGCGAAGACTTCATCGGCAACGCCCCCAGCGCCTTGGTGCTGGGCGACAACATTTTTCATGGTCACGACTTTGCGCCGCTGCTGGCCCAGGCAGACGCGCAAACCGGCGGTGCCACCGTCTTTGCTTACCATGTACAAGATCCCGAGCGCTACGGCGTCGTGGCCTTTGATACAAACGGCAAGGCCAGCAGCATTGAAGAAAAGCCGCTCAAGCCCCAGAGCAGCTACGCCGTGACTGGCCTGTATTTTTACGACAACCAGGTCATAGACATCGCCAAGGCCGTCAAGCCCAGCGCCCGGGGCGAGCTGGAAATCACTGCTGTCAATCAGACTTATCTGGACAGGGGTCAGCTCAATGTGCAAATCATGGGGCGCGGTTACGCCTGGCTGGACACCGGCACCCACGACAGCCTGCTGGACGCCGGACAGTTCATCGCCGCGTTGGAGCGCCGTCAGGGATTGAAAATTGCTTGCCCGGAAGAAATCGCCTGGCGCAACGGCTTCATCACGTCAGAACAGCTCGATAAAATGGCCCGGCCGCTGGCCAAGAACGGCTATGTCCTGTACGTGCAGGGCCTTTTGAGGGAAGG
>JAPLPS010000021.1 GCA_026400075.1 Polaromonas sp.
CGGCACGGCCGGCACCGGCAAGACGCTGATGACCCTGGCCGCCGGCCTCTCGCAGGTGCTGGACGAGCGCCGCTACAGCGAGATCATCGTCACGCGCGTGACCGTGCCTGTGGGCGAGGACATCGGCTTCCTGCCCGGCACCGAAGAGGAAAAGATGAGCCCCTGGATGGGCGCCTTGGACGACAACCTCGAAGTGCTGGCCCGTGGCGACAGTGCCGCCGGCGAATGGGGCCGCGCGGCCACCAACGACCTGGTGCGCAGCAAGATCAAGATCAAGAGCTTGAACTTCATGCGCGGCCGCACCTTTTTAAACAAGTTCGTCATCATCGACGAGGCACAGAACCTGACGCCCAAGCAGATGAAGACCTTGATCACCCGCGCCGGCCCCGGCACCAAGATCGTCTGCCTGGGCAATCTGGCGCAGATCGACACGCCTTACCTGACCGAAGGCTCGTCGGGCATGACGTTTGCGGTGGATCGCTTCAAGGGCTGGCCGCACGGCGGCCACATCACGCTGGCCCGTGGCGAGCGCTCGCGCCTGGCCGATTTCGCCAGCGAAGTGCTTTAAAAAGCTAGCGCGCCACCACACGCACGCCGTCGCGTACCCGGTCATCCGGGTGGACGATGACCTGCGCGCCCGCCGGGAGGCCTGAAACCAGCTGCGCGGCCAGACCGCCGCGTTGGCCAATTTCCACGCGGCGCCTGACGGCCCGGCCCTGCTCGATGGCAAAAACCGCCCAACCCGCGCCGTCGCGAAACAGCGCGCTGGCCGGGATTTGCAGCACATCGCATTCTTCCCAGACAATGAAGCTGGCTTCGACCCGGTAGCCGTCGCCCAGGCGCTGCCACAGCGCGGGCGGCGAGCTGAAGGCGACGATGACCCAGACGCGCTGCTCTTCGACGCCGAGCGCCGACACCTTGGTAAAGCCCGCCGCCCAGCGCTCGAAGACGACGCGGGTGCCCGCGTGCAGCCGCACCGCGTCGGCGGACAGCACATCGACTTCGACTTCCAGCGCGCCCGGATCGCCGATTTCAATCAAGGGCTGGCCGGTGCTGACGGCGCCTTCGCTCTTGTGCGGAATTTTCAGCACGCGCCCGGCCACCGGCGAGGCAATCGCCAGCAGTCCGGCGCTGCTGGCGCTGGCGGCGTATTGCAGGCTGGCGCGGGCCGCTTCGAGCTCGTGACGGGCGGTGGCGGCGCTGAACTGGGCCGAGCGCAGCTCGGCGGCGCTGCGCTCGGCGGCGCTGGCGGCACGGTCTTCAGCGGTGGCGGAAACAAAGCCTGCCGGGCGCAACTGGCGCGTGCGCAGCAGCTCTTTTTGCGCCAGCGCGGCATTGCTGGCGGCGGCGCTGACCCGCTGCCCGGCGGCGCTGACATTGGCGTCGGCGGCGGCGATGCGGGCCTGCGCCTCGGCGCGGCGGCGCGCATCGAGCGCTTCGGCGCGCAGCGGCTCCAGCTCGACGAGCGTGGCGCCGCGCTCGACGGCCTGGCCGACATCGAGCGGCACGCGCCGCGCATAGCCGTTGACCGGCGCGGCCACCACGTAGCGCTCGCGCACCCGCGTGCGCCCTTCCTGCGCTATCGTCACGCGCAGCGGCCCGCGCTGCACGGCGCCGACATCCACCTCAATGACCTGCGGGCGAAAGCCCCAGAACAGCCCCGCCGCCACAAGGGCGGCGAAAACGGCCAGCGCCAGGCGGCGGCGCAAGGGAACGCTGATATTCATAACGTCACTCCGCCGCTTTGAGCACGGCAATCAAATCGAGCTGATCGAGCCGACGCCGCACCGCCAGCCCCGACAGCAAGGCGGACACCAGCACCACGACGGCGGCAAAGGCGTAGGTTTGCGGCACCAGCACCACCGGCACGCGAAACAGGTCGTTTTGCATCGTGCGCGCAATGTAGTAGCACATACCGCGCCCCAGCCACAGACCCAGCGGAATCGCCACCAGCGTCAACAGCCCCAGTTCGCCGAGCAGGATGTAGCCGATTTCGGCGCGGGTAAAACCGAGCACGCGCAGGCTGGCCAGCTCGCGGCTGCGCTCGGTCAGCGCGATGCGGGCGCTGTTGTAAATCACGCCAAAAGCGATGATGACGGCAAACACGGTGGAGACGTAGGTGAAAAACAGCATGGTCTCCTGCATCACGCGGTTGAAATTGCGGATTTCCTGGACGCGCTCGGCGACCCCGGCCACGCGCGGCATGTTCTTGAGCCGCGCATAGACAGAAGCCAGCTGCGCGCTATCGACGCTCAAATAGGCGCCGGAAAGTGTCGGGCCTTCCTGCATGAATCGGTTCAGCGCCGCCAGCTCCATATAGCCAGATACGCCCAGATATTCGCGCACCAAAGCGGTGACGGTGGCCTCGCGCACCGGGCGGCTGCCTTCGAGCACCTCGACCAGCACCCGCTCGCCGACGCGCACATCGAGCAGCGTGGCCAGAAAATCGGTCAGCACGATGCCTTCGGGCGGCAGCGCGACCGGGCGCAGATCACTATCGAGCAGGCGCTGAATGTCGCCGCCCGGCTCAAAGCCGCGCAGACCGGTGCGGTAGCTGCGCTGGCCGTGGCGCAGGCGCACCGGCACGGCGCGAAACACCTCGACATGCTGCACGCCCGGCAGGCTGGCCAGCTCGAAGCGGGCGCGGTAAGCGGTCGGGTCGGTGAAGGTCAGCGACAGGTCTTCGCGCTGGGCCATGCCGAACTGGAGGTTGACCATGTAGCTGACGGTGTCGCGCTGGAACAGGCCGGTCAGGATCATGCCGCAGGCCATCGCAATGCCCAGCACCGTCAGCATCGACTTGAGCCGCTGGCGCTGGATGTGGCGCACGATCATGCGCGTGGGCTGCGACAGCCAGCGCTTGAGACCGAGCCGCTCGACCCAGGTTTCGCGGTAGCGGGCGGGCGGCTCGGGGCGCATGGCTTGGGCCGGGCGCAGGCTGGCAGCGCGCCAGACGGCCAGCACGGTGCCAGCGCCAGCGGCCAGCAGGCTGGCGGCTGCTGCCTGCAGCACCGTGGCGGGCTGCAGCGTGAATTTCAGGTAGGGGAAATGGTAGAACTCGGTGTAGATGCCAGAGAGCGCCTGACCCAGCCACACGCCCAGCGCCGTGCCGCCGAGCACGCCCAGCCCGGTAATCACCGACACCATCTGCAAATAATGCCCGAGCACGGCCAGGTTGCTGTAGCCAAAGGCCTTGAGCGTGGCCACCTGCTCGCGCTGCATCGCCACCAGCCGCCCGATGACGACATTGAGCAAAAAAGCGGCAATGCCCATGAACAGCGCCGGAAACAGGCTGGCCAGCGTGCCCAGCTGCTCCAGCTCCTGGCTCAGAAAGCGGTGCGAAAGCTGATCCTGACGCCCGTAAGCGCCCAGTCCGCCATAGGGTTTCAGCAGCTCGTCGATGCGGTCGATGACGCTCTGGCGCTGCGCCGCCGGGCTCAGGCTCAGCGCCAGGTTGTTGAAAGCGCCCTGCATGTCGTAGGCTTGCGCCAGCGCGCGCCGCCCCATCCACATCACGCCGTAGCGCTTGTAATCGGGAAAGGCCGAGCCGGGGCGCATCTGCTGGATGAATTCCGGCGACAGCGCCGTGCCGACCAGCGTCAAGGGCTGGCGCCGACCATTCAAAATCGCGGCAAAGCGCCCGCCCAGTTGCAAGCCATGCGCCTGCGCAAACGGCGCACTGACCACCACCTCGTCGGGCCGCTCCGGCGCGGGCAGCCGCCCCTGGCGCAGATGCAGCGCGTTCAGCCCCTGGCGGCCATTGTCGGAAACCGACACCATCAGGCCGGTGACCGGCTCGGCAAAATCGGGCATGTCCAGCCGCACCGGCACCATCACCCGCGTCTCCACCTGATCGACACCGGCAATGGCGGCGATGCGCTGGCGCAGCGGCTCGGGCGCACGCTTGAGGCTGGCAAACACCTCGGCAAAGCGGTAATCGCGGTAGTAACTCTGCTGCGTCGCCCGCAGCGCGCCCAGCGTGGTCAGAAACATGATGTAGGTGCCGACGCCGCACATCACCACCAGCGCAATCGCCAGCGCCTGGCTTTTCATCTGCCACAGGTCGCGCCAGAGTTTGCGCGCCAGCGCCTTCACCAGCTCAGCTCCGTGGCCGCTTTTTTAGCGGCATTGCGCACGACCCGCGCCACCAGCCCGTCGCTGAAATACACCACGCGGTCGGCCATCGCGGCAATCACTGCATTGTGGGTAATCACGACAGTGGTCGTGGCCAGCTCGCGGTTGACCTGGGCGATCACGTCCAGCACCAGCACGCCGGTCTGGGCGTCGAGCGCGCCGGTCGGCTCATCGCACAGCAGCACCTGCGGGCGCTTGGCAATGGCGCGGGCAATGGCCACGCGCTGCTGCTCGCCGCCGGACATCTGGGCCGGAAAATGGTCCATGCGCTGGGCCAGTCCGACGCGGGTCAAAGCCTCTTCGGGCGTCATCGGGTTCTCGGCGATTTCGGTGACCAGCGCGACGTTTTCGCGGGCGCTCAGGCTGGGAATCAGGTTGTAGAACTGGAACACGAAGCCGACATGGGCGCGGCGGTACTGCGTCATCGCTGCGTCGTTGTTCAGCTGCAGCTCGCGCCCGGCGTAGTACACCGTGCCGCTGGTCGGCGCATCCAGCCCGCCCAGAATGTTCAGCAATGTCGATTTGCCGCTGCCCGAGGGGCCGAGCAGCACGACGAACTCGCCCGCATACAACACCAGATCGACGCCACGCAAAGCCTGCACCTGCACTTCGCCCATCGGGTAAATCTTGGTCAGGCCGCGTGCCTCAAACAGCGGTGGCGGGCCTGCGGAGGCTTGCGAATCGCTCATCCAGCCCCCTTTCGCCTGATTGAAAATCTAAGGCCAGGCTGCAGTCTAGGGAGTTCGCCGCCGCACTGGTTGACTTTTCTCAAGCGCGAAGCCGGGAACCGATTGGGCAAAAAAAAAAGGACTGAGCGTATTCGCTAAGTCCTTGATTTGATGTGGTTGGTGGGCGATGCAAGTTTCGAACTTGCGACCCCTGCAGTGTGAATGCAGTGCTCTACCCCTGAGCTAATCGCCCCTACCGTTCAGATTTCAATTATATGCTGGTTTCTGGCTGTTTTTCAAAAACAGTCTCAACAATTCGCCAAACAGTTTTTCCCTTGCTCGATTTGTCGATGCTGTCGAGCGTCTTTTCGTGCTCGCTGAGCGCCTGCGCGTCGGCCTGCAGCACCGGCAGCGTGAAGCCGCGCAGGTCAATCACCGGCAGGCTCTCGCCCTGCTGCGTCTGAGCGCCCTCGTCCATCACCAGGCTGTTCTGGCCGCGTGTCAGGTTGATATAGACATCGGCCAGCAGTTCCGCGTCGAGCAGCGCGCCGTGCAGCGTGCGGCCCGAGTTGTCCACTTCGAGCCGGTCACACAGCGCGTCCAGCGAGTTGCGCTTGCCCGGAAACGCCTCCTTGGCCATCATCAAGGTGTCGGTCACCTTGCCGACCCAGCCCTTGAGCGGCGCCCGCCCCATTAACTCCAGCTCCTTGTTCAGGAAACCCATGTCAAAAGGCGCGTTGTGAATGATCAGCTCGGCGTCTTTCAGATAAGCCAGCAGTTCCTGCGCCACGGCGGCGAACTTGGGCTTGTCCTTCAGAAACGCATTGCTGATGCCGTGAACCCGGAGCGCGTCCTCGTGGCTG
Organism: Polaromonas sp.; assembly: GCA_026400075.1. Lineage (GTDB taxonomy): Bacteria > Pseudomonadota > Gammaproteobacteria > Burkholderiales > Burkholderiaceae_C > Polaromonas. The sequence continues at coordinate 5,666 of JAPLPS010000021.1, forward strand.
TCGCGCTCGGGGTTCAGGTAGAAGTGCAGGTTGTTGCCGGTGAGCTTGCGCCCGACCAGCTCGACGCAGCCGATTTCGATGATCCGGTCACCGTTTTGAGGGGACAGGCCGGTGGTTTCAGTGTCTAAAACGATTTGGCGCATAAGCAGGACTCAGTGATTTTCCTTGGCGTGGTTGATCGAGTATTTTGGAATCTCCACCGTCACGTCGCTTTGCGCCAGAAACGCCTGGCAGCTCAGGCGCGAGTTCGGCTCCAACCCCCAGGCGCGGTCGAGCAGGTCTTCTTCGCACTCGTCGAGTTCATTGAGCGTGTTGAACCCCTCGCGCACAATGATGTGGCAGGTGGTGCAGGCGCAGCTCATGTCGCAGGCGTGCTCGATGTTGATCTTGTTGTCGAGCATGGCTTCGCAGATCGACGTGCCAGCAGGGGCGGTGATTTCAGCGCCTTGCGGGCAATATTCGGGATGCGGCAGGATTTTGATGATGGGCATGGTGTCAGTTTCTGGTTGAGAGAAGAGGATGCGCGACTGTACGTCAGACTGACTCGATGTTCTTGCCAGCCAGGGCTTTCTGGATGCCCCGGTTCATGCGCTGGGCAGCGAAGGATTCCGTGCCCTTGGCCAGCGCCTGCGTGGCCGCTTCGACGCCAGCGGCGTCGGCGTGTATCCGCGCCTGAGCCAGATCGGCCATCAGGCGCTCGATCTGGGCCAGTTCGTCGGCGTCCAGCAAATCGACATCCGCTGCCAGCGCGCTCGTCGTCGCCAGAATCATCCGGTCGGCATCGACCTGCGCCTCGGCCAGCGCGCGCGCCGCCATGTCCTGGCGGGCCGTCGAAAAGCTGTCCTGCAGCATCCGCGCAATCTCGTCGTCGGACAGGCCGTAAGACGGTTTCACGTCAATCTGCGCCTGGACGCCGCTGATCTGCTCATGCGCGTTGACGCTGAGCAGGCCGTCGGCATCGACGGTAAAGGTCACGCGGATGCGCGCCGCGCCCGCCACCATCGGCGGAATGCCGCGCAGCTCAAAACGCGCCAGACTGCGGCAGTCAGCGACTAAATCGCGCTCGCCCTGCACCACATGCAGCGCCAGCGCGGTCTGGCCGTCTTTGTACGTGGTGAAATCCTGCGCCATTGCGGTCGGAATGGTCTGGTTGCGTGGCACGATGCGCTCGACCAAGCCGCCCATCGTCTCAATGCCCAGCGACAGCGGAATCACGTCCAGCAGCAGCAAATCGTCGCCGCCCTGGTTGCCGATCAGCTGGTTCGCCGAAATCGCCGCGCCCAGCGCCACGACTTCATCCGGGTTCAGATTGGTCAGCGGCTCGCGGCCAAAGAAGCTGGCCACGGCTTTGCGCACCTGCGGCATGCGCGTCGAGCCGCCGACCAGCACGACGCCCTTGATCTCGTCCTTGGCTAGACCAGCGTCGCGCAGCGCCTTGCGCACGGCGGCCAGCGTGCGCTGGGTTAAATGCGCGCAGGCCGCCTCAAAATCGGCCGCTTTCATCTCGAAATGGATGGAGGCCTTGCTGAGCTGAACAAAAAACGGCGCGCTTTCGGCCGCCGACAGCGCCTCCTTGCAGGCGCGCGCATTTTTCTGCAGCGCGGCCTTGTCGGAGGCGCTCAGCGTGTCGGCGGCCAGACCGGCTCTGGCCAGCACGCAATCGACCAGCGCCCGGTCGTAGTCGTCGCCGCCAAGCGCGGAGTCGCCGCCGGTGGCCACGACTTCAAACACGCCTTGCGTCAAACGCAGGATCGAAATGTCAAACGTGCCGCCGCCCAAATCGTAAACGGCATAAACGCCTTCGCTGGCGTTGTCCAGCCCGTAGGCAATCGCGGCGGCGGTCGGCTCGTTCAGCAGGCGCAGCACGTTCAGCCCCGCCAGTTGCGCCGCGTCCTTGGTGGCCTGGCGCTGGGCGTCGTCGAAATAAGCCGGCACGGTGATGACTGCGCCGTCAATGTCGTTGTCAAACGTGTCTTCGGCGCGCTGGCGCAGCGTGGCGAGGATTTCGGCGCTGACTTCGACCGGGCTTTTTTCACCGGCCACGGTTTGCAGCGTGACCATGCCGGGCTTGTCGATGAACTGGTAGTGAAACTGGCTGTGCTTGCCGATGTCGCCCAGGCCGCGTCCCATCAGCCGCTTGGCCGACGAAATGGTGTTGACCGGGTCGTCCACCTGCGCGGCCAGCGCGTCAAAACCGATCTGGCGGCCATTCGCGCTGAGGTAGCGCACAACGCTGGGCAGCAGCACGCGGCCCTGCTCGTCGGGCAGGCATTCGGCGACGCCGCTGCGCACGCTGGCGACCAGCGAATGGGTGGTGCCCAGGTCAATGCCAATGGCAATGCGCCGCGCGTGCGGGTCTGGCGTCTGGCCGGGTTCGGAGAGTTGCAAAAGTGCCATGCGTTTATTTTCTTTATTTGTATTTTTTTGAAAGGAACGGGTTTCAGGCTTCCAGCCGGTCAATGCGCGCATCGACCTCACTGGCAAAGCGCTCGATAAACATCAGGCTTCTGACCTGCCGGGCCGCTTCCGGGAAATCGCGGGCCGCGTCCAGCGACTGGGCAATTTTGTCCATTTGCACGCGCTCGCTGGCGCGGGTCTGGGCGGCGATTTTTTCCAGGTCTTCAACCGTCGTGGCCTCTTCCAGCGCTTCGCGCCATTCCATCTGCTGCATCAGGAACTGCGTCGGCATTGCGGTGTTGTTTTCCGCCTGAATCGGCGCGCCGTTCAGCTCGCACAGGTAGCTGGCGCGGGCCAGCGGGTTTTTCAGGCGCTGATACGCCTCGTTGATGCGCACCGACCACTGCATCGCCACGCGCTGGGCGGCGGCGCCCTGGGCGGCGAACTTGTCCGGGTGCGCTTCACGCTGCAGCTCTTTCCAGCGCGCATCCAGCGCGGCGCGATCCTGCGCAAACTGCAGCGGAATGCTGAAAAGCTCAAAGTCGTTGGATTGAAGATTCAGATTCATGTCAAATCAGGAAAATAAAAAAGCCGCCAGCACAGTCAGTGAGGGCGACTTTAAAAACAAATTAACACCAAAGGCGTCGGCACGGCGCGGCGCCGTCAGGCCGCGCCCTCAAACCCGGAAGCTCTCGCCGCAGCCGCAGCGGTCGCGCTCATTGGGGTTGAGGAACTTGAAACCCTCGTTCAAGCCCTCGCGCACAAAATCGAGCTGGGTGCCGTCAATGTAAGCCATGCTTTTCGGATCGACCAGCACCTTGACGCCGTTGTCTTCAAACACCACGTCTTCGGGCGCAATCTCGTCGGCATATTCGAGCTTGTAAGCCAGGCCCGAGCAGCCGGTGGTCTTGACGCCCAGGCGCACACCGACGCCCTTGCCGCGCTTGGTCATGT
>JAPLPS010000295.1 GCA_026400075.1 Polaromonas sp.
CCTTCAGGCGTTTCAATCGGGCAGACGCGGCCGTAATGGGTGACGTGAACGTCACGCACTTCAAAGCCAGCGCGCTCGCGCGTCAAACCACCGGGGCCAAGGGCCGAAACACGGCGCTTGTGGGTGATTTCAGCCAGCGGATTGGTCTGGTCCATGAACTGCGACAGCTGCGAGGCACCGAAGAATTCCTTCAGCGCAGCCGAAATCGGCTTGCTGTTGATCAGGTCGTGCGGCATGAGCGGCTCTTGCTCAGCCTGACCCAGACGCTCTTTCACGGCTTTTTCGATACGTGCCAGACCGGTGCGGTACTGGTTTTCGGCCAGTTCGCCGACGCAGCGCACGCGGCGGTTGCCGAGGTGGTCGATGTCATCGACTTCGCCGTTGCCGTTGCGCAGATCGACCAGGATCTTCACGACCGCGAGGATGTCCTCGTTCGTCATGACCATCGGGCCGGTCGATTCATCGCGGCCCACGCGGGCGTTGAACTTCATGCGGCCCACGCGCGACAGGTCGTAGGTGTCGGAGTTGTAGAACAGGCGCTGGAACAGGGCCTGGACGGCGTCTTCCGTTGGCGGCTCGCCGGGGCGCATCATGCGGTAGATGGCGACGCGGGCGGCAAACTCGTCGGCCGTTTCGTCGGTGCGCAGGGTCTGCGACATGTACGCGCCCTGGTCCAGCTCGTTGGTGTACAGAACCTGCAGGCTCTGGATGCCGGACTGGCGCAGCTTTTTCAGCAGCAGCTCGGTCAGCTCGTCATTGGCCTTGGCGATGATCTCGCCGGTGTCAGGGTCGATGATGTTCTTGGCGACCACGCGGCCGATCAGGAAGTCTTCCGGGACGCTGATGCTGTTGGTGCCGCTTTGCTCCAGCTCGCGGGTGTGGCGCGCGGTGATGCGCTTGTCCTTGGCGACGACGACCTTGCCGGTCTTGTCGGTCAGGTCAAAACGGGCAACTTCGCCGCGCATGCGCTCGGCGACGAATTCCATTTGCGCGCCGCTGTCCATCAGGCGGAAATTGTCGAACACAAAGAAGTTCGCCAGGATGGACTCGGGGTTCAGGCCGATGGCCTTGAGCAAAATCGTGACTGGCATCTTGCGGCGACGGTCCACGCGGAAGTACAGGATGTCTTTCGGGTCGAACTCGAAATCGAGCCAGGAGCCACGGTAGGGAATGATGCGGGCCGAGAACAGCAGTTTGCCCGAGCTGTGCGTCTTGCCCTTGTCGTGTTCAAAGAACACGCCCGGCGAGCGGTGCAGCTGCGAGACGATGACACGCTCGGTGCCATTGATGACGAAGGAGCCTTTTTCAGTCATCAGCGGCACTTCGCCCATATAGACTTCCTGCTCCTTGACTTCACGCACCACTTTGGACTGAGAAGTCGAGGACTCCCGGTCATAAATGATGAGCTGCACCTTGGCACGCACGGCCGAGTCGAAGGTCAGGCCACGGGTCTGGCATTCGCGCACGTCAAAGGCGGGCTTGGCCAGGTTGTATTCGAGAAATTTCATCTCGACAAAACCGTTGTGCGAGACGATGGGGAAAGCGTTGTCAAACGCTGCCTGCAGGCCTTCGATGGTGCGTTTTTGGGGCGCGCGGTCAGCTTGCAGGAATGCGGTGTACGCATCTTTCTGCATTTGCAGCAAATAGGGGACAGTCAACACGCTTTCGCGGTTGCCGAAGCTTTTGCGGATGCGTTTGCGTTCGGTGAAGGAATAGGCCATGAGTTCTCCGCGTTGATGGGCTCTGGCGACTCTCGAACCCGAATACACCACGTATTCAGGTAACTTGGTGGTTGGCCACTACCAACCATGGCGGACAGTGATGCATTGCACATCACCCGAACCAAGGCGTCTTCTGCAGTCGGGATTCAGAAAACACTGGAAAAAAGACAGTTTTGAATCTTTTTTCCAGTATTTCTACACATACTTCGCCAGATACTTGACATCTCTCAAAGTTCCTGCTTCAGGGTGCTGGCAGCGTAACGCCGGGCGCTGCGGCCTACACCTTGAAACAGGAAAGGCTGGAAGCCCCGTGAGGTCTTCCAGCCTTTGCGAAACGCAAGAATTACTTGATTTCGGCTTTCGCGCCAGCGTCTTCCAGCTTTTTCTTGCCAGCTTCTGCGTCGGCCTTAGGGATGGCTTCCTTGACGTTCTTTGGAGCGCCGTCAACCAGATCCTTGGCTTCTTTCAGACCCAGACCGGTGATTTCGCGCACGGCCTTGATGACCTGCACTTTTTGTGCGCCGATTTCGGTCAGAACGAGGTTGAATTCGGTCTTTTCTTCCACGGCAGCAGCAGCAGCGCCGCCGCCAGCAGCAGGAGCAGCCATAGAGGCAGCGCTCACGCCAAACTTCTCTTCGATGGCTTTCACCAGATCGTTGAGTTCGAGGACCGTCATGCTGTCCAGCACGGTCAAAAATGCGTCTTTATCGAATGCCATTTTGAATTCCTAAAAAAATTGGGTACTAAATTACGCCGCTGCGGCTTCTGCGGCGGGCTCTTCAGCCGGTGCCACTTCTTCTGCGCCTTCGCTCCGTTTCGCGGCCAGCGCTGCAAGCACAGCGGCGGTACGCGACATAGGCGACATCAGCAAGCCACACAACTGGGCCAGCAAAACTTCCTTGGAAGGAATGTTGGCCAATTGCTTCACGCCGTTCACGTCCAGGACCTTGCCACCGAATGCACCTGCACGAATCACCAGCTTGTCGTTGGTTTTCGCGAAGTCGGCCACTACCTTGGCAGCAGCGACAGCATCGATGGAAAAGCCGTAGATCAGCGGACCGGTCATCTGGTCGGACACGACGTCAAATGCGCTTCCTGCCACGGCGCGGCGAGCCAGCGTGTTCTTCAGAACACTCAGGGTCACGCCTTTTTCGCGGGCTTGGCTGCGCAGCTTGGTCATGTCAGCGACCGTGATGCCACGGTATTCCGCTATCACGAGCGTTTGAGCTTTAGCGGCGAGGCCTGTCACTTCATCAATGACGGCTTGTTTCTCACTGCGATTGAGACTCAAGGTCTACTCCTTAAAAATGTGTCATCGGACTTGGCGCTTGCGCGCTCGTCGTCCTGGGACACGCTCATGTTCAGCGACCAACTGTTTTCAGATTCTTTTCAAAACCATTCAAGCAGCGGGACCGCCATCTGCGTTGGCTGTCTTGCGATTAAGTGCCAGGCCCGAAATATTTCATTCAGGCAGGCACACCAGCGGTCCTGGATGACCTGCCGGAGCGAACCCCTGCAGCCCACCACATCGAACAACCCCTGCGGGCCGTTCAAATTTTTTGCAGTTACGCAGCGATGGTTTGCGTATCGACGCGAACGCCCACGCCCATCGTTGACGAAACAGCGACCTTCTTCAGGTACACGCCCTTGCTGGTAGCGGGCTTGGCCTTGATCAGCGCATCGATCAATGCAGCCAGATTGCCTTGCAGCTTTTCAGTGTCGAACGAGCGGCGGCCAATCGTGCCATGCACGATACCGGCCTTGTCAACGCGGAACTGGACTTGACCAGCCTTGGCGTTGCGCACGGCAGTGGCGACATCAGGCGTCACGGTGCCAACCTTCGGGTTAGGCATCAGGCCGCGTGGGCCGAGGATCTGGCCCAGCGTACCGACGATACGCATGGCATCGGGGGAAGCGATCACCACGTCGAAGTCCATCTTGCCAGCCTTGATGTCGGCAGCCAGATCGTCCATGCCGACGATGTCAGCGCCAGCGGCGCGGGCTTCTTCAGCCTTGGCGCCCTGGGCGAACACAGCGACGCGCTTGGTCTTGCCGGTGCCGTTAGGCATCACGACAGCACCGCGAACGACCTGGTCAGATTTCTTGGCATCGATGCCGAGCTGCACGGCCACGTCGATGGATTCATCGAACTTGGCAACGGCGAACTCTTTCACCAGACCGATGGCATCAGGCAAGGCGTACAGCTTGTTGCTGTCAACTTTGTCACCGATGGTTTTTTGACGTTTGGTCAGCTTGCTCATACAACACCCTCCACCGTCACACCCATGGAACGGGCGGAACCGGCAATAGTACGGACTGCGGCATCCAGATCGGCGGCCGTCAGGTCTTTCATTTTGGTTTTGGCGATTTCTTCCAGCTGGGCGCGGGTGATCTTGCCAACTTTAGCCGTGTGCGGCGTAGCAGAACCCTTGTCGAGCTTGATAGCTTTCTTGATCAGCGTGACAGCCGGTGGCGTCTTGATGATGAAGGTAAAGCTCTTGTCGGCAAAAGCGGTAATCACCACAGGCAGTGGCAGACCGGGCTCAACACCTTGAGTCTGCGCATTGAATGCCTTGCAGAACTCCATGATGTTCAGGCCGCGCTGACCCAGAGCCGGGCCAATCGGGGGGGACGGGTTAGCTTTACCAGCTGGCACTTGCAGCTTAATGAAGCCGACGATTTTTTTCGCCATACTTTTCTCCTTGCGGGTCATAACGCCTGAAGGCTGTCAAACAACAGCGCTCAGGCTTCCCGGGGTTACACAACTCAAAAAACAGTTCCAAAGAACCGCTCGCGCCGAGTCGCAAAGCGCAAATTCAGGGTGTCGGCGGAAATGCAGGGTAATGCAGCGTTTGACCTCACGCCTGCAAAATGCCTGCCCGCCGGATTTCAGAGGCTCAGGTTTTTTCGATCTGGCTGAATTCCAGCTCGACCGGTGTCGCACGTCCGAAGATCGTGACCGACACGCGCACTTTGTTCTTCTCGTAGTTGACTTCTTCGACCGTGCCGTTGAAGTCAGTGAACGGGCCGTCCTTGACACGGACATATTCGCCAGCTTCAAACTCAACCTTGTGCCGGGGCTTTTCGGTCCCCGTCTGCATCTGGCTGACGATTTTCTGGACTTCCTCTTCGGAAATCGGCGAGGGACGATTTTTCGCCCCGCCGACAAAACCGGTGACCTTGTTGGTGTGCTTCACCAGGTGCCAGGTTTCGTCATCCATCACCATCTCGACCAGCACATAGCCTGGGAAGAAGCGGCGTTCGGTGGTTTTTTTCTGGCCGTTCTTGATCTCAACGACTTCCTCGGTGGGAACCAGGAAACGGCCGAACTTGGCCTGCATGCCGGAACGGGTGATGCGCTCGACAATATTGCGCTCAGCCGCTTTTTCCATGCCGGAATAGGCATGGACAACATACCAGTGCATCCCAGGCGTCAAGGCGAGGGAGGCATCCGATGCCGCGTCGCCAGCTACCGTACTGTTCAGATCGCTCATTATTTTTTCCATCCCAGGATCAGGTCGTAAAACACCCATTCGAGTGTTTTATCCGTAAGCCACAAAAACAATGCCATGACGACCACGAAGCCGAACACGTAAGCAGTCATCTGGACGGCTTCCTTGCGTTCTGGCCAAACTACTTTTTTGACCTCGCGCACAGAGTCGCGCCCGAAAGCCACCAATTGTTGACCCATCTCTGAAGAGATGAAAATAGCCGCTGCCGCAGCCATGCCTACAATCAAAGTACCCCACTGGACTGCCTGACCCTGCTTGCTGAGCAGATAAAACCCTGCAAGAGAGCCCAGCACCAGCGCAATTGCCAGGCCCAGCTTGGCTTTGTCGGCATGGGTACTGACAGTTTCAACTTGAGAAGAGGCCATGATTGCCGGATTTCCTGTTCAATCTTCATGCGTCTATACAGACGCTTAAGCCCACCTAGAGTTTTTACTCCTGGCGGGCTTGCTTATTTTTTGAAACCACCTTCAGCTACTGATACACATCAGCAACCGGGTGGCAGGGGCAGAAGGAATCGAACCATCAACCTTCGGTTTTGGAGACCGACGCTCTGCCAATTGAGCTATACCCCTGTATCAAACCTCTTCAATCGTACAAACAGTAATTTGACGATTTTTTAAATTACGCGAGGATCTTGGCAACGACACCAGCGCCCACGGTGCGGCCACCTTCGCGGATGGCGAAACGCAGACCTTCTTCCATAGCGATCGGGTTGATCAGCTTGACGGTGATCGACACGTT
>JAPLPS010000225.1 GCA_026400075.1 Polaromonas sp.
GGCCCACCACGACTATATGTGCGGCACGGATGCGCGCAGCGCCCGCCGCACCGTACAGCCGCGCAAGCCCACCAAAACGGCGCTCAAGGTCGGCCGGAATCAACTCGGTATCAAATGTCATGAATGCTTATTTCAGCTTGGTCAGGCGCTCTTTGGCAACCTGGGCCGCTTCGGACTGGGGATAGGTTCTGACAATATCCTCCAGCGTTTTGCGCGCCGCCTTGGCATCCTTGAGTTCGAGCTGGCAATTGGCCATGGACAGCAGCGCCTCCGGTGCGCGCAGGTGCTCCGGGTCAGCCGCCAGCAGCGAGCGGAAATTGGTCACCGCCGAGCGGTAGTCGCGCAAGGCGTACTGGGCATTGGCCAGCCAGAACCATGCCGACGATTTGTAACCGCTTTGCGGATAGCGCTTGATAAAGTCCAGAAAGCTGCTCTGTGCCACCGCAAAATCGCCTTTGCGCAATGTGGCCAGGGCCGCTTCAAACGCCTGCTTTTCAGCGGGTTCCGCCGCAAACTCACGCCCATCCAGCGTCACCTTGCCGGGCTCGACCTTGCGCAGGCGCTCGTCAACGCCCTGCGTCAGGTCTTTCTGGACACGCTGCGTTTCGGTGACGCTGCGGGTCAGCTGCTCATTTTGACCGCGCAGCGTCGCCATCTCGCTGCGCAGCGTCTCGATCTCGCTGGCCAAATCGAGCAGGCTGCGGCGCAGCTGGGTATTGTCGTCATTGGCCTTTTTCAGGCCCTCAGTCGTGCGCTGCTGGGAAACATCGACCTTCTGACGCAAATCGAGAATGGCTCTGCGCGCCTCATCGTCTTCAAACAGGCCAGCATTGGCATGCAGCGCCAGCGTACAGGCCGCCAGCAGCAAGCTAGTTTTAAAAATTTTCACGGTCTGGATTTCGACTAAAACGGCTTAACGGTAGTTGATTTCGGCGCGGCGATTCAACGCCATCGAGGCTTCATCGAGGCCCTGGGCAGCAGGTTTTTCCTTGCCAAAGCTGACCGCCTCGACCTGAGAGTCGCTCACGCCGAGCAGGCCCATCGCGCGGCGCACCGCTTCAGCGCGTTTTTGGCCCAGCGCCAGGTTGTACTCACGGCCGCCGCGCTCGTCGGTGTGGCCCTCAATGGCCAGATGACGGGATTTGCTGGCCATCAGGTACTTGGCATGCGCATCAACGACGCCCTGGAATTCAGGCCTGATGATGTAGCTGTCAAAATCAAAATACACGATCTTGGCTACTTTGGCCGGTCCGTCCATCGGTGCCTGCGTCGCGCCAATCTGCACCGGCGCAACGCCCCGGCTGTCAGTCGCTGGATCCTTAGCCTGACTGCTGCTGGCAGAGCGATCCTCCACCGGCACATCCTGCAGTTTGACGCTGGAGCCACAGGCGGACAAAGTGGCCGCCGCCACCAGCGAGAACAGGAAAGAAGTAAAAAAGCGTTTCATAAACAACCCTGGCTAAAAAATAGTTGACCTCAAACGACCCGGTTAGCGCGGGAACGGACCCCAGTCTGGCTCACGGATATCGCCGCCAGCGCCTGACAATCTAGCCTTGATCTTGCCATCGAGCGTGGTGGTCATCAACGCTTCGCGGCCCTGCTCCTGGGTGGCATACACAATCAATCGGCTGTTCGGCGCAAAACTCGGACTTTCGTCAGCCACAGTTTCGGTGATGGCAGAGACCGTGCCCGAGGCAAACTCCATGACATGCAGCTTGAACGCCCCGCCCACCCTTGAAACATAAGCCAGCCAGCGCCCATCCGGACTGATCGCGGGCGATATGTTGTAACTGCCGGTGAACGTGACGCGCTCAGGATTGGCGCCGGTGCGGCTCATGCGGTAAATCTGGGGCGAGCCGCCCCGGTCGCTGACAAAATAAATGAAGCGGCCATCGGGCGAGTAAGCTGGCTCGGTGTCGATGCTGGACGACTGCGTCAGCCGGGTCGGCTCGCCGCCACTCAGACTGATAGCGTAAATTTGCGAGCCGCCATCGCGGCTCAGGGTAGCCACCAGTTGCTTGCCGTCGGGCGACCAGGCGGGCGCGCTGTTGGAGCCCCGGAAATTGGCCAGCAGGCGCCGCTTGCCGCTAACCACGTCGTGCGAATAAATCACCGGCTTGCGCGACTCAAAAGACACATAAGCCAGCTGCGCGCCGCTGGGCGACCAGGCAGGCGAAATGATCGGCTCTGGACTGGTCAGCGCCGACTGGGCGCCCTCCCCGTCCGAGTCGGCCACCCACAGCGTGTAGCGTGCGTTCGATTTGGTGATGTAAGCGATGCGGGTGGAAAAAATGCCTTTTTCGCCGGTCAGTTTTTCATAGACAAAGTCGGACACGCGGTGCGCGGACAGGCGCAAATCAGCCTGCGACACGGTGAAACTCTGGCCGCCCAGATCCTGCCCCCGCACGACATCCCACAGACGCAGCCGGACATCAAAACGCCCATCGGCCAGCGGGGACACGCTGCCGGTGAGCAGCGCATCAGCGCTCTTTTTCCGCCAGTTTTCCAGATCGGGCCGGGTGCTCTCGTCGGCGGTGACGCCAGCGGCATCAACGCTGCGGAACATGCCGCTGCGCTCCAGATCAGCCTTGACGATGCTGCCGATTTTTTGCGGCGCCTGCGCTTCGCCCCGAAAGGGCGCAATGGCAATGGGCAACTGGGTCATGCCAACGCCAGAGACTTCCACCCGGAACTGGGCCAGGGCGTAACCGCTGCAACTGGCGAACAGCCCGACGCCAGCCAGACTTTTCAGCACGGCACGGCGCTGAGGCGAAGCACTAGGTAAAAAATCAATTTTCATTTTTGGCGACCTAAACAATACAACTCAAAATATTTCCCAAACGCGGCCTGAGCCTGCATGGTACACACGGCAAAACCCATAGCACCATCCAGAAAACCCAGCTGAAACACATAGCTGCGAACAAACGCCGTCATGGCGGACAAAGCGGCGCGCGTGATGGTGGTTCTTTGCCCGCAGGCATGGCGCTGCCGGGCCCAGTCCTGACTGTAACGCTGAAGCTTGCGCCAATAGTGCTCGGGCGTCGGGTAGCTGTAGTGTAGAAGCGGATTTTTCAAGCGCACAACCCGCGTTTCAGGACTGAGCAGCTGCAATTTTTCATGCACCAGATCGTCACTGAAGCGCGCCTCCCCGCGCCTGAACACCCTGAGTACGTAGTCTGGCGTCCAGCCACAATGGCGTATCCAAACGCCGCAAAACTGGGTCAGGCGGGGGATTTCAAAAGCAAGGGGTCGGCCATCAGCGCCCACCCGTGAGAGATGGCTCTGGATTTCCTGCGTCAGTTCAGGCGTGACGCGCTCGTCGGCATCGAGAGAAAACACCCAGTCACGGGAAGCGGCATCAAGCGCCCGGTTTTTCTGAATGCCAAAGCCTTGCCAGTCCAGGCTGGTGCTGACGCTCGCCCCCATGAGGCGAGCCAACTGAACGGTGTCATCGGTACTGCCAGAGTCAAGCACCACGATTTCATCGGCAAAAGCCACAGAACGCAGGCAATCCTGGATGTTGTGCGCCTCATTGTGGGTGATGATGATGATGGACAAGCTTGCCAACGGATGCCCTTTGGAACAGAGGTAAAAAATGATTTTTGCCAGAGGGCCTAGCCCGAAGTGCCCAGAGCATAGCAGAGCCTGCTAAAGGTTTTGGCGTCTGGCCGCCCCCTGGAATCGCCGATAATCCGGGCAACTCACCCACGTACCCGCCCTATTTTGCTAAAAAAAATCAACGTCCGGCTCGCCATTGTTTGCTTGGCTGCGGCTTCCGTGGGTTTGTCTATGGCCATCATCAGCATGGCGAAACTGCTGCTGATTATTTGCGGCCTGGCAACGCTGCTCTTGACCCGACGCCCCTCCTCCACTATCCACCCACTGGCAGTAGCCTGGACGCCTGTTGCTGTGCTGACCGTTTTTTTTGCATTTGGATTCAGCTTGCTGTGGAGCGTTGCCCCCCAGGCTGAGGCGCTGGGCTCTCTGGCCAAGCACGGAAAACTGATCGTGGTCATCCTGATGATGCTGCTCATCCGTGACAGGCGCGAGGCCCTGTATGCACTGGCTGCTTTTGGACTAGGGCAACTGTTTTTGCTGGCCAGCGCATCCATGCTGTTTATGCATGTTCCTGTTCCTTGGGCCACCTCCAACATGGCGCTGACAAACTATGCCGTATTCTCCAGCTACCTGGATCAGGGCATCATCAACGCCGTGTTTGCCGCCCTGTGCTGGCATTTTCGTTTCCTGGCCCCAGGCCGATTCGGACGGCAACTGGCGGTGCTCATTGCGCTTTTGGCCTTGGGCAACGTTTTCTTTGTATTAAATGGACGCACCGGTCAGGCCGTCGCCATTGCCTTGCTCTCCATCGCCATCATGTGGGAGCTGCCCAAGCGTTCCCGCGCCATTGTGGTCTTGCTACCCTTTGTCTTGGCCCTAGGCTTATATGCGGGTTCGTCCAAAATTCGCGAAAGGCTCAATCTGGTCTACACCGAAATGCAAGCCTATTCCAGCAACCAAGAACCCGTCACCTCATCAGGACTGCGCCTTAATTTCTGGAGCAAATCAATACAGCTCATAGGCCAGCGCCCGTTGGCAGGCTCAGGCGTTGGCAGTTGGCTGCCTGAATTCAACCGCCTCCAGCATGAGACTCCCACGGAAAACCAGGTCAGCGGCCACGGCAACCCGCACCAGGAATACCTGCTCTGGGGCGTGCAACTGGGGATTCCCGGCATTTTGATGTTTCTCGGCCTGCTGTTGTGCATGCTGCGCGACACCCTGAAAATGGAAACACCCTATGCGCGGGCGGCGCAATCGACGCTGCTGGCCCTGGCGGTAGCCTGCCTGTTCAACGCCTCACTTTACGACGCGCAGATTGGTGACTTTTTCTGCGTCCTGCTGGGCCTGCTGCTGGCTTTGGGCTTGACCCAAAACACAGCCTCCGCCCCACCCCTCCCCCAACACGAGCCAAGCACGTGACCTCCACCGACAAAAGCACTGCCAACGAGAAAGCGCCATCGCTCACACTGCGGCGCAGACTGACCCGCGTCTGGCCCTACTTCAGCGCCTCGCGGGCGGGCTGGGCGCTGGCCATCATCGCCACCCTCGTCGCCTCGGCCACCGAGCCGTTTATTCCAGCCCTGCTCAGACCGCTGCTGGACAAAGGCTTTCAGCAAAACGGCTTGCAGCTTTGGATGGTGCCCGTCACGCTGATGACGCTGTTCACCATTCGCGGGCTGGCCGGATTTTTAGCCCAATTTGCGCTGGCCAAAGTCACCAACGACGGCCTGCTGGAGCTACGCAAAGCCATGTTTGGCAAGCTGCTCAGTTCCCGGCTCAGCCTGTTTACCGAGCAAACGTCCAGCACCATTGCCAACACCGTCGTCTATGAAGTCTTCAACGGCTCCTCGACGATGATCAACGCTGTCATGCGGCTGGCGCGCGATTTGCTGACACTGCTGGCGCTGATCGGCTATCTGGTCTATCTGAACTGGAAGCTCACGCTGAGCGTGGCGTTTTTGTTTCCCGCCGTCGCCGTGGTGATTCAGGTGCTGTCCAAGCGCATTTACCGCCTCACCAAGGAAAGCCAGACCGCCACCGACGACCTGGCCTACGTGGTCGAAGAAAACGTGATGGCCTACCGCGATGTGCGCCTGCACGGCGCGCAGGCCAGCCAGGCTGCACGTTTTGAACTGTTAAGCCACACGCTGCGCCGCCTGTCGATGAAATCGACCGCCGCCTATGCGGGCATGAGCGCCATCACGCAGGTGCTGGCGGCCATTGCGCTGTCCGCCGTGGTGTCAATTGCAATGCTGCAAAGCGCGGGCAACACCACCACCGTCGGCGGTTTTGTGGCCTTTGTCACCGCCATGCTGCTGTTGATTGCGCCGCTCAAAAGCCTGTCGGACGCGACCACGCCAATCACACGCGGGCTCGCGGCGATGGAGCGCGGCCTGGACTTGATAGAGGAAACATCCGACGAAACCAGCGGAACTTTCGCCAAATCCCGCGCGCTCGGCGACATTGAATTTACCCAAGTCAGCGTCGCCTACAAGGCTGATGCCGCGCCTGCGCTCAAGGAGTTCAGTCTATCGGTGCGGGCGGGCGAAACCGTGGCGCTGGTCGGTGCATCCGGCTCGGGCAAGACCACGCTGGTCAACCTGCTGCCGCGCTTTATTGACATGAGCGGCGGCCAGATCACGCTGGACGGCGAGAATCTGCTGAATTGGGATTTAGCCTGCCTGCGTTCACAATTTGCCTTTGTCAGCCAGCATGTGGTGATGCTCAACAGCAGCATTGCCGAGAACGTGGCGCTGGGCCAGCCGGTGGATCGGCAGCGGGTCACACAATCCCTGAACGCTGCCCATCTGGCCGGACTGCTGGCTGAGCTGCCGCAGGGCATGGACACGCTGCTCGGCCACAACGCCATGCAGCTGTCCGGCGGCCAGCGCCAGCGCCTGGCCATTGCCCGGGCACTGTACAAAGACGCGCCGATTCTGATTCTGGACGAAGCCACCTCCGCGCTGGACACCGAGTCCGAACTCGCCGTGCAGGAAGCCATTCGGACGCTGACAACGCAGCGCACCTCGCTGATCATTGCGCACCGCTTGTCCACCATCCAGCACGCCGACCGCATCATCATGATGGACGCCGGGCGCGTGATTGAGTCGGGTAGCCACCAGGAGCTGCTGGCCAAAGATGGCGCTTACGCCCACCTCCACCGGCTGGGTACACGCGCCGCAAGTTGAGCGGCTGACTACACAGTCGCAGCGCTGGACAAATACAGCGCCTCCTGCTGAAGCGCAATATCAACCCACTTGTAATGCCGGGCAAAGTCGATAGCGCCCTGACGCAGTTGCGCCCCCAGCGCACGCTCATCCAGCATCCGCGCCAAAACTTCCCCCAAATGGGCCGCATTGCGCGGATCGTCCAGCACCATCGCATTCACGCCGTGCGTCAGCAGCCCCGAAATGCCGCAGTAGCGCGGCGCGCTGACGGCCACCGGCAGGCCGTGCGCCATCGCCTCCAGCACCACCATCGCAAACGTGTCTTCCAGCGTCGGATGCACCAGCGCGTCAGCGGCCTGATAAGCCGGGCCGACATCCTGCAACGAGCCGAGGAAAAAAACGCGCTGCGCCAAACCCAAGGCTTCAACCTGCTCGCGGAAACCAGCAATCGCCGCCGTGTTGCCGACAACGGCTAAAAACACATCGGCGGGCAGCGATGCCAGCGCCTGCAGCGTCGCCGGGAGGCCTTTTTTACGGTAGTCGTTGCCGACGAACAGCAGGCAGCGGCCCACCGCTGGCAGACTTAACCCGGCTCTGGCCGCGCTTTTTTGCAGCGGCGTAATCGGCAAGGACGGCAGCGTGATGCCCGGCGTGATCACCGACAGCATGGCGCGGCAATCCGGGTAACTGGCGGCCATGATGGCCTTGAGGCTCTCCGAAGTCACCACGACCTGCCGACCGGGGCGCGCGGCGTAGCGCAGGCGCTCCAACCCCAAATACGTCAACAAGCGCGGGCTGGTGGCCACACTCAGGCAGCGCAAGGCGTAACGCCAGCCGCTGCGGCCGTTGAACAGGTTGTATTTCACCGGCAGGACGTGAACCGTCTGCACATTGCCATGCCAGGTGTTTTCGTGCGAATGCACCGCATCAAAACCGCGCCGCGTCGCCCACCAGGTCGCCGTGGCAAACCACAACTGGTTCACCCAGCGCGGCTTGCGCAGCGGCATCGAAACGCGGTGATACGTCACACCCGGCCATTCGTGGCCGATTTCCTGCGCGAAGACGTGAATCTCATGCCGCGCCGCGAGCTGCTCGACCAACGCGATGGAATAGCGTTCAGCCCCGCCGCCCGTCGGCGAAAAAGTCCGGTTGAAAACGGCGATGCGCAGTTTTTGGGGGCTGGCCTGATCAGCGGCGCCGGGAGCAGGCGCACTCATTTTTTACGGCGATCTTCGTAGCCAGTGGCGACTTTGAGCCAAAACACCGGCAGGCTGGTCGAGCGCAGCACCGGCACGCGCGGCAATCGCTGCATGTCGGTGCCCGCGTGACAGCGGCTGCGCTGGGTCGTCGTGGCGGTGGCACAGCCCAGTTCAGCCGCCGTGGCCGTATGTGCGGGCGCGTAGTTACCGTAGGGATAGCAAAAATGCGTCACCGGCTCGCCGATGACGGCTTCCAGTTCGGTTTTGCCCCGCGCCATTTCCGTGCGGCCTGCCTCAAGATCGATGGCGGTCAAATCGGCGTGCAGCCGCGTGTGCGAGCCAATCTCCTGCCCGCCCGCAACCCACTGGCGGATTTGCGCTTCATTCATCAACGGCACCTGTGCAATGCCCTGCGACACGTCCCAAACATTGGTCTGACCCAGCAAGCCGCTGACGGCGTAGCAGGTGGACGAAAAACCGTTGAGGCGCAAGACAGGCAAAGCGTCCACCAGGTTGTTCAGGTAGCCGTCGTCAAACGTGATACCGACCACCTTGCCGGTTTTTTCGCCGCGCAGGTAAGGCTGCAAAGCGCTCATCGACAGCCCCGTGTAGCCCAGCAGTTTGAGCAAAGCCATCTGCCGCGCAAACGACGCGGGCGCGACATACAGGCTGCGAAACGGGCGGCCCTTGGGCGGCGCGGCGGCGATCTGGTGATAGAGCAGAATCGGAATCGGCGTCAGATTGGCCGTACATGGCGTGGACATGCGCTGAAAACTCCCTGAATTCAAACTACAGCAGCACGATGTCGTACTGCTCCTGCGCCATCACCGCTTCGGCCTGCAGCGAAATCGGCTTGCCGATGAAGTCGCTCAGGCTGGCTAGATGCTGGCTTTCCTCGTCGAGAAACAGCTCGATCACCTTGGGCGACGCCACCACGCGGAACTCACGCGGATTGAACTGGCGCGCCTCGCGCAAAATTTCGCGCAGGATGTCGTAAGTCACGCTGCGCGCCGTTTTCACAATACCCTTGCCGCTGCAGACGCTGCACGGCTCGCACAGCTGGTGCGCCAGCGACTCGCGGGTGCGCTTGCGCGTCATCTCCAGCAGGCCGAGCGCCGAAAAGCCGTTCACTGCCGTCTTGATGCGGTCGCGTGCCAGCTGCTTTTTGAACTCGGCCAGCACGGCGTCGCGGTGG
>JAPLPS010000185.1 GCA_026400075.1 Polaromonas sp.
CATCCTGCCGCACTGGCAGACTATCCGCTTGATTTGCTGACCATCGAGTCGCTCGACATAGAAGCCCAGGGCATCGCCCACCGCGCAGACGGCAAGGTGGTGTTTGACGAGGGCGCGCTGCCGTTCGAGCAGGTCACGGCCAACGTGTACCGTAAAAAACCCAGCTTTGAAAAAGCCATGCTGACGGCGATTTACCAGGAATCGTCGCAGCGTGTGCGCCCGGCCTGTCCGAGCTTTGGCATGCACACCGGCGCTTGCGGCGGCTGCAAGATGCAACATTTGCATGTCAGCGCGCAAGTCGCCGTCAAGCAGCGCGTGCTTGAAGACAACCTGCGCCACATCGGCAAGCTCACGGCTGGCAACATGCTGCGCCCGATTGAAGGCCCGTCCTGGAATTACCGCTACCGCGCCCGCCTGTCGGTGCGCTACGTGCGCAAAAAGGGCGCCGTGCTGGTCGGCTTTCACGAGCGCAAGAGCGGCTATGTCGCCGACATGAGCGAATGCCCGGTGCTGCCCCAGCATGTGAGCAGCATGCTGCTGCCGCTGCGCGAGCTGATCGCCAGCATGGACGCCAAGGAAACCATTCCGCAAATCGAGCTGGCCTGCGGCGATGACGTGACGGCGATGGTGCTGCGCCACATGGAGCCGCTCAGCGCGGGCGATCTGGCGCGGCTGCGCGATTTTGCGGCGGTACACACCGGCCTGCAATGGTGGCTGCAGTCCGGCGGGCCGGACACGGTCAAGCTGCTCGACGAGGCCGTGGCCGAGTTGAGCTACGGCCTGCCCGAGTTCGGCATCGTCATGCCCTTCAAACCGACGGATTTCACGCAGGTGAACCCGCATATCAACCAGGTACTGGTGTCGCGGGCGCTGCGCCTGCTGGCCGTGCAACCCGGCGAGCGGGTGATTGACTGGTTTTGCGGCCTGGGCAATTTCACGCTGCCGCTGGCAACGCAGGCGCGTGAAGTGCTGGGCATTGAAGGCAGCGAGGCGCTGGTGGCGCGTTCCCGCGAAAACTACCAGCGCAACCAGCCCGCCTCGGCGCTGCGCCCGGCGCTGGCGCCGACCCGCTTTGTTGCCCGCAATCTGTTTGAAATGACGCCCGCCATGCTGGTCAAAGACGGCATGGCCGACAAGTGGCTGGTCGATCCGCCGCGTGAAGGCGCGTTTGAGCTGTTCAAGGCGCTGGCCGTGCTGCACCAACAAATCGTCAGCGGCGTGCCCTGCGACGACGGCGTGCATCAGCAAAGCCTGGCGCTCGATGGCTGGGCGCTGCCCAAGCGCATCGTCTATGTCAGCTGCAACCCGGCGACGCTGGCGCGCGACGCGGGCGTGCTGGAAGAAAGCGGCGCCTACCGTTGTACGGCGGCGGGCGTGGTCAACATGTTCCCGCACACGGCGCATGTGGAGTCGATGGCGGTGTTTGAGCTGATCAGCTGATCTGGTTCGCTGCGGTCGCGCATGAAAAAAGGGCCGTGCGGCCCTTTT
The DNA here is from genome assembly GCA_026400075.1 of Polaromonas sp. GTDB lineage: Bacteria > Pseudomonadota > Gammaproteobacteria > Burkholderiales > Burkholderiaceae_C > Polaromonas. The sequence continues at coordinate 1,489 of JAPLPS010000185.1, forward strand.
TTGTTGTTCAGCGCGGCGTGAATGCTCAGTCGCGCTCGCCGCCGAAAATGCCCAGCAGCGACAGCAGTGCCTGGAACACGTTGTACAAATCGAGGTACAGCGCCAGCGTGGCGGTGATGTAGTTGGTTTCGCCGCCGTCGATGATCTGCTTCAGGTCATACAGCATGTAGGCGCTGAAAATGCCAATCACCGCCACCGACATCGCCATCATGCCCGCCGTCGAGCCGACAAACAGGTTGATGATGCCGCCGACCATCACCACCATCGTGCCGACAAACAGCCATTTGCCCATGCCGGAAATGTCGCGCTTGATGACGCTGGCCAGCGTCGCCATCACGAAGAACACGCCCGCTGTGCCGCCCATCGCGATCATGATCAGCTGCGCGCCGTTGCTCAGGCCCAAAATTGCGCCGATCATGCGCGACAGCATCAAGCCCATGAAGAAAGTAAAGCCCAGCAGCACCGGCACGCCAGCGGCGGAGTTCTTGGTCTTTTCAATCGCAACCATGAAGCCGAAGGCGCCGCCCAGAAAGACGATCATGCCCAGCCCGCCGCCCAGCGCCCGCGTGATGCCGGTGGCCACGCCCAGCCAGGCGCCCGCCACGGTGGGCAGCAGGCTCAGGGCCAGCAGCCAGTAGGTGTTGCGCATAACGCGGTTGCGCTGCTCGGCGGAGCCGAGTACCGCGCCATCGCCGTCGCCGAAAGTCCGAATGTTTTCGCTCATGCTTGTATCTCCTTAGCGCCCGCGAAGGCGGGCAACGGGTTCATTTTAGGGCGCACGCTTGAATTCTTGAAGACATGGCCCGGCTCAGTGCCTACTATTTGTGAGGGTTCTTTCGCCTCAACGGGTATCAATTCTGGCGGATAGGGCGGCTGAATGTGCGTATGCTCAAGGCCTTTTCCTCCACCACGATTTCTGAAAGCGATTGACACCATGAAAACCAAATCCGTGCTTGAACAGGCCGACATCAAAGCCATCGCCACCGCCGCCGAGGCCGAAGCGCTGGTCAACCACTGGGCGGTGACGATTGCCATCGTTGATGACGGCGGCCATCTGCTGCACCTGCAGCGTCTGGACGGCGCGCCGCCGATTTCCGCCCACATTGCACCCGCCAAGGCGCACACCGCCGCGCTGGGCCGACGCGAGAGCAAGGTTTATGAAGACGTGATCAACGGCGGGCGCGTGTCGTTTTTGTCTGCGCCGCAGATTCAAGGCATGCTCGAAGGCGGCGTGCCCATCATAAAAGATGGCCAGTGTCTGGGCGCCGTCGGCGTCAGCGGCGTCAAATCAAATGAAGATGCGCAAATCGCCCGTGCCGGGATCGCCGCCATCGGCCTGTGAGCCGCGCTTGAATCGCGCTTGAGCCGCGCCGGATTCAGGGCTTGGCGGGCTCAGCGGGTTCGGTAATAAAACCGATTTTGTGCAGCCCCGCCTGCTGCGCCGCCGCCATCGCCTGCGCCACGCGCTCGTAGCGCACCGCCTTGTCGCCCCGGATATGCAAATCGGGCTGCGGATTTTGCGCCGCCGCCGCCTTCAGCCGGGGCGCCAGCGCGGCATCGGCGATTTTTTCATCGTCCAGAAAATAGCCGCCCTGCGCATCCACGCTCAGGCGCAGCGTTTGCGGCTGGGTGACTTGGGGCTGGTTGCTGACGCGCGGCAGGTCGATGTTGACCGAATGCTTGATGACCGGCACGGTGATGATGAAAATGATCAGCAGCACCAGCATCACATCGACCAGCGGCGTCATGTTGATCTCGTTCATCACCTCGTCGTTGCCGCCGTTGCCGTCGTCCAGGGTTCCGAAGGCCATAGTCAGTTTCCTTTTTTCAGGGTGGGCGCGCTGGCCGTGCCGGGGCTGCTGACGCGGGCGCCGGTCACAAAATAGGCGTGCAGGTCATGCGCAAAGCGGTTCAGCTTGCCAATCATCGACTTGTTGCCGCGCACCAGCGCGTTGTAGCCGAGCACGGCGGGAATCGCCACGGCCAGTCCGAGCGCCGTCATGATCAGCGATTCGCCGACCGGCCCGGCCACCTTGTCGATGCTGGCCTGGCCATTGAGGCCAATGGCCAGCAGCGCGTGGTAAATCCCCCAGACGGTGCCAAACAGCCCGACAAACGGCGCCGTCGAGCCGACCGAGGCCAGCACGGCCAGGCCGGACTGCATGTTGGCGGTGATGTCGTCAATCGCATTGCGCAGGCAGCGCGTGACCCAGTCGCTCACGTCCAGGCTGTCGTGCAGCTGGCGCTGTGGCGGCGAGCCGTTGTGGCCGTCCTTGTGCAGGATGTCCGGGTCGGCGCCGAAGCGGGCCAGGCCATCGGCAAAATCGGCGCTGTGCCAGAAGCTTTCGGTGGCGCTGGCCTGGGCGGCGAGGCGGCGCAGGTTCAGCGCCTTGGTGAGGATGACCATCCACGAGGCCAGCGACATGAGCAGCAGCAGCACAGCGACGCTTTTGGTGACGATGTCGCCTTGAGACCAGACGTGGGCCAGGCCGAATTGGTTTTCCATTTAGTAGCTACTCCAGAGAATTATTCAAGAACAAAATTGATGGGGACGTTGAACCACATGTCTTCGGCCACGCCGCCGCGCTTGCCGGGGACGTAGCGCCATTTCATGACAGTGGCCAGCGCGGCCTGGTCCAGCCGGTCAAAACCGCTGGACTGTTTGGGTTCGGCTTTTTTGGGCTGGCCGTCGGCGCCTATCAGCACGCGCACGATGACCTTGCCTTGCTCGCCCAGGCGTTTGCTCAGCGGCGGGTAGGTGGGCTTGGGATTTTGCAGGTAGTCGGCATCGCTGGACGGCAGTTGCACCGCTGCAGCGGGTGGAGCGGGTTGCGCCGGTGGAGCGGCCGGGCCTGCGGCGGGCGGCGCCGGGGGCGTCTGCGCCAGACTTGGCGCCGCTGTGGAAGATGGCGAAGGCGGGCTGTGCGCCAGACTGCCAGCCGGGGCGTGGGGCGCGGGCGCCGGATCGGCAATCGCCAGCGGCTGGGGCTGAACTTGCGGCTGAACCGATGTTTTCGGGGCGGCTTTTGCGGGCGGGCTGGGCGTGACGGGCTTGGCGCTCGGCACCGGAGGCGTTGGCGCTGGCTGTGGCGTGGGCGGGGCGGGCGTTGTGCTGGGCGCGGGCGGCGTCATTAATTCCGCCAGCACTTCAACCGGCACGACCACTTCTGGCGGATGAAGCGCCGAGCCGCTTTGCAACACCCAGATCAAGCTGGCATGCAGCGCCAGCACGACGCTGGCAATGGCCGCATTTCTGCCCAGCGGCAAGCGTCCATGCGCGACAGATGTCGCCACGGCATTGAAAGAGGGGCGCGGCAGAAGGACGTTCATGGGTGCATTGGCAGTAAATCGTGAATGGGTTGGCAGGCGGCCAGGCAAGCCGCTGCCGACTGTAACGGTTTGCTCAAACGTCGGCCCACATGCGCAGCAGGTTGTGGTAACAGCCGGTCAGGCGCACGACTTCGGCGGTGTCGGCCGGGCTGTCCGTCTGGCCGCCGTTCTGCAGCGCGCGTCCCAGCGCCTGCTGGCGCAGCGCGGTAATCGCCAGATCCATGTCGTAGAGCAGGCGGCGCTGGGCGTCGGCGCGCACCATGCTTTCGATCCAGAAAAAGCAGGCCAGCCGCTCGCCGCGCGTCACCGGCTCCACGCGATGCACGGACGTGCCCGGATACATCACCAGATCGCCCGCGTCGAACTTGATGCGCTGCTCGCCGTAGGTGTCCTGCACGACCAGTTCGCCGCCGTCGTAGCTGGCCGGGTCGGCCAGAAACAGCGTGCAGGAAATATCGGTGCGCACATGGCGCGCCGTGGCCGCATGGGTGCGCACCGCGTTGTCGATGTGGTCGCCAAAATAGTTGCTCGCGCCGCCGTAGCGGTTGAACAGCGGCGGATAGACCGACTTGGGCAGCGCGCCGGTGACGAACATCGGGTTGCGCGCCAGCGCCACCGAGACGATGTGGCGCGCCTGCTGGGCCTGCGGCAGGTCTTCGGGCAATTGCCGGTTTTTCTTGACCGCGCCGGACTGGCTGCCTGCCGTGATCCGGCCATCGGCCCAGTCGGCTTGCAGGATCAGCTGGCGCACCTGGGCGAGCTCGTCAGGCGTCAGAACGTGAGGAATACGAAGCAGCATGGCGGGATTAAAACTTGCTGGTCAGCGTCAGTCGCACGCTGCGGGCGTCGCCCGGCGCGGCAAAGCCCCGGTACAGCGTGTTGTAGTACACCTTGTCGAACAGGTTGTCGATGTTGAGTTTTAAGGTGTTGCGCTCGTTGATGCGGTATTCGACCAGCGCATCGGCCTTGACATAGCCGGGTGCGCGGTTCAGCGTCAACACGCTGTTGGCGGGCTTGTTCTGGCTGACGGCGGTCAAGCCGCCACCGATGCGCCACTGCTCGTTGATGCGGTAGGTCGTGTACAAATTGGCCTGACGGCTGGGGCTCAGGCCGGGGTTTTGGCCGATTTCCGCCGTCGCGGTCGATTCGTCAATCACCGCCTTCATGAAGGCGACGCCGGCAAACAAATCCCAATGCGGCGTCAGGCGCCCGTTGATCTCGAATTCGAGCGTGTCGGTGTGGCGCTTGCCAGAGAGCAGATAAGCGGTGTTGGCGGTGTCGATGTCGGTGTTGCGCTCGTTGTATTTTTCGGTGCGGGCCAGCGCGGTGCGCAGCGACAGGTCGCCGCCGTAAAGCTCCCATTTGGCGCCGATTTCGATGTTGCGGCTGCTCTCGGGCGGCGTGTTGGCCGACTTGGCGTCGAATTGGTACAGGTCGCCCGAGGTGTTGAAGGAGGTGCCGTAGGAGGCGTAGTAGCTGCTTTCTTCGGTCGGCTGGTACATCAGGCCCAGGCGCTTGCTCAGCAGCGTGTCCGAGCGTGACAGGGTGGTGTTGTTGGGCGCGGCGTTGCCGGAGCGGTCGTAGTCGCCCTGGAAGCGATCCAGACGCAGGCCGCCGACGAGCTTCCAGTTTTGCGACAAATCCACCGTGTCTTGCAGGTACAGTCCCAGCGTCGTGGCCTTGAAGCGGGTGGCCAGCTGCTGCGTCAGGTCGCCGCTGATGCCGCTGCTGTCCGGGTTGCCGACAGTGGTGGCGGGCTTGGCCGACGCCAGCGTCGGGTAGGTGAAGCGGCTGGAGTTTTCAAGCGCGTACTCGGCGCCAATCAGCAGCTTGTTCTCGCGGCCAAACCAGTCGGCGGTGGTCAGGTAGTCGGTTTGCAGGAAGGTGTGGTGTTCTTCGCCCGCCTTGGCGTTGGTGCGGCGGCTCAGCAGCGTGTTGTCATTGAAATTGGCCAGCGTGGTGCCGCTGGCAAAGCTCGATTGCGTGGCCCACATGTCGCGGGCGTAGTAGCCGTCGCGCACGGTGGTTTTCAGGCTGCTGCCATCGTTCCAGCGGTGGGTGTGCGACAGGGTCAGCACATCGGCCTTGTCCTTTTGGAAGTCGCTGTCCAGGCCGTACCAGTATTTGTTTGTGGGCGCTGGGGCGGGGCGGTTTTCCAGCCAGGCCGAGCCCCAGTCGGGCTTGTCGCTGTAATTGAGGTGGTAGTAGCTGACTTCAAACTCGTTGGCCGTGCCAATGCCCCAGCGGTAGTCCAGCGCCAGGCCGCGCCGACGGGTGGCCGCGCCGGTGTTGTCGCCGCGCCCGGCGCTGTCGGTGCTCATGGCGTTGATGCGCAGCGCGGCGTTGTTGTCCAGCTTGAAGTTGAAATCGCCTTGCAGGCGCAGGTAGTTGTCGGTGCCTGCGGTGACATTGACTTCGTGCTCTGTCACCGGGCGCGCCTGCTTGCTGACTTGGTTGATGATGCCGCCGGTCGAGCCCCGGCCAAACAGCATCGAGGCCGAGCCGCGCAGCACTTCGACGCGCTCGACGTTGAAGGTGTCGCGGTTGTACTGGGCGATGTCGCGCATGCCGTCCTGGTACATGTCGCCCGCCGCGCTGAAGCCGCGCAGCCGGATGTTGTCGCCGACGCGCCCGCCTTCGCCCGCCTCGAACGTGATGCCGACGACGTTTTCCAGTGCGCTTTTCAGGCTGTCTTTGCCCTGGTCGTGCATCAGCTTTTCATTGACCACGGTGAGCGACTGCGGAATGTCTTTGGCCAGCACCGGCACCTTGCCGACGCTGGTGATACCGCTCTGGTAGGTCTGATCGACCCGGTCGCGTGTGCCGGTGACGGTGACCGGCGCCAGGGTTTTGGCGGGCGCGGCGCTGGTGCTGGCCGGAGTTTCTGGCGCGGGCACGGTGCTTTGTGCCCAGCTGGAGACTGACGCGGCCAGCATCAGCGCGCCCAGCGGCAGCAAAGTCAGCTCGGAAACGCAGGGCGCGCTGCGGGCGGGGGACGTGTGAAAGTGTGCCAAAAGAAAGCTCCGGGTTTGAGGAAATAGCCTGGCCGTGCCCGGAGCCGTTCAAGGTGAAGGACGCAGGTGTTGGCTGTTAGCGGGTTCGTAAAGTTCGTGCTGAAGTGTATATCAAATGCGAATGATTCTTAATTAGTTTTGTGAAAAAACGGCCTCCAGAAACAAAAAAACGGGGCTGAAAAGCCCCGTGGATGTCAATGCGCCTGCGCCGCTGGCGCTGCGGCCTGGGCCGTCAGGCCGGTGCTGACGTGCGGATCAAATGATCGAACGCGCTCAGCGCTGCCTTGGCGCCGTCGCCCGCCGCGATGATGATCTGCTTGAACGGCGACGTGGTCGCGTCGCCCGCCGCGAACACGCCCGGCAGCGAAGTCTGGCCCCGGGCATCGACGACGATCTCGCCGTGTTTGGACAACTCGACCACGCCCTTGAGCCAGTCGGTATTGGGCACCAGACCGATCTGGATGAACACGCCTTCGAGCGGCACGGCGTGCGATTCGCCCGTGGCCCGGTCCTTGTACGTCAGGCCGTTGACCTTCTGGCCATCGCCGGTGATTTCGGTGGTCTGCGCGTGGGTGAACACCGTCACGTTGGGCAGGCTCAGCAGCTTGCGTTGCAGCACTGCGTCGGCGCGCAGTGCGGTGTCGAACTCCACCAGCGTGACATGGCCGACGATGCCCGCCAGGTCAATCGCCGCCTCGACGCCCGAGTTGCCGCCGCCAATCACCGCCACGCGTTTGTTTTTAAACAGCGGGCCGTCGCAGTGCGGGCAGTAGGCCACGCCCTTGTTTTTGTATTCCTGCTCGCCGGGAACATTGATGTTGCGCCAGCGCGCGCCGGTGGACAAAATCACCGTTTTGCTTTTCAGCGACACGCCGCTGGCCAGCTGAATCTCGATCAGGCCGTTGCCGGTGATCTCGCTGGGAATCAAGGCCTTGGCGCGCTGCAGGTTCATGATGTCCACCTCGTAGGCGCGCACATGCTGCTCCAGCGCCAGCGCAAACTGCGGGCCGTTGGTTTCTTGCACCGAGATGAAATTTTCAATGCCCATCGTGTCCAGCACCTGGCCGCCAAAGCGCTCGGCCACCACGCCCGTGCGAATGCCTTTGCGCGCCGCATAGACCGCCGCCGCCGCGCCCGCCGGGCCGCCGCCGACGATCAGCACGTCAAACGCCTCTTTAGCGGCGATTTTTTTCGCCTCGCGCTCGGTGCCGCTGGTGTCGATTTTGGCGAGGATTTCTTCCAGGCTCATGCGGCCCTGGCCGAATTCGGCGCCGTTCAAAAATACCGTCGGCACGGCCATGATCTGGCGCGCTTTGACTTCATCCTGAAACAGCGCGCCGTCGATCATCGTGGCCTTGATGCGCGGGTTTTGCACCGCCATTAAATTCAGCGCCTGCACCACGTCCGGGCAGCTGTGGCAGCTCAGCGAGACATAAACCTCGAATTCAAAGTCGCCGTCCAGCGCGCGGATTTGTTCCAGAATCGCGTCTTCGACCTTGGGCGGGTAGCCGCCGGTTTGCAGCAGCGCCAGGATCAGCGAGGTGAATTCATGCCCCATCGGCAGGCCGGCAAAGCGCGGGCCGGTGGTCTCGCCGGGGCGGTTGATAGAAAACGAGGGCTTGCGCTGGCTGTCATCGCGGCTTTCGCTGACGGTGACCAGCGCCGAGACATCGGCCACGTCTTTCAGCAGCGACTGCAGCTGGCCCGACGCCGGGCTGTCGTCGAGCGAGGCGACGATTTCAATCGGCTGCGTGGCGCGTTCGAGGTAGCTTTTTAATTGGGTTTTGGTGTTGGCGTCGAGCATGGCGAACTCACATTTCGTAGAAAAAAGAAACAAAAAAGCCCGGAGCCACGATAGCGCCGGGCTTTGGTGGGCGCGGGGCGCTTAGATTTTGCCGACGAGGTCGAACGATGGCGTCAGCGTGGCCGAGCCTTCGTTCCACTTGGCGGGGCAGACTTCGCCGGGGTGCGAGGCGACGTATTGGGCGGCCTTGACCTTGCGCAGCAGGTCTTCGGCGTTGCGGCCAATGCCTTCGGCGGTCACTTCGACAGCCTGGATCACGCCTTGTGGATCGACGATGAAGGTGCCACGGTCAGCCAGGCCCATTTCTTCGCGCATGCAGTCGAAGTTGCGGGTCAGCGTGCCGGTTGGGTCGCCAATCATGACGTACTCGATTTTGCCGATGGTTTCGGAGCTGTCGTGCCAGGCTTTGTGCGTGAAATGCGTGTCGGTGGACACGGAGTAGATTTCCACGCCCATTTTCTTGAATTCAGCGTAGTGGTCGGCCACGTCGCCCAGTTCGGTCGGGCAGACGAAGGTGAAGTCGGCTGGGTAGAAGAAGAACACGGCCCACTTGCCCAGCACGTCTTTTTCAGACACGTCGATGAACTTGCCGGACTGGTAAGCGCTGGCTTTGAAAGGCTTGATGGCGGTATTGATAACGGACATGGTTTTTTTCCTCTAAAGGCGGGTTGAAAAGCGGTGCGAGTTGATAGTATATGGCTCTTAATGCGGCTAACTAAATAGCCATACACTATGTTAAAAATTGGCTTTGGCTATGCCTTGAGCGCGGGCTTCAGTATTCCAGCCGCTCGGGCCGCACTTCCTGCAGGATGGTGGTGGCGATTTCTTCGATGGACTTGGTCGTCGTCGAGAGCCAGCGAATGCCTTCGCGGCGCATCATGGCCTCGGCTTCGTGGATTTCGTGGCGGCAGTTGGCTAGGTCGGAATAGGTCGAATTCGGGCGGCGCTCGTTGCGGATTTCGCTCAGGCGCACCGGAGAAATCGTCAGGCCAAAGACCTTTTTGCGGTGCGGCACCAGCGCGGGCGGCAGCTGGCGGCGCTCGAAGTCTTCGGGAATCAACGGGTAGTTGGACGCTTTCAGGCCGTATTGCATCGCCAGATACAGCGAAGTCGGCGTTTTGCCGCTGCGGCTGACGCCGACCAGAATCACGTCCGAGCCAGCCAGATCGCGGTGGCTCTGGCCGTCGTCATGGTCCAGCGAAAAGTTGATGGCTTCAATGCGGTCGTGGTACGCCTGGCTTTTCGAGGCGTCGGAAAAGCGCCCGACGCGGTGGTTCGATTTGATGCCCAGTTCGCTTTCGAGCGGCGCGACAAAAATGCCGAACATGTCCAGCAGCATGCCGTTGCACTGGCTTTTGATGACGGCGAGGATTTCCATGTTGACCAGCGTGGTAAAGACGATGGGGCGCTTGCCTTCGACTTCGCCGGTGTGGTTGATCTGGCGGATCACCTGATGGGCCTTGTCCACCGTGTCGATAAAAGGCAGGCGCACATGGCGCGGGCTGATCTCGAATTGCGCCAGGATGGCGTTGCCAAAGGTCTCAGCGGTGATGCCGGTGCCGTCGGAGATGAAGAATACGGTGCGATTGGACATGAGGGTTTTTTTCAAAAGGGCTGGAAAATCATTCAAAGCGCGCGGGGCGGCAGGCCTCTACAATCGCGTTAATTATCCCGATTCTCACCCCATGCACCGCCCCAACCCTCCAAAAACAACAAGCAGGTTGCCGGTCGCGCCCCCCTTTTTAAACCTCCCGGAGTCTTTTTATGTCCACCCTCTTTGATGCGGCCACCCTGGTTGTACCCTTTGAAAACCTGAGAATGAGCGATGTCGAGGCCGTTGGCGGCAAGAACGCCAGCCTCGGCGAGA
>JAPLPS010000200.1 GCA_026400075.1 Polaromonas sp.
GGCCGCGCCGGTGGGCGAGAGCTTGCGCCGCACATACTGGCTCCAGGCGCCCGGCGTGCTGCCCAGATCGACGACCCAGTCGCCGGGCTTGATCAGGCCCATCGTTTCATCAATTTCCTTGAGCTTGTAGGCGGCGCGGGCGCGGTAGCCCTCCCGACGCGCCAACTTGACGTAGGGGTCGTTGATGTGGTCGTGCAACCACGCTTTGTTAACTTTTTTACCTTTTGCGTCCCCTTTTCCGGCCTTGGGGGCGGCTTTGGGGAGGAGCTTGTGGTCTGGCTTGGCATTTACTTTCATGGGGGCTATTGTCGTCTTACCGACTCCACCGATAATTGGGCATGGCTCAAATACAACTTACCCCTGCCCAGCGCAAAGATCAGCGCGCTGAAGCGCACCACCTCAACCCGGTCGTGATGATCGGCTCCGACGGCCTGACCGTCGCCGTCAAGAAAGAAATCGACGCCGCGCTCAACGCCCACGGCCTCATCAAAGTGCGCGTCCAGTCCGACGACCGCGTCGGGCGCGAAACCATTTTCCACACCCTGGCCGACGAACTCGACGCCGCGCCCATCCAGCATATCGGCAAGCTGCTGGTGCTGTGGCGCCCGATTCCTGAAAAGGAAAAGAAAGTCAGCGACGACCGCATGTCCCCAACCGGCCTTAGAGCCGGTTTTTCGGTTCAAGCGCTGAAATAGCCTTTGGCCTTTAGATTTCACCCATCGCCCACAGCTAGCCGTCATGACCAATCCACTCCTCGACTTTTCCGACCTTCCGCTGTTTGACCGCATCCTGCCCGCGCATGTCAGCCCGGCACTCGATGAATTGCTGGTCAAAGCCGACGCCGCGCTGGAGCTGGTCACGGCGCCCGAATTCCCGGCCACCTGGAGCGGCATTGCCAAGGTGCTGGATGTGGCCACCGAACAACTGGGCCGCGCCTGGGGTGCTGTCAGCCACCTCAACAGCGTCGCCGACACGCCCGAGTTGCGCGCCGCCTACAACGCCGCCCTGCCCCGCGTCACCGAGTTTTGGACGCGCCTGGGCGCCGACGAACGCCTCTACGCCAAGTACAAAGCCATTGACACCGCCACGCTCAACACCGAACAACTGCAAGCGCACAAAAATGCCATCCGCAACTTCGTGCTGTCAGGCGCCGAACTGAGCGGCCCGGCCAAAGAGCGCTTTGCCCAGATCCAGGAGCGCCAGGCCGAGCTGAGCCAGAAATTCAGCGAAAACGCTCTGGACGCCACCGACGCCTTTGCCTACTACGCCAGCGAAGAAGAAATCGCAGGCATCCAGCAAGACGTGCTGCAAACCGCCAAAGCCCAGGCCGAAGCCGAAGGCAAATCCGGCTACCGCATCAGCCTGAAAATGCCCAGCTACCTGCCGGTGATGCAGTTTGCCCACAGCAGCGCGCTGCGCGAAAAGCTCTACAAGGCCTACACCACCCGCGCCAGCGACCAGGCCCCAGAAGAATTCGCCAAGTTCGACAACAGCGCCGTGATGCGCGAAATCCTGTCCCTGCGGCTGGAAGAGTCCAAACTGCTGGGCTACCAGAACTTCGGCGAAGTCTCCGTCGTACCCAAAATGGCAAAGTCCCCTGAAGAAGTCGTGACCTTTTTGCGCGATCTGGCCCAGCGCGCGCGCCCTTACGCCGAAAAAGATGTGGCCGATTTGCGCGCCTTCGCCGCCGAATCGCTGGGCCAAACCGACCCGCAGCCCTGGGACTACACCTACATCGGCGAAAAGCTCAAAGAAGCGCGCTACGCCTTCAGCGAGCAGGAAGTCAAACAGTATTTCACCGCACCCAAGGTGCTGGCCGGGCTGTTCAAAATCGTCGAATCGCTGTTTGAAGTGGCGATCCGCGAAGACGCCGCGCCGGTGTGGAAGGCTGGCGTGGCTTTCTACCGCATTGAGCGCAACGGCCAGTTGCTGGGCCAGTTCTACCTCGACCAGCCGGCGCGCACCGGCAAGCGCGGCGGCGCGTGGATGGACGACGTGCGCGCCCGCTGGCTGCGCCCCGACACCGGCGCGCTGCAAACGCCGGTCGCCCATCTGGTGTGCAACTTTGCCGAAGGCGCAGGCGGCAAACCCGCGCTGCTGACGCACGACGACGTGACCACGCTGTTCCACGAATTCGGCCACGGCCTGCACCACCTGCTGACGCAAGTCAACGAGCACGACGTGTCCGGCATCAGCGGCGTCGAATGGGATGCGGTCGAGCTGCCCAGCAAGTTCATGGAAAACTTCTGCTGGGAATGGGGCGTGCTGAGCAACATGACCGCCCACGTTGAAACTGGCGAGTCGCTGCCACGCGCGCTGTTCGACAAAATGCTGGCGGCCAAAAACTTCCAGAGCGGCCTGCAGACGCTGCGCCAGGTCGAGTTCTCGCTGTTCGACATGCTGCTGCACACCTCGCACAACCCCGACGAAGATTTGATGGGCCTGCTCAATGAAGTGCGCCGCGAAGTTGCCGTGATTGCCGCCCCGGCCTACAGCCGCACCGCGCACACGTTTAGCCACATCTTTTCCGGCGGCTATGCGGCGGGCTACTACAGCTACAAATGGGCCGAAGTGCTGTCCGCCGACGCCTACGCGGCCTTTGAAGACACGGCCGCATCAGCCGAGGCCACAATGGCCGTCGGCCGCCAATACCGCCAGGCTATTCTGGAGGCTGGCGGCAGCCGCCCGGCGATGGAGTCATTCAAAGCCTTCCGGGGCCGTGAGCCTTCACTGGACGCCCTGCTACGCCATCAAGGGATGGCTTGAGATCAAACACCATTGAAACCCATGCCCTCAAAAACTGTTGCTTTTTTGATTCCAAAATCCGTTCTTGGCGTGATCGCGCTGGCGGCTGGTCTGGCGTCGCCGCTGGCGCAGGCCCAGCAGGTTTACCGCATCGTAGGGCCTGACGGAAAAGTTACTTTTTCCGACCTGCGGCCGCTCACCGACGCCAAAGTCAATGAAACAGCCGCCAAAGGCACCGGCGGCGCCAGCGCTGCGGGACTGCCTTTTGAGCTGAAGCAGATAGCCCAAAAATACCCGGTGCTGCTGTACACCGGCGACAACTGCGGGCCTTGCGGCACCGCCCGTTCGCTGCTGAGCAACCGGGGCATTCCCTTCAACGAAAAAACCGTCACGACGCAGCAAGACGCCGAGGCTTTGCAGCGCCTGAGCGGCGAAAAATCGCTGCCCTTTTTGACGATTGGCAGCCAGCAGCTCAAAGGCTTTTCGGATGTGGAATGGACGCAGTTCCTGAACGCGGCCGGCTACCCGGCCAAGTCAGTCCTGCCCGCGAGCTACCGCCCGCCCGCCCCAGCGCCGCTGGTCGCCGTGGCTGCGGCGCCCGCAGCCAGCGCCGCAAGCGCCCCAAAATCAACCGCCAAGCCGCCCGCTGAAACGCCCGTCATCAGCAACAGCCCGTCCGGCATACGTTTCTAGCCGACACGGCTCAAGGGTCGCTGCAGCGGCTTAAAACACCAGCGTCGTCACGCCCGTTTCGGTGCCCAGCAGACACACCTGGGCTTTTTGAAACGCAAACACGCCCACCGTCACCACGCCCGGCCACTGGCTGACCAGCGTTTCAAACGCCAGCGGGTCTTCAATTTTCAAGCCGGTCACGTCCAGAATATGCTGGCCGTTGTCCGTCACCAGCGGCGCGCCGTCCTTTTGGCGCAGCGTCGCGATGCCGCCCAGCGCTTCAAACTGGCGCGCAATGCGCTTGGCCGCCATCGGAATCACTTCCACCGGCAGCGGGAAAGCGCCCAGCACCTTGACCAATTTAGATTCATCGGCGATGCAAACAAAGCGGCGCGACTGGGCGGCCACAATCTTCTCGCGCGTCAGCGCCGCGCCGCCGCCTTTGACCATGTTTCCGGCGTGGTCGATCTCGTCGGCGCCGTCGATATACACGCCCAGTTCGTCCACCTCGGTCGCGTCAAACACCTGGATGCCCAGCGCCTGCAGCCGCTCGGTCGAGGCGACTGAGCTGGACACCGCGCCCGCAATGCGGTGCTTGATCGTGCCGAGCGCGTCAATGAATTTATTCACCGTCGAGCCGGTGCCGACGCCGACAATGCTGCCGTCTTCGACATAGGCCAGCGCGGCCTGGCCGACCAGGGTTTTGAGTTCGTCTTGGGTCATGGGAGTTTTCTTCAAAGGTTGAGGGGTGAAGGCGTGCAAGTTTCACGGCGGCAGGCCCGGTTTTTGCGACAATCCGGGCCAGTCTTGCCGGGCGCCGCTGCCCGCCAAATCCAGCGCAAACTTGCGCCAATCCAGCCGAATTATCCAATGTCCCTGCTTCCCTACGCCCTGGCCCGTCCCTTTTTATTCAGCCTCGACCCCGAAGCGGCCCACGATTTGACGCTGGCCTCGCTGGCGCGCACGCAAGGCACGCCACTCACGGCGGTTTACTGCAGCGCCAAGGTCAGCGACCCGATTGAGCTGGCCGGGCTGAAGTTCCCGAACCGCGTCGGCCTGGCCGCCGGGCTCGACAAAAACGCCCGCTGCATCGACGGCCTGGCCGCGATGGGCTTTGGCTTTGTCGAAGTCGGCACCGTCACGCCCAAAGGCCAGCCCGGCAACCCCAAGCCACGCATGTTCCGCCTGCCCGAAGCCAACGCGCTGATTAACCGCCTGGGTTTTAACAACGACGGACTGGACGCTTTTCTAGCCAACGTCAAAAAATCCGCCATCCGCCAGAAAAACGCCAAAAGCCCCTTGCTGCTGGGCCTGAACATCGGCAAGAACGCCGCCACGCCGATTGAAAATGCCGTGGACGATTATTTGATTTGCCTCGACGGCGTGTATCCGCATGCTGATTACGTCACCGTCAATATTTCCAGCCCGAACACGAAAAACCTGCGCGCCCTGCAAAGCGACGAGGCGCTGGACGCGCTGCTCGGGCGCATTGCCGAGCGCCGCGAAACGCTGGCCACGCAACACGGCAAGCGCGTGCCGATTTTCGTCAAAATAGCGCCCGATCTGGACGACGCACAGGTCGAAGTGATTGCCGCCACGCTCAAACGCCACGCGATGGACGGCGTGGTCGCCACCAACACGACGCTGAGCCGCGAAGCCGTCAAAGGCCTGCGCCACGCCGAAGAAACCGGGGGCTTAAGCGGCGCGCCAGTTCTGGAAGCCAGCAACCGCGTGATCCGCCAGCTGCGCGCTGCTTTAGGCAAAGGTTTTCCGATTATTGGCGTGGGCGGCGTAATGAGCGGCGCGGATGCCGTCTCGAAAATCAAGGCTGGGGCCGACGTGGTGCAGATTTACACCGGCCTGATTTACAAAGGCCCGGCGCTGGTAAGCGAGGCGGCGCTGGCGATTAAAAAGAGCCGCTAAAACAACAGGCCAGCAGCCATGCGCGACAGGAATGCCGATAAAAAGTGGACTCGCGTTTTGCCATTCATTGCATTCCTGTGGCTGCTTATCGCGGGACTTTTGACACTGATGCTCTGGCCGGATTGGCCACAAACGCCAATCCAGTGGTTTTTATTCATTGGATTAGGTCCGCCTGTTTATATTCTTGGTGAAGCGTTTTTTGGTTGGTTGTTTTCCAAGAATCATGGAATAGATTTATCGCCGCGCCGTTTTTCTATTTTTCGCATTTTTGTTGCACTGCCTGTGATGCTCGGTTTTTTTATTCTCTGTGGATGGCTGAATTTACTTTTATCAAATCCTTAGATTTACACCATTAACGAAACCACAGACCCATCCAACTTAGGTTAGTTTTCACAACCCTACGATTAAATAATTTATGTCCAATTTACGTCATCTCGCGATTTTTCTCGTTGCCTTGCCTATTTTCGCAATGGCTCAGGATGCGACTCTGGATCTTGCTGACCGCACATTGATCTCCCAATTCCAGGCAAACAATGCAGATGTTCTTTGCTCCTCGAAAAACTCCTCGTTGAAAGAAATGAGGGCGCTGCTCGATCCATTCATCAAGGGTATTGATGTCGCCAACCAAGCTTCCTACCCAGCACTTGCAGTAGCAGTCTACACGGCCTTTCCATGCCCATTCTCACCGCTACGGCCTGAATTGCGGCTTTCAGTCAAAGAGGATTTCATTGGCAACTGGTTATTCCCTGATACATCAATGCGCCTAAGGCATGGGCCAAAATCGCCTGCTTGGCGCCAAACTCCTGGTATGCCGCCCATCAAATGCGAAGGTATTTCCTTCTATGACTCAGGCGATTACCGCGTTGCACAAATTAGAGGAGATTTTTCTTGCCCTACAGAAAATGACATGCAGGCAATTCGATCATTGCCGAAAGTTTCATCATGGTCAGTTCTTCCCAATGGTCGCGTAAAAATTTCACGCACAGACGTTCCAGCTCAATTTGAAGAGTGGGAGATTTACGCAGTTCAAGTTCCATTTGAATTATTTTCCATCAAATTCGCAGTTGGCGATCTTGTCGCGTACCTCCGACGACAGCCAGGAAACGAAATCAACGCTGCAAGCACGTTCCGCCATCTTCAGAAACTAAAATAAAAGCCGCCATCTTGACGATAGCGGCTTTTTTGCATTTACCAGCTCAAGTTAATCATCACCCTGACCTTCAGGCTCAGGGGTGAATTCGATGAGCCTTACTTGCCGTAAACGTCAAAGTCAAAATACTTGTCCGAAATCTTCTGGTAAGTACCATTGCTGCGCAAAACCTTGAGCGCGGCATTCAAATCGGTTTTGAGCTGAACGTCCTGGCGGCGCATGGCCGCGCCCGTGCCGTAGCCCAGAATCACCGGGTCGTTCAGCTCGTAGGGCGCAAATTCAAAAGCCTTGCCTGCGGGCTTGGCCAGAAAGCCGCCCTTGATTTCCACCAGATTGCCGACAACGGCGTCAAGTCGGCCCGTGCCCAGATCCAGGTAGGACTCCTGGGTTGATTCGTAGCGCTGCACCGTCGCGCCCGCCTTGGCGTAGTGCTTGTCGGCAAAATCGGCGTCGGTCGAGCCTTTCAGGACGCCGACTTTCTTGCCCTTCATCGAGGCGGGCGAGCCGTCCATGCCGCTGCCGCGCTTGACGACCACGCGGTAGGGAATATCGGTCATCTTGTCGCTGAAGCTGACCGCCTTGCGGCGCTGGTCGGTAATCGTCATGCTGGACATGATCAGGTCAAACTTCTTCGCCTGCAGCGACGGAATCAAGCCCTCCCAGGTGGATTCGACAAAGCTGCAGCGCCGCTTCATCTGCGCGCACAGCGCCTTGGACAGATCGATGTCAAAACCCATCAGCGTGCCATCGGGCGCTTTGTAGGTGAAGGGCTCGTAGGTGGCGTCGGTGCCTATGCGCAACTCTTTGGTGTCGGCGGCGTGGGCCGACAGGCTGCAGGCCAGCGCCACGAGGGCGGCGAGTTGTTTCAAGTTCATGAAGGGGTTGTCCTTGGGAATGAGAGACGGCGAAACGCCTGAGAGGCCGAATTTTAAGGGGCGTCGGCCTGATGCTGCCTGCCGCCCCTACTCCGGCCGGTCTAGCTTGGTGGACAAAAGAATGGTGGAGAAGGTGTCCAGAACGCCCTTGATGACGCGGATTTTGTCCAGCACCGCGTCCAGCTCCTGGGTCGATTCGGTCGAGAGCATGGCGCACAGGTCGTAGCGGCCGCTGACCGAAAACAGCTTGGTGATCTCGTGGCGCCGCGAGAGCGCACGCACCACCTCCGGCTCGTTTTTCGACTCGATGGAAATCAGCACCATGGCACTGATGCAGGACATGGCGCGGGCCATTTTCAGCCCCACCGTGTAGCCGGTGATGACGCCGCTGTCCTCCAGCGCTTTGAGGCGCAGCTGCGCCGTGCTGCGCGCACAGCCCAGCGCCCTGGCCAGCTGCACGATGGGC
>JAPLPS010000352.1 GCA_026400075.1 Polaromonas sp.
TGGCGCAGGCGGTGGAGCGTTCGCGGATTGGGGTGAGCGGGGACTTTAATTTGAGTGGGGAACGATATCTTGCAACCTCGTCTCGTGACTCAAATTGGTCGATAGTTCAAGTGAATTCAATTTCACATCGAGTCACAAAAGGTACGACGCCCACGACCAATGGATTTGCTTATCAAGAAGCCGGAATTTCCTTTATCAAAGTCGAAAGCATTGCTAGCAACGGCGCATTTATTTCAAACAAAATTGCGTTCATCTCAGAAGAATGTCATGCGGCTCAAGGCAGGTCGCAATTGAAGACGGACGATGTTCTTTTCTCAATTGCTGGCGCGCTTGGTCGGGTTGCACTTGTTCCCACTTCAGTATTACCCGCGAATACAAATCAAGCGTTTGCTATCGTCTCTCCAGACATAGAGAAAGTACGACCAGGCTATTTGGCACATGTACTGCGGTCTCCCAGCGTATTGAGTCAAGTTGAGGCGCAAAAAACGGGCGTTGCTCAGTACAACCTTTCACTTCAACAGGTAGGAGAATTGACACTCCCACTCCCACCTATCGAAGTCCAAGACCAAATCGTGGCCGAAATCGAGGGCTACCAAAAGATCATCGACGGCGCCCGGCAGGTGCTCGACAACTACAAGCCAGGCATTGCAGTAAGCCCAGATTGGCCAGTGGTCATGGTAGAAAACATTTGCACCTTGAGCAGCGGAGGAACACCATCAAAGGCGAATCCCGCTTACTGGGAGGGCACGATACCGTGGGTATCTGCAAAAGACATGAAAGCGGATCGGCTCACTGATGCCTTACTCCACGTATCTGACGCAGCCGTCAAAGAATCGAGCACACGATTGGCGCAGCCGGGATCGTTATTAATACTCGTGCGCGGCATGGGCTTGGCAAACGGCGTTCCAATTTGTGAGCTTGCCGTACCGTGTGCATTCAATCAAGATGTGAAGGCAATGGAGCCCAATGCGGAGGTGAATACTTCCTTTTTCCGGCTGTCACTTCAACAGCAAGCAGCGCACTTTGACAAAGTTCTTGAAACCGCAGCGCACGGTACGTTGAAGATCAATACAGCCGACCTGCTCAAAATGAAAATATCTCTCCCCAACCTCGAAACCCAGCGCGCCATCGTCGCCGAGATCGAAGCCGAGCAAGCGCTGGTCAACGCCAACCGCGAACTGATCCGCCGCATGGAAGCCAAGATCAAGTCCGCGATTAACCGGGTATGGGGCGACGCAAGATAATCATGGAAGAATCATTTCCAATTCTTGAGTATCTACCCAACTCTTTTAAAGAGCCCGGCGAACAGGAGTACATCCAATTTTTATGGGATGCGTTCGGGAGCAACTACGAACACGAGAAGTTCCAATTTGCCATATTGCCGTATCACATGCTTTACATGAGCTTTGTCTATTTCTCGGTCTGGCAGATCAGACTCATGCGCCCAACTGATTTTTTGCATGCGACAATTTTTCAAAAAAATGAAAAACAAATCATGACCGGGACATCACCATTCACACTGTACCGAGTGGCCGAAGGCGAAGTATTCAAATTTCTGCGAATTATTGGCTGCGACGAAGATCAAATTCGTCCTTTTTCTAACCTAGTCGGTGAGCGAAATAAGTTAGCGCATGCCAACGGCACGATTTCCTGCGCAAATCAAACCAGTGCTGATGAAAAAATCGCAGAAATTCTGAAACAGGTTCGTGCAATCCAGTCGCACATGACGCCTGTTCTGCATCAGTGTCTCAAGTCGTTTCTGCTGGACAGCGCCACACCCATTGAGGAGCGGGAATACGAGGATCCTGCGGATCAAATTCGTGAGCTACTGGTTCACAAGAACTACTTTTCCCTCAAGGATATTGAAGCCTGTCGATCCTTCGACTTGCAGACCATGCGCGACGAACCTCAGTTTGAACAAATCAAGGTTCTATTTGACGAGTTCGTGGCCCTATATGCATCGGAGTTTGCAACATGAAATACGCCAAGCCCTGGCTCAGCACTGACGAACAACTGGATCAGTTGGCGGCACGCGGCTTGCGGGTGTCTGACCGCAGCAAAGCGCTGGACTATCTCAAGCGCATTGGCTACTACCGGCTGAGCGGCTACTGGTTTGCGTTTCGGGAGCGCTCTGGCCCCTGTTGCCCGCTGGATCAGCCCCGTCCCACCAAACCGCAGTCAAAAGGCGAGACGATTGCACTGGACAGCTTCCGACCGGGCGCCTCTTTTCAGAATGCGGTGGATTTGTATGTGTTCGACAAGCAATTGCGCTTGCTGGTGCTGGATGCACTGGAGCGGGTTGAAATTGCGCTGCGCGTGGATGTGTCTCACACCTTGGGGCAACTGGATGCCTTCGCCTATCTCGACGGGGGGCTGTTCCACACCGGGTTCAGCCAGGTATTGAACAAAGACAGCGGAGTCACGCGGCATCATGAATGGCTGGGCAAGCATGCGCAGTTAATTGGCCGCTCCAAAGAAGATTTTGTGAACCACAACAAAGCCAAATACGGCTTGCCGCTGGCGATTTGGGTGGCCTGTGAGGTGTGGGACTTTGGCACACTGTCCACCCTGTATGGCGGCATGCGCGAGTCAGAGCAGGATGCCATCTCGGCCAAATATGGCGTCGGCAACGGCCGCACCTTTGCCACCTGGCTGCGCAGTTTGAATTACCTGCGCAACGTGTGCGCCCACCACAGCCGCTTGTGGAACCGCAACATCGTGGATCAACCCAAATTGCCCGCAGCGGCGGACATGCCGTGGGTGGCGCCGTTTGAAAACAATACCCACACACGCGCGCGCTGCTATTTGCTGATTTGCATGCTGCGGCACTTGCTACAGGTGGTGAACCCAACGTCATCCTGGCCCGAACGGATGAAGGCGCATTTGCAAACCTTCCCAAACCTAAATCACGTCGGACTGAATCGATTAGGGATGGGCGCGGCCGAAGGTTGGGACGCCAGCTGGTAAGACACTTTTACAGCGCCCAAAAAAAACCCCTAAGCAACTTTGCCGCCGAAGCAGCGCCGTCGAAAGGGGCCGTGTTGCTTTGCATTATACGTTTAAAAAACCCAACGCATGCCCACCCTAGACACCGCCCTCGCCTTTTTCGGCCTGTCCATCCTGCTGAGCCTGAGTCCCGGCCCGGACAACGTGTTTGTGCTGATGCAGTCGGCCACGCAGGGGCGCAAGGCCGGGCTGCTGGTGACGCTGGGGCTGTGTACCGGGCTGATCGGCCACACGGCGGCGGTGGCGCTGGGTCTGGCGGCGCTGCTGGCGGCGTCGGCCACGGCCTTCACGCTGCTCAAGCTGGCCGGGGCGGCTTACTTGCTCTACCTGGCCTGGGGCGCGTTTCGCGCGCCGGTCGGGCCGATGGCGGCGGGCGTGGCAGTGGCGCTCAATCCGTGGCGCATGGTGGGCCGGGGCGTGGTGATGAACCTGAGCAACCCCAAGGTCGGCATCTTTTTTCTGGCTTTTTTGCCGCAGTTCGTGCGCCCCGAGGCCGGTTCGGTGGCGCTGCAGGTGGCGTGGCTGGGCGGCCTGTTCATGCTGGCGGCGCTGCTGGTGTTTGGCACGCTGGCCTGGTTTGCCAGCCTGATCGGGGCGCGGTTCCAGCGTTCCCTGCGGGCGCAGCGCGCCCTGAACTGGAGCGCGGGCACGATCTTTGTCGGGCTCGCCGCGCGGCTGGCGTGGTCAGAAAAATGACCCGGCCGCACCTCGTTTAATTCTGAAAATCCTCGTCCCCACTCCAGCATGTCACGCACCCAAGCCAATCTTTTACTCCTCGTTGTCGCCCTGATCTGGGGCTCGGGCTTTGTGGCGCAAAGCCACGGCATGAGCAACCTGGGGCCCATCACTTTCACCGGCGTGCGCTTTTTGATCGGCGCGCTGGTCGTTTCGCCGCTGATGTGGCTGGAATGGCGCAAGCTCCAGCGCCTGGCCACACCGCTGCAGCAACGCGACGGTTTCAAAATTGCCGGGCTTGGCAGCCTGCTGCTGCTGGGCGCGGCCATGCAGCAGCTCGGCATCACCACCACCTCGGTGACGAATGCCGGATTTTTGACGGCGCTGTATGTGCCGCTGGTGCCGGTGCTGGGCTGGCTGCTGTGGCGCCAGTTGCCGCACTGGTCGGTCTGGCTGGGTGCGCTGGCCTGCCTGGGCGGCGCCTACCTGCTGTCGGGCGCGAGCACGCTGTCCATCGGACGCGGCGACCTGTGGGTGATGGCCTCGGCCCTCCCCTGGGCTTTTCATGTGCTGCTCATCGGGCGCGTGGCTGACCGCATGGGCGCGCCCTTTCTGGTGGCGGGCGGGCAGTTTCTGGTGTGCGGCCTGCTGGCGCTGGCGTGGTCGCTGGCCTATGAACCGGTGAACTGGGCCAGCCTGCAGGCAGCAGCTTTGCCGCTGGGCTATGCCGGGATTTTGTCGGTCGGCGTGGCCTTCACGGCGCAGGTGGTGGCCCAGCGTTACGCGCATGCGGCCGATGCGGCGATTGTGCTGTCGGCGGAGACGCTGTTTGCCGCCCTGTTCGGCTTCCTGCTGATGGGCGACCGCCTGAATGCGCCCGGCATCGCGGGCTGCGCGCTGATTTTTGTCAGCATGCTGGCGGTGCAAATGCTGCCCCTGCTGCGCCAAAGCCCCCAGCCCCAGGGATAGGCCTGCCCGCAAGCAGCCCGGCGGGACGAAGCAGGCAGCCATGCCTTGGTTTTTAGGGGTGGGTAAGCACCAGTTACCCAAAATCCAGGGTTTCCTCGTCTGTCTCGTAAAATCGCGGTTCTTTGTTTTCAAACTGCTGAGTACCCCTCAGTCCCCCGAAGGAACCCGTCCATGAAAAAACTCCTGCTGGCTATCGTCGCTGGATCGCTTTGCGCTGCCTCCTTTGCACAAGGCAAGGATCTCAAAGTCGCCATTGACCCGACTTACGAGCCCTTCACTTTCAAGACCGCCGACGGCAAGCCGACCGGCTTTGACGTGGACATCGCCAACGCCCTGTGCGAGCAGATCAAGCGCAAATGCGTGTTTGTCGAACAGGTCTGGGACAGCATGATCCCCGGCCTGCAGGCGAAGAAATACGATGTCATCGTCAGCTCCATGTCGATCACGGCAGACCGGCTCAAAGTCATCGACTTCACGGACAAGTACTACAGCACGCCGACGCGCATCGTGGTCAAAAAAGACGTCAAGTTCACCGGCCCGGTCTCCATCAAGGGCAAAAAACTCGGCGTCCTGAAGGGCAGCACGCAAGAGAAATACGCCATGGGCGAGCTCAAAACCGTCGGGGTGGAAGTCATCCCCTACGAAGCCCAGGACCAGGTCTATCTGGACATCCGCTCGGGCCGCCTCGATGGCACCGTGGCCGATTTTGTCGAAGTCACCGGCGGCTTCCTGAGCAAGCCCGAAGGCAAGGACTACGTGCCCGTCGGCCCCGATCTGTACACCGAAAAATACTTTGGCACCGGCATGGGCGTGGGCCTGCGCAAAAGTGACGCCGCCCTCAAAACCGAGCTGAACACCGCCATCAAAACCATCCGCAGCAACGGCGTTTACAAGAAAATCAACGACAAATACTTCAAGTTCGACGCCTACGGCAAGTAACTTTTCGCCTCCAGCAAGCGCGCTGACGCACCGGTAAACTGTGCGTCGGCGCGCTTTCATTTTTGCCTTGATTTTTTCTCTGGCCTCCCCCTTATGAATGCTTATTACGTCGCCATCCTGCAGGGATCGGCATTGACGGTTGGCGTCTCGCTTTGCGCCCTGCTCGTCTCCATCGTGCTGGGCCTGGCGGGCGCGGCGGCCAAACTCTCGGGCCGCCCGGTGCTGGTGGCGCTGGCCACGGTTTACACCACCTTGATTCGCGGTGTGCCTGAACTGGTCTTGATGCTGCTGATCTTTTACGGCGGCACCATCGGTCTGAACAGCCTGCTCGAATGGATGGGCAGCGAAACCACGGTGGACATCAACCCGTTTTTCGCTGGCGTGCTGACGCTGGGTTTTATCTACGGCGCCTTCATGACCGAGACCTTTCGCGGCGCGATTCTTTCCATCCCCAAGGGGCAGATGGAAGCGGCCTGGGCGTTCGGCATGGGCCGCACGCAAACCTTTTTGCGCATCACCGCACCGCAGATGGTTCGCTACGCGCTGCCCGGCTTTACCAACAACTGGCTGGTGCTGATCAAGGCCACAGCACTGATCAGCCTGATCGGCCTGCACGAGATGACTTACCTGGCCAAACAGGCCAGTGCGGCCACGCGCTCACCGTTTGAGTTCTTCCTGTTTACCGCCGTGCTGTTTTTGATCTACACCACCATCTCCCTGTATGTGCTGCGCCGCGTCAATGCACGCTACAGCCTGGGCAGCAAGCGGGGGCAACTGTAATGAACTGGGCTGTCATTTTTGAACCCGACACGCTGGCGCTGTACGGCAGCGGCATCCTGACCACGCTGGGCCTGCTGTTTTCTTCGCTGGCGGTGGGCGCCGTGCTGGCGCTGCTCTTCGGGCTGGCCCTGACCGGGCCGTGGGCGCGGCCTGAGCCAGCTCGAATGGATTCAGGCGCGCTGGGACACGGTCTGGCCCTGGACGCATTTCAAGGAGCCGTTTTTCTGCGCGCTGCTGGCCTTCAGCCTGAACACGGCGGGCTACACCGCCGAGATGCTGGCTGGCGCCATCCGCGAAACCAGCGCCGGAGAAATCGAGTCGGCCCAGGCCTTTGGCATGAGCCGCGCCCAGGTGATGCGCCGCATCGTGCTGCCCAGCGCCCTGCGCCGAATGCTGCCCGCCTACAGCAACGAGGTGGTGATGATGCTGCACAGCACCAGCCTGGCCAGCGCCGTGCCGTCCATGCTCGACGTGACCGCCGCCGCCAGCCGCATCTACTCCAACTACTACCTGCCCTTTGAGGCGTATCTGGCGGCAGCGGCCATTTACCTGACCATCTCGTTTTGCCTGATCGGCTTTTTCAGGTTCACCGAAGCCCGACTGCTGGCTTACCTTGCACCGCGTAAACATTGACACTCCCATGACCACCTCCAAGACCCTCAAACTCCAGGTGGAAGACATCCACAAGCGCTTTGGCAGCAACGAAGTGCTCAAAGGCGTCTCCCTCACCGCCCACGCGGGCGACGTGATCAGCATCATCGGCAGCTCAGGCTCCGGCAAAAGCACCTTTCTGCGCTGCATCAACCTGCTGGAAAAACCGCACCATGGCCGCATTCTGGTCGCCGGTGAAGAGCTCAAACTGGCCCCGGCCGCCAATGGCGAGCTCAACGCCGTGGACCCGAAACAGCT
>JAPLPS010000234.1 GCA_026400075.1 Polaromonas sp.
ACCCAGCCCAGGCTGTCGGTGATGAAGGGGTCGGCGGGCGCGTAGCTGAGCGCTTTGCGGATCAGCTCAAGGGCCTCGGGCAGCCGGATGTTGCGGTCAGCCAGCGAGTAGCCCAGAGCGTTGTAGGCGTGGTGAAAATCGGGCTTGATCTGGGTCACCCGGCGCAACACGCGCTCCATTTCATCGGGTAAATTGAGCTTTTCGGCAATCATGGCCTGCTCGTAGAGCAGGTCGGTGTCTTCGGGGGTCTCAGTCAAGGCTTGGGCCAGCAGCTCGTAGGCCGACTGGTACTGCTTGAATTCACGCAGCAGGCCGATTTCGGCGTTCAGCTTGAGCCGGGCTTCTTCGGGGTTGCGCGCGGGCAGCTGCCGAATCAGCTGGCGGCCTTCTTCGAGCTTGCCTTGGCTGGCCAGAATCGAGGCGCGCCGCGCCTGTGCTGGCACCAGGACAGCGGTGTCGTCGATCTTGCCCAGCCAGCTTTCAGCCGCCGCATAGTCCTTGCGCTTTTCGGCCACCTGGGACAGCGACAAATAGGCCTGGTTCAGCCCGCGATGGGTGTTGTCTTCGCTGGCTTGTGGCTGGGCCAGCGTGATGTAGCGCTCCAGCGACGCCTGGGCCAGATCCAGCTGGTTGTCCTGCAACTGCAGCGAGCCGAGAATCAGCCAGCCTTCGGGAATTTCGGGCTTGTCGCGGGTCAGTATTTTGAGCTGGGCGCTGGCCTCGGCGTAGCGCTGCCCGTCGAGCAGGACGCGGGCGTAAGCCATGCGGATTTCAGGCCGGGCTGCGCCTGCCGGGCTTTTCAGGTAGTTCTGGACTAGTTTTTCTGCGCCGGGCAGTTTCGGGTCGAGCAAGGCTAGCGCGACGATCGCCGGGCCTTCAGCGCGAGCATCGGCGCTTTGGCCGTGCTCGATAGCCTGGAGGGCGCCGGTTTTGTCGCCTGCGGCGGCGCGCATGCGCCCCGTGCTAGTCCAGGCGGCGCTGGCCGTGGCTGGGCGCTTCAGGTAGTCGGCGAGCGCGTTTTCGACCACGGTGGCGGCGAGTTTTTTGTCGCCAGCGCGGGCGTAGGCCAGCGGCACGGCATTGATCAGCGCCACCCGTTCGGCATCGGGTTCGATGTGCAGGGCGGTTTTCAGTGGTTCTGCGGTTTCGGCGATCCGGTTCAGGGTGATCAGGATTTGCAGCAGGTAGCGGGTGGCTTCCCGCGAGGCGGGAAGCGCCTGCCGCCAGGCGCGGGCCGCCTGCAGGGCCGAGTCGCCCGAGCGTGCCTGCAGTGCGATGTCGGTGGCGCGCTTGTAGAGCTGGGCGTCGCCGGTTTTGCGGGCGGCGTCGAGCATCAGCGAAAAGCCGGTGCCGGGCTCGTCTTCCTGCGTGCTGATTTCGCTGAGCAGCAATTCGTAAAACAGGCTGCCGTCCAGCGGTGAAATGGCCGCCGCCTCGCGTGCTGCCCTGGCCTGGGCCAGTTCCGATGGGGCCGTGGGTTTGTGTGTGTGCGGCTTGGCCTGGGCCAAAACCGGTGGAGCGGCAAACCACAGACAAGCCAATGCAAGGCCAAGTTTTTTCTTCATCCGGTCATGATAATGGATGCGTTCGGGTGTCGCTTGTGTCCGGCTTTGTCTTGGCGGAGCTGCTGGGGCGCGCTGGTGCTGGCACCTGCTTTTGACCTGAAAATAGGAATTTTCTCATGCCTGAATTGCCAGAAGTTGAAGTCACCCGGCTGAGTTTTGCCGGGCGCATTGCCGGGGCGCGCATTGAGGCGGTGTCTGTCGGCAAGCCTTTGCGCTGGCCGCTGGGCTGCGCGCCACAGCTGCTGGCGGGGCGCCAGGTGCTGGGCGTGCGCCGCCGGGGCAAATACCTGCTGCTCGATTTGAGCGAGGGCTTGCTGTTGATGCACCTGGGCATGTCCGGCAGCGTCAGCTTTGGCGCCAGTCTGGGCGCGGCGGGCAAGCACGACCATTTTGATCTGCTCACCAGCCAGGGCACGCTGCGCCTGCACGATCCGAGGCGCTTTGGCGCGGTGGTCTATGCCGCGTCGGAGCATGACCCGGTCGCGCAAAAGCTGCTCGGCCACCTCGGCGTCGAGCCGCTCGGCGAGGATTTTGATGCCGC
>JAPLPS010000232.1 GCA_026400075.1 Polaromonas sp.
ATTCGAGTTCGCTGCCGATCGGCACGCCGCGCGCCAGCCGCGTGACCTTCACGCCGCGCGGGCGCAGCGCCTCGCCGATGACGTGGGCGGTGACTTCACCCTCGGCGGTGAAGCTGGTCGCGATGATCAGCTCGTGCACCAGCCCGTCGCCCACCCGCTCCAGCAACTGTGGCAGGCCGATGTCGTGGGCGCCGATGCCGTCCAGTGGGCTGAGCTTGCCCATCAGCACGAAATACAGGCCTTGGTAAGCGCGGGTGCGCTCCAGCGCGGCCTGATCGGCGGGCGTCTCGACGACGCACAGCTGGCGACGATCCCGCTGCGCATCGGCGCAGGTGACGCAGGTCGCCAGCTCGGTCAAGGTGTTGCACAGCGCGCAGTGGCCTATGCACTGCACGGCATGCTCCAGCGCCCGCGCCATCTGCAGCGCGGCGGGCCGGTCATGCTGCAGCAAATGAAACGCCATGCGCGCCGCCGACTTGACGCCCACGCCCGGCAGTTTGCGCAGCGCCTGAATCAGCGCGTCCAGGGCATTGGAATCAGCGGCCACGGGTGAATCGACTCAGCTTGCCGGATTTAGAACGGGAATTTCATGCCGCCGGGCAGGGCTGGCATTTTGGCGCTCAGATGGCCCATTTTTTCCTGGCTGACTTCTTCAGCCTTGCGCACGGCGGCGTTGAAAGCGGCGGCCACCAGGTCTTCGAGCATGTCCTTGTCTTCGGCCAGCAGGCTGGGGTCAATCGCTATGCGCTTGACATCGTGCTTGCAGGTCATCGTGACCTTGACCAGACCGTTGCCAGACTCAGCGGTGACTTCGACGAAAGCCAGGTCGTCCTGGGCTTTTTTCACGCTCTCCTGCATGGCTTGCGCCTGCTTCATGAGACCGGCGAGTTGTCCTTTGTTGAACATGGTTTTTCCTTAAAAAAGTGGTTTTGAAAACGACTGCCGAATCATATCGGCTTGAGGGACGGCCCAGCCGGGGGCTTCAGGCTAGGTGGAAAGGGTTTTGATGCTGCCGGGAACAATTCTGGCACCCCAGTTGCGGATCATGTCCTGAACAAAAGGGTCGTTTTGGACTAGCGCTTCGGCGGCGTTCTGGCGCTCCGTCAGCGCGGCGGCATTGCGCCGGGCCGGGGTGTCGCTGACGGGGCCGATTTCGACGTTCAGCGTCAGTGCAGCGTCGCCCAGCGCCGCCTGCAGGGCCGTTTGCAATTTGTCGCGGGCCGCTGGCTGGCTCAGGGATTCGCGCTCGACGCGCAGCGTCCACACGCCCGGCTCCTGGCGGCACAGCTCGGATTGCAGAGCCAGCTCACGCGTCAGCGCGACGACAGCGCCGCCCTCAATCAGTCCGGTGACGATGCCGCTCCAGGTGTCGGCCAGCGACGCGTCAGCCGGATTGAGCGAATACGCTGGAGCCGCAGCGACAGACGCACTCGGTGGCGCTGGCGTGGCGGGCAACGCTGCCGGTGCCGGTGCCGCTACTGGCGACGGCGGTGCGGATGGCACTGGCTGCGTTACCGGCGCTGGCGGCTGGCGCACAGCGTTCAGCCCGGCCTCAGCGCGTGAATCAAGGCTCGTCGGAGGTCGGTAAACCGGCTGCGCAACCAGCGACGGCGCTGGTGCTGCCTGAACAGATACGGCGTGAGCAGGCACAGCAACGACGCCGTCGCCCGCGCCCGCTTCGGCCCGCGAAACGGGCGACTCAGCC
>JAPLPS010000383.1 GCA_026400075.1 Polaromonas sp.
GACCAAAAGCCACTCCAAACAGAACAGTGCCTGGTGGCATATTCAAGCAAACCGTGCGATAATCAACCGCTACACCGCCGCGCCATGACACTCACGCTGAAGTAGCAAGCGTCAAGGCGTAACCAATGCGCGGGAAATGCACATGCACCGTGCCGACGCGCTCATCGGTGCGGCGCAGCGTGTAATGCAGGCGGGTGGCGGCGATCAGTTCGCCCTCGGTGGCTTCCTGCCCAAGGCCCAAGGCACCAATCACCACCCGGCTACCCAGCGCAATCCCGTGCTCATCCTGAAAAACATCGTCATGCAGCGCCGCTGGCTCCGAAACTGCTGCCACGGCAACCGCCCCGGCGGCGCTGAATTTTTCCATTGAACCATGACCCAGAGCTGACATGCGATCCATCCAGTCGAGAACGGCTGGCGTCGCATTGAGAATGTCGGCCAGCACCGACGTGCGAATCCGGGTGAACCACAGCGGCGCATACACCGAAAAATCGCTGATACAAGGCATATCGCCCAGCAAAAATGGCCGGTCATCAAGCGTGTCGGACAGGCGGCGCAGGCAAGACTTATAGGCGGCGGCCGCATCCTGCGCAGGCAGCGGCCTCATGCCAAGGCTCATGGCCTTGCAGTCTTCACTAAAGACTCTGGCCGCATCGGACGGCGCATGCTCGAAAAGCTGTTCCAGCCCCTTCGGCTGGGTGCTGAAGGCCATCGACGTACAAAACAGCGTGGTGTCAGCCCACTGGGCCAGGATGCGCGCCAGACCCTTGCTCGGCTCGGGGTAGAGCGTCGGCCAGGGCGCCAGATGCTCCAGCACATCGGCAATCAGGCTGGAGCCGCAATAAATATCTGAACCCATCTGCAGCACCGGCACTTGACGGTAACCGCCCGTCAGGGCCACCAAATCAGGCTGGGCATTAATCAGCGGAATCACCACCGACTGCCAGGAAATGCGCTTATAGCCCAGTATCAGGCGGATTTTCTCGGCAAACGGCGAGTTCGGGTAATGGTGAAGAATCGGGGTCGGCAAAAGAGTCATGGCGATCTCCTGAAGGATTTACGCATTCGTGCCAGACGCCATCGTACCCAAGCCTAAAGCGCCTTGGGCTGCGCCACCTCAATCCGTCGAAACGGAGCCAACCGGCGCATTCAGGGGATTAACGCTGCGGGCGCCGGTGGCCAGCCGCTTGACATATTTGAAAGTGCCGGTGGCGTGGGCGCAGGCCTGGCCTTTGGCGTCGTACAGGGTCGCCTCGGTGAAGGCCAGTGTGGCCGTGCGGTGCAACAGTCGGCCTTTCGCCGTCAACCTGCTGCCGTCGCCCGGCGCCGGGCGCATGAAGCTGGTTTTCATCTCGATGGTGACGGCGCCCATTTCTTTTTGCACGCTGCGCGCGGCCAGCGCCATCGCCACATCGAGCAGCGTCATGCAGACGCCGCCGTGGGTCACGGCAAACGAGTTCAGGTGTTCGGGCAGCGGCGTGTAGCCCAGCGCCGACGCGCCGCCCTCGAACAGTTCCAGCGCGAAGCCAAGGTGAGTCACAAAAGGAATGTCAGTGCCAAAGTTCATGGCGCCATTCTAGTTTTTGGGCGCCCGCGCTCACACTTCCAGCCATTCCTGCCGAATCGCTGCATCCGCCTGCAGACCGGCGGGCGTGCCGTCAAACACGATGCGCCCGCGCCCCATCACCAGCACCCGGTCGG
>JAPLPS010000055.1 GCA_026400075.1 Polaromonas sp.
TTCTTCTACACCGCCAAGGCGTCCACGAGCGAGCGCGACAAGGGCCTCGAAGATTTGCCAGCGTTGACGCCGGGCGAGAAGACTGGGCGCGAGGATGATACGGCGGGGATTAGCCCGTATGCGGGGGCACGCGCGGACGGCGGCCGCAACATCCATCCGACTGTCAAGAGCATCTCGCTCATGCGCTGGTGTGTGCGCCTTGTGTCGCCGCCGGGCTCATGGGACCCGGACATCGGCAAGCGCCCGGTCATCGTGGACATGTTCGCCGGGTCGGGGTCCACGCTGGTCGCTGGTCTCGCCGAGGGTGTGCGCGTCATCGGGTGCGAGATGCAGGCCGACTATGCCGACATCGCCCGGCGCCGCTGTCAGCACGCCTACGCCTTGCCGCGCGAGGAGGCAGGCATCGAGCGCGCCGAGGATGCGGCCTTGCCGAAGGGCCAGTCGTCGCTGTTCTAGTGGCGCAACCGCCAGACGCCGCGCACGCTCGGGCTGTGCCCTTTGTCTACAACCCCGGCGACGGCGTCCAGCGTGGCCTGCCCGGGGTCGTCGCCGCCGAAGAGGACGCTCTGCCGAGCGAGCGGGTGCTGTCCGGTGAGTTGCTCGGAGAGCGGCGGCGTGAAGCCCTCGCCGGGCTCCGCGCTGCCCTCGGCGACCGGCCGGATGGGTTCATGCCCGAGGAGTGGGCAGTGGTGGTCGCAGTGCTGTCCCCGCCGACCGCCGCCCCGGGCCATCACCTCGGCGGCCAGAAGGCGCGCTCCGCCCTCACCGTCCGCGCCCGCGACTGCTTCCCCGGGTTCCCGGCCCACGCCGCGCTGCGGGCCTTCCGCGAGGTCCAGACGCGGCCGCATGTCGCCGAGGTCATCGCCGACTTCCGGGCGCTCGAAGCTGTGGACGTGGTGGAGCAACGCGCCATGCTGCGCGAGGCCCTCGGCGCGGTGATTGCCCTGGCCACGCGGGAAGGTCCGGGCGAGTCGCTCGGTGACCTGCTCGCCATCGATGCCAACGCCGCCGCGAAGGTGTCGGCCGCCGTGACCGCCGCCGCGAAGACGCTGATGGACCTCGATGGACTCAAGACCCCGCCGGCCGGACGCGGGTCGCCTGCCCTCGGCGTTGGCCGCGATGACGGCGACACAGGCACCAGCGACAAGGACAAAGACAAGGACGACCCGCGCGACGCGCTCGCCAAGAAACTCGCAGTGGTCTTCGGCGATGTCGACGCGCGCATGATTGACGCCGAGGTCCGCGACTGACATGCACAACCTGTACGACCTCGCGGCGCAGGCTGGACACACCTCGGCGCGCATCGTTGCATGGGCCCGCGGTGAACCTGTCGACGGCCTCCCGACGCTCACCCCCGCCGAGGCCCGCACACTCATCGACTCGTGGGACTTCTGGGCGCGCCCCGGGCAGAAGTGGACGCCCGGCCGCGAGAGCATCACGGATATCGAGTGCGGTCGCGGGTGGGGCAAAAACTACGCGGCCGGCGAGCTCGTGCAAGACGCGTCGTGCGACCCCGAGCGATGGGGCGGCGAGGCCATCGTGCTCGGACCAGACCCGCGGCAGGTCAAGCGCGACTCCCTGTCCGGCCCGTCCGGCATCTTCGCAGCGGCCGAACGGCGCGAGCGGTCCGGCACCGGGCCCGGCATCCGCTCGGTGAACTACAACGACCGCGTCATCCGCTTCAACGCGCCGAGGGGTGGCGGCGGGGGCGGCCTCACCGTCCACTGGGGCGCATCGTCCGACCCGAAGTCCGGCCGCGGTCTCACGCTTGGCCTCGCTGTCTGCGACGAGTTCGGCATCTGGTACCACCGGACGTGCGACGAACAGGGGACGAACCTCTGGCAAGCCATCCAGCCCGCCATGCGCGGCGGCCCCGACCCGAAGATCATCATCACGCAGACGCCGAGCAGGGCGCCGGAGGTCCGCGAGTTGCAGCGAGACGCCGAGCGGCCCGAGTGCCCGAAGTGCCGCGCCGAGTACCTGTCCCGGTGCAAGGACGGGCGCTACCTCGGCGACAAGGGCAGCGAGCCATGGCGCTTGCCGACCTCGCCACAGGTGCGCCTGCATCCGTTGCTCGACACCCGCACGACGGTCGTCACCCGCTCATGCCCGAAGTGCGGCGCCGAGGTTGTGGCCACCGTCCGCACCATCTTCGGCGCCACCACCGACAACCCGATGATCGCCGCTGCAGCGCGGGCCCGGGCGTCGCGCATCCTGTCCTCGGGGACAGCCGCGAGCAGGCAGGAGTTTGCGCCGCGCGGAGAGGTTGACTCGTCGTCGCGCGGGACGCTGGTGCAAGAGAAGCACATCGAGCGCATCACCGTCGACCTGTCGCCGACGATGCCGGACCGATGGCTTGCCGCACTTGCGCATGTCGGCGCCGAGGAGGTCGTGGTGTGGGTCGACCCGGCGGTGACGGCCGGCGAGACATCGGACGAGTCCGGTGTCGGCGCGGCGTGCCTGCGTCACGTGCAAGACGTGGGGTTCATGCGCGAGCAGGTGGTCGGTCTGCAGGACTGGTCCGTACGCCCGGACGAGGTCGAGAGCGGCGCGCCGTCGTCTGTATGGGCGCCGCGGGCGTACTGGCTCGCGCTGCTCTGGGGGTCTCGGCGCATCGTCGTGGAGACGAACAACGGCGGCGAAGAGGCCCTCGCGCTCATCCGCGGCCTTGTGTCCCGGCCGATGACCGAGGCCGCCATCGTGGCCAGGCTGGCTCTTGAGACAGGTCGGCCCGCCGCATCCCTCGGCGTCGTTGCCAGGCGCATGGCCCTCGGCGCGACCAGTCTGCAGGTCGAGGCGTACACCCGCCGAGGCAGCAAGCGCGCGCGGTGGGGATGGTACGGGGAGACGGCGGCGCGGCAGGAGCAAGCCGTCGTGCCGCCGAGAAGCGCGACCGGGCCGACTGGCTCATCTCCTGCGCACAGGTGCTCATGGGCGTGCGCGAGACAGCGGGCGGCGACATCCACGACCCGCGCGCCGACTCGTGGCTGTCGCGCCTGTGCGTGTCATTGCCGCGCAAGCTGGACCAGCGCTGGCGACGGGATAAATTGGCAGAATGCAAGACAATAGCACCGACCACCAGTTCGCCAACGTCCTCGCCGCGCGCATGCTCGCCACCTCCTCGGCGCAGGCGATGGACAACGGCGTGACCGACACGCAGGTCGCCTCCTGCATCGAGGCCTGCCGCGCCGCCGGCATCGCCACCATGCGGCAGGTCGCCAGCATCATCAAGGCACCGTCAGACACGTTCATCGCCACGCAGGCGCGCGACGCCGCAGACGCAGCACTCGATGACGCCGACCTCACCGCCGAGGACAGCCCGCGCCTCGCGGCCGCCTGCGCCGAGACGTGGCGCCGGGCCTTCCTGTGCCATTGATGCTCCGCTTTTGACGTGCTATGATGTCAAGCATGGGACTCGACATCACCGCATACAAAAACGCACGACCGGCACGCGCCGAAATCCAAGCAGTCATCAGCACCGCAGAGGAACCGCGCGAGGTCGCATACGATCTCGGAGTAGTGATCCCATGGATCAACAACCACTTCCCGGGGCGAGAGGAAGGCATCACGCCGGGCATCGCATACGAGACCGACAAAGAGAA
This sequence comes from Polaromonas sp., assembly GCA_026400075.1. Lineage (GTDB taxonomy): Bacteria > Pseudomonadota > Gammaproteobacteria > Burkholderiales > Burkholderiaceae_C > Polaromonas. The sequence goes on from JAPLPS010000055.1 coordinate 3,603, forward strand.
GATCTGCGCAGGCTTGAGTTACGGCAGTTACAACGTGTGGCGTGAGTCGCTCGGGCAGATGGTCGGCATTGCCAACATCCGCGAGTGGTTCCGCAACCCCGACATGTCTGTGCCTTTCGCCGAATTGCTCAACTTCGCAGACAACGAGGGCGTGCTCGGCCCCGTCGTTTGCAAGCGCCTCGCCGCATACTTCGAGGAGTGGGCGGAGCGCGCAGCGAAGTACACCCCGAGAACGCTCGAAGCGGAACACTTCCGCCGCCATTACGCGACGTGGCATGCAGCGTTCAAGCATGCCGCCTGCGATGGCTTCGTCGAGTACCACTAACGGCCGCGCCCGCTGGCGCGCTACCTTGACGGGCGCTACAATCCCCGCATGACGAGCAAGAAGCAACGCGCCGCCGCCAACTCCACGACGACGGCCACCACCACCGGAGCCCCCCGCGACAAGTGGGTCGCCAAGATCGACGACCCCGCGCAGAAGGCACTCGCGCGCGTCATCCCAAACATCTGCGCCATCTTCGGCGTGAACCCCGAACGCCTCGTCGTCCGCGTTCCTGCGCGTGCCCCCGCCGGGATGGTCGTCAACTCGCACACGAAGGTGTGCCTCGGCGCCGTTGCCTTCCTCGGCCGCGAGTTGGGCATCAAGTGGGACGCCATGCACGGCCGCACCGACAACGGCGTAACGCAGATCCGTGAACTCGTCGAGGCCCACCGCATGAGCCTCACGCAGTTCTCCCGCCAGTTCGCCGCGCTCATCGGCCAGCGCACCCCGGACGACGGCGGTGGTGATGTCGACGCGCCCATCGGCGAGGTCGGCTCCATCTTTACGACGATCTTCATCGTCGGCATCATGCTCATCTTCACCATGTACGGGTGTCCGAAGCCTCAGCAGGCGCGGGACATCCTCGGCGCCGAGGGTTACACCGACATCAAGATCGGCGGCGGCAACGGGTTCCAGTGCGGCGACGAGGGGAGTGCCACGGGGTTCTCGGCAAAGTCTCTCACTGGCCACCATGTGCGCGGCGTCGTGTGCTGCGGACTCATCGCCAAGGCGTGCACCATCAGGTTGACAAGGGTCGATCAGCGGCCTCAACAATAAGCTTGACAGGCTAGCGCGTCACGTGCAGAGTGTGGCCCATGGATGCCACACGCAAGCCCGCCAAGAGCGCGTTCCTCCGCGCCTCAACCAAGACCCTCCCAACCGGCCTCGACCCGCGCCTCAACGCGATCATCGACGCGTCGCCGCTGCTCAGCAAGGACGCCGAGGTCAGCCTCACCAACAGCATCACCCGCGCCGTCGTCGCATGCTGGCAGTCGTGCGCCACCGCCTTCGTCCGCGAGTCGACCCGCTCCGCCATGCTCAACGTCGCCGTCGCCGCGCTGCCCAAGCGCAAGGTCGACGCGGCGGACGGCGATGACGACGCCGACGACAACGCGAGCGACGCCGCCGACGCCGCGCCGTTCGCCTTGGCCCAGCAGTCATCCACCGCCAACACCATCGCCGCGCTCCGTGTCCGCGACCTCGACTGGTTCGCTCTCCGCGCCGCGCAGGCCCACACCCTCGGCGCCCTGTCGGACACCATCGGCAACCCCCGCGCGTCGGCCACCACCATCGCCCGCGCCACCGAAGCCCGCCGCGCCGTCCTCTCCGCCGCTGCCCACCTGGAGCGCCTCGTCGACCGCATGACCCGCGCCAACCTGCGCCTCGTCCTCACCGTCGCGTCCAAGCAACGCCCCGGCCTCCCGTTTGCCGACCTCGTCCAGGAAGGCAGCACCGGCCTGCTGAAGGCCATCCGCCGCTTCGACCCGTCCCGCGGCCTCCGCTTCTCCACCTTCGCCGTCCACTGGATCCGCGCCGACTTGGGCAGGGCCAACGCGAACACCGGCGCTCTCATCCGCCGACCAGTTCACATCATCAACATCGTCGGCGCCGCACTCCGGACGCAAGACGAACTCCGCGAGAAACTGGGCCGCACCCCCACCGTCGCCGAGGTCGCCAAGGTCATCAAGCGCAACGTCGAGACCACCGCCGCCGCACTCGACCCCACGCGCACCCTCTCCACCGAGACCCCGCTGCGCGGCAGCGACCACGGCGAGTCGACCGGAACCCTCGGTGACATCATCCCCGACCCCAACCCGCACGACTGGACCTGCGACACCATCTCCATGGAAGAACACGCCATCATCCGCGCCGGCATCGCACGCCTCGCCGAGCGCGAGCAGTCCATCATCCGCCGCCGGTTCGGCATCTCCTCTGACGACGGCACCCAGACCGAGCCAGAGAAGCTCATCGAGATCGGCGACGACCTCGGCATGTCCCGCGAGCGCATCCGGCAGATCGAGTCCACCGCCATCAAGACCCTGCGCTACACCATCCCGCCCATCCGCCGCAACCGCAACGAGCGCCGAGAGGTCGTGGCCCTGTGAGCACGACGACGGCCACAGCCACCCGCGGCCACTGCCCTGATGCCCTCGCCGCCGAGGTGTACAGGCTTACCCACGCCGCCATGCACCGGCGGTTTCGCATCCCCTCGGCGCGCAAGACTGCGGTCCCCGAAGCGGTTGGCGCCGCTTACGTTCGATGGTTGGCAAGCCCATCGGACAAGACTGAGCACGCCGCCAAACACCACGCGCACTGGCTCGCCAAGACGGCGACCGTGTTCCTCCTCGGCGGCGCGGCGAACCTAGAAAAGCAAGGCCGAAACATTCGGTGCGTCGCGTCGTTCGCTAGCAGCGAGAGCACCGGCACGGAGACCGACCCCAACGAGATGGCTTGGCGCGCGCACTATGAGGTCGTGGCCATCGATGCGCACGAGGACAACCTCCTCGAAGCCATCGACGCCGCGCGTCAAGTATGGCGTGGCCAGGCATGCTCGACGTGGCGCGAAGCCATCGCCGTGCTTATTGCCCGCGGATGGACCCGGTGCCACCTAGCCGATGCCCTCGGCGTGTCCTACGGACTCATCCTGCGATACCTGAACCCTGATGACAGCATCACGCCGCGACCGCGACGAGAAGCGGCCATCATCGCACTGGCCGCAGCGGACGGGTTCCCGCCGTCCGGGCAGGCTGCAACCGTGGCCCCAGCCTACCGCAAACGCCGTCGCTAGAACGCCGTCGCCGCCATCTCCATGGCGCTGGCCCACTCGCCGAGGTCCTGCGGGTGGGTGGTGGCGTCCGCGTCGCCGGTGTGGTGAGACGGAGATGGCTCCGCGATGATGGTCGACACGTTCGCCGGGCGCATCGGCTTGAACGGGCCGTGGGGTCGGCGGCGGTACGTTCCCGCGAATTCGTGCTCGTCGGAGCCGTCCGCATCGTCGGGATGGCGCGCCAGCAACGTCTCGCCCGCCGCCACGCGCTTGAGTGACGCGATGCCGCGGGCGTACGCCTTGCGGATGGACTCGCGGCACAAGGCGCGAGCGCTGCAGCGGAGCGGAGCCGAGGCGATGTCATCGAGCGTCTCCGGGTCGCCTAGGCCATCAAGCGCGTGACGACGGCGCACCACCTCGGCGGACTCCGGGTCGGCGGTGAGTAGCGACTGCAGGCCGCCGAGGAGGATGGCCCATTGCTTGCGGGCCTCGTCATCCTCGATGGCCTGCGCCTCGGCGTCGCCGTCGTCCGGGTTGTTGCGCAGATGCTCCGGTGCCCGGTGCGCGTGGCCGGCCCCGTCGTCGCTGTCGCCCCCACCACCGGAGTCATCGCGCTCCCCGGTGCCCACCGTTGAGACCACCGTCGCCGCACCGAACCGCAACGCCGTGAGCAGGCCCCCACCCGTGGCTGCCTCGAAGCCAAGCGCGCGGACTGCCCACGTTGCCACCCGCTCGCGCGACCGCTCGTCGCCCGTGTCGGTCTTGGCCTTCGGCGGGTTCTTCGCGGCGCGCGTCGCCTCGATGATGGCGCCAGGGATGTCGAGGTCCGGGTCCACAGCGAGCAGCGCGGGGAGCATGAGGTCCACGAACTCTGTCGCCGCAGCGTGGCAGTCCACCGGCCGGTTGCGGGTCTCGGCCACGGCGCCGAGGTGAGACAGCAGGAGGCCCGGGGCGATGCCCATCTCCTCGATCTTGTGGTGCAGGGACGTGGCCCAGTCCGGGGCGTGGACGACATCGCGGTCGCCGAACACTTCGCCCATGCCCTGGTAGATCCAATTGACGGCGTACGTCGAGAACTTGTTGCCCATCGACGCGTCGAAGTCCATCAGCGCACGGCGGCAACCCATGGCCCCGCCTTGCACGAGGTCGGCGCGGGTGACCGACCCTTTCGGCGAGAAGTAGCGGAGCTGCGTCTTGAGGATGAGTCGGCCGTTGGCACGGAGGGCCGTGTCGATGCGGCGGTCCCACTCGCGGCGGGCGGCGGCGATGAGGGGGTGCCTCGCTGCCTCGGTGGGGGCGGTGCCGCTGCGTGGGTTGGGGTCCGTGAGACCGAGCAGGATGCGGCCGTCCCGGTCAACCACCACGTCGTAGGCGCAGGATGCCCCGTGGCGCAGGGCTGACTTGGCCTCGGCGGCGGCGGTGGACAGGTGGACGGGGGAGAAGAGGGCGAGTGACCCGTCGCGTCCGACCGGGCGATGCAGGCGTGCACCCTGAAGCGTCGGGCGGCCCCGGTGCGGGGTGCAGAGGGTGGGCGCGGGGCGACGGCCCTTGCCGACCCACACGCGCTGGACGGCGCCGGGGCAGGCCACGAGGGACATGTCGGGTTCGATGGTCCGGGCGCATCGGTGGCAGCGCGGCCAGGGTGCGAGCCAATCGGCCAGCGCGCGGCGCAACTCGCGGACTCCACCGCGGCCGGTCTGGTCGGCAGTCGAGGACCTGGCCCGCAGCGCATCGGCCAGCGCACCCGGCGCATACGTCTCCACGAGGCGCCACAGTTCCCGGCGCGCTGGTAGAACACGCCCGGCGGCGACCAGTCCGGCCTTCCCATCCTCGGCGTCATACGCGCCGACAACGGCGACCGTAAGCGCACCCTCGTCCAGTTCGCTCGCCCCGAGCCTCGCCGGCCCCTTCAGAGATAGTCCCGCCATGCGCGACACTGTAGCATGACTTGCCAATTACGCGCGCGGTGCGCATGTCGAATCTCTGCGATGGTAGCTTGACAGGCGCGGCGGATGGGTCCAGTATCCAACCCATGAACACCGCGACCGCCTCCACCAAGAGCAACAACAACACCGCGCGCGCCGCAGAAGTCGACCGCGCCGTGATGGCATACTTCATCAAGCACGGCCGGGCATGCACCGCCAAGGAACTCGCCGAGCACATGGAGCGCGGCGAGCAGTGGGTCCGCAAGGTTATGAGCGACAACCACGGCTGCACCCGCGGCTCGATTATCTGCGAGGAAAGCCGCGAGTCCTACTCCAAGAGTTACCCCAGCATGCAGATGGGCTATCACAAGGTCACGTGCTACCAGCCGACCATGGAGTCGATGCGCCAGACAATTATCGCACAGGCTGCCGACATCCGCGCTCTCACGAAGGTCTGATCATGTGCATGTAATGCGTACCCTCGCGCCGTGTCTGACGATCGGCGCGGCGGAGTAGTCCCCTTCCTTGCAGACGTGGCGCGGCGGCTTTTGGGCCCTGCGCCGTTTGCCGTTGCGCGGGTTGATGCAGCGCCGCAGTCGGGCCCGGCCGCCGCGCGCCTCGATACCGATGGCGCCGCCGTTGCTCGTCAGGACTGCGGGCCGGGTGGTTGCGGTCCGGCGCCGTACATGTCGCACGAGGATGACAACGGCTTGCTTGGCTACTCGATGCTCGGCCTGTCGCGCGACACCATCGACATCGTGTGCACCGAGCAGTTGATGCGGACCATCGTGGGGCGGCTTCTGGACGACGCGCTTGGCGACACGCCGAGGCTGTCCGGGGAGCATGTCGGCGAGGCCACCGGGTGCATCGAGTGG
>JAPLPS010000170.1 GCA_026400075.1 Polaromonas sp.
GCGCCATCAGGCTCAGGTTGTTCAGGCTGAAACCGAGCAGGCGCATCACGCAAAACGTGCCCAGCAGCGACACCACCGTCGCCACCGCCGGAATGAAAGTCGCCCGTACACTGCGCAAAAAGGCGCTGACGACCAGCACGACCAGCGCAATCGAAATCAACAGCGTCAGCTCAATTTCGTGCAGCGAGGAGCGGATCGAATTCGTGCTGTCGGACGCCACTTGCAATTGCACGTCCTGCGGCAACTGCGCCTGCAACTCGGGCAGCAGCGCGCGCACGCCATCGACGGTGGCAATCACGTTGGCATCGGGCTGGCGCGTGACCAGCACGATCACGGCGGGCTGGCCGTTGAACAGACCCAGCGTGTTGCTGTTTTCGACGCCATCGTTGACTTCGGCCACGTCCTGCAGCCGGATGGCTGCGCCGTTGCGCCAGGCGACGACCAGCCCGCTGTAGTCGGCCGCTTTCAGGCCGCCGCTGGCGGTGTTGGCGCCGGAGTAAATCTGCAGCCGCTGGCCGTTGCCTTCAATCGCGCCCCTGGGCCGGTTCGCGTTGGCCGCCTGCAGCGCGGCGCGCACGTCTTCCATGCTGACACCGTAGCGGTTCAGGGCAAACGGCAGCAGCTCGACACGCACGGCGGGCAGCGAGCCGCCGCCCAGCTCCACATCGCCGACGCCGGGCACCTGGGCGATTTTTTGCTGCACCAGATTGGACACTTCATCGTAAATCTGGCCCGGCGAGCGGGTTTTTGACGTGAGCGCCAGGATGATGACCGGCGACGCTGCCGGATTCGCCTTGCGGTAAGTCGGGTTGCTGCGCAGCGTGGCGGGCAGGTCGGCTCTAGCGGCGTTGATGGCGGCCTGGACTTCGCGGGCGGCGGCGTCGATCTGGCGGTTCAGCTCGAACTGCAGGCTGATGCGGGTGGAGCCGGTGCCGCTGGTCGAAGTCATCTCGTTGACCCCGGCAATCACGCCCAGGCGGCGCTCCAGCGGCGTGGCCACGCTGCTGGCCATCGTGTCCGGGCTGGCGCCGGGCAGTGTGGCGTTGACAGAAATCGTCGGGTAATCAACCTGCGGCAGCGGCGCCACCGGCAGCCCGAGAAACGCCACGATGCCCGCCAGCGCCAGCCCGACAGTTAACAAAACCGTCGCCACGGGGCGGCGCACAAAGGGTTCGGACAGGTTCATGGCTGGCCCCGCTTCATCACGCCGCATCCTTGCGGCCAAAGCGCTGGCCGAGCCGGTCAAAGGCCAGGTAAATCACCGGCGTGGTGAACAGCGTCAGCACTTGGCTCAGAATCAGCCCGCCAAAAATCGCCAGCCCCAGCGGGCGGCGCAGTTCAGCGCCGTCGCCAAAGCCCAGCATCAGCGGCACGGCGGCAAACAGCGCGGCCAGCGTCGTCATCAAAATCGGCCGAAAGCGCAGCAGCGCCGCCTGGTGAATCGCTTCTTGCGGCGATTTGCCTTCGCTGCGTTCGGCGTCGATGGCGAAGTCGATCATCATGATGGCGTTTTTCTTCACGATGCCGATCAAGAGAATGATGCCGATGATGCCGATCACGCCCAAATCCGAGCCGCTCAGCATCAGCGCCAGCAGCGCGCCGACGCCCGCCGACGGCAGCGTGGACAAAATCGTCAGCGGATGCACGTAGCTCTCGTACAGCACGCCGAGCACGATATAGACGCAAACCAGGGCCGCCAGAATCAGCCACAGTTGATTGGCCAGCGAGGCTTGATACGCGCCCGCCGCGCCGAGGAAAGTCAGCGTCACGCTGGCGGGCAGGGCGATGTCGGCGGCAGCCTGCTTGATGTCATCGACGGCGCGGCCCAGCGACACGCCGGGTGCGGTGTCAAAGCCCAGCGTGGTGGCGGGGTACTGCGCGACATGGGTGATTTGCAGCGGTGCGGCGCGCTCGCTGACGCTGGCAATCGACGACAGCGGCGTGGTCACGCCGGAGCCGGTTTTCAGCGGCAGGTCGCCGAGCGCGGCGGGCGTGGCCAGCGCGTCGGGCCGGGCTTCGAGAATCACGCGGTACTGGTTGGTTTCGGTGAAGATGGTCGAGACGATGCGCTGGCCGTAGGCGCTGTACAGCGCGTCGTCAATCGCCGAGGTGGAAATGCCCAGCCGCGAGGCGCTGTCGCGGTCCACAGTGATGTAGGCGGCGGCGCTCTGGGCGCCTGCGTCGGAGGTGACGTGGCGCAGCGCAGGCAGTTGCGCCATGCGCTGGCTGAGCTTTGCGGCCCATTCAATCACCGTGGCGTTGTCGGCGCCTTCGAGCGAAATGCGGAACTGGGTCGGGCCGGTTTCGGCGTCAATCGTCAAGTCCTGCGTCGGCTGCAGGTACAGCGTCACGCCTGCGACCTGGGCGACGCGCTGGCGCAGCCGCTCCATCGTTTCCTGCTGGTGGCCGCTGCGGTTGCGCTTGAGGTTGATGAACAGGCGCCCGGTGTGCAGCATGGTGTTGTTGGCCGCATCGACGCCAATAAAGGCGCTGAGCGTGTCCACATCCGGGTCTTGCAAAATCGCCTGCGCGGCCGCCGTTTGCAGTCCGGCCATGCGCGCATACGACACCGATTGCGCCGCTTCGATGCGCGCCTGCAGCTGGCCGGTGTCCTGCGTCGGGAACAGCCCTTTGGGAATCAGCAGGTAGAGCAGCACGGTCAGCGCCATCGTGCCCAGCGCCACGGCCAGCGTTGCGCTTTGGTGCTTGAGCACCCAGGTCAGTGCGTGGTCGTAGCGGACGATGACGTTGTCGAAAAACTGTTGCAGTCGGGGCTGGGCGGCGGGCTGCGGGTCATGCGCCGCTGGCGCTTGGCCTTTCAGCCAGCGCGCCGACATCATCGGCACCAGCGTCAGCGACACCACGGCGGAAATCAAAATCGTGATCGCCAGCGTGACGGCAAATTCGCGAAACAGCCGTCCGACCACGTCGCCCATGAACAGCAGCGGAATCAGCACCGCA
>JAPLPS010000304.1 GCA_026400075.1 Polaromonas sp.
CGCGATCACACAAGCGTCGGCAAGGACTCTGGAGAGACGGCGCATGTCGAGCGCTGGAATAATATGCTGCGCCAGCAGTTGGGTCGCTTTGTGCGCAAGACGCTATCCTTTTCCAAAATCCAAGAAAATCATGAAGCATCAATCAAGTTATTTATCCATGAGTACAACATCACTGCGCGCCATAAATACCTTACTGGATGACAGTCAAAATTAAACCACTACCCAAACATGATTGAACTCGATGGTTCCGCAGGCGAGGGCGGCGGGCAGATTTTGCGCACTGCGCTGGCCTTGAGCCTGGTGAGCAGCCAGCCCTTTCGCATTGACAACATCCGCGCCAAGCGCCACAAGCCCGGCCTGCTGCGCCAGCATCTGACCTGCGTGCAGGCGGCGGTGGCCGTGGGCGGCGGGGCGGCGCACACCACGGCGCGCAACCGCGACGGCGGCACCGCCCAGTTGGGCGACACCTGCTTGAGCTTCACGCCGGGCCAGGCGCGTGCGGGCGAGTATGAATTTGCCGTCGGCTCGGCGGGCAGCTGCATGCTGGTGTTGCAGACCGTGCTGTGGCCGCTGGCGCTGGCGGAGAAGGTTTCAACGGTGCTGCTGCGCGGCGGCACGCACAACCCGATGGCGCCGTCGCTGTCGTTTTTGCAGCATGTCGAGCCGTCGCTGGCGGGCGGCGGTGCGGCGCTGCTGGAGATGGACTTGCGCCGCCACGGCTTTTACCCGGCGGGCGGCGGCGAAGCGCAGGCGCGCATTCACCCGCCCGCGTCCGGCATCGCGGCGATCAACCTGACCGAGCGCGGCAAGCTGCTGCGCGCCTGGGCCGAATGCCTGCACGCCGGGATTCCCAAAGGCGTGGCCGAGCGCGAGCTGGAGGTGCTGAAAAAAGCCTTGGGCTGGGCCGACGAGCAGCTATTGAACCGCAGCCTGCGCGCCAACGAAGGGCCGGGCAACGTGCTGCTGGCGGTGCTGGAGTATGAAAACATCACCGAAGTCTTCGCCAGCTACGGCGACAAGGGCACGAGCGCCGAGCTGGTGGCCCAGCGGCTGGTCAAAGAGGTGCGCGCCTACCTAGCCCACACGGCGCCGGTCGGCCCGCATCTGGCCGATCAGCTGATGATTCCGCTGGCGCTGGCGGCCCTGCAGGGGCGGCGCGGCCAGTACGTCGCCACCGAGCTGACCCAGCATGCGCTGACCAACGCGCAGGTGATCGAGCAATTCCTGCCGGTGCGCTTCGTGATGACGCCGCTGGCGGAGCGTGGCGTGCGCGTGTCGGTCGAGGCTTAAAACTGCCAGTTACGCATGAAAAATTGACGCGATAGCCTGATCCTTCATATAATCGCAGGCTCTGCAGCGCACAGTGGTTCCGCGACAGAGTTGTCAGTCAGGCTTTTTGGTAGTTTTTTCTTGCGTTAAGCGGGAAGTTCTTTTTCAAGCGTGTCCGGCAAATGACCACCTAAGAGGTTCTCACCAGAGGAACGCCGACCGTGGAAAAGAACCCGACAAACCCCCTTTTTTTAAAAGAGAAACTCATGAAAACCTTCAGCGCAAAACCCGCTGATGTGACGCACGAGTGGTTTGTGATTGACGCGACCGACAAGGTCCTCGGACGAGTAGCCAGCGAAGTTGCTCTCCGTTTGCGCGGCAAACACAAGGCCATTTACACGCCTCACATCGATACCGGCGACTTCATCGTCATCATCAACGCAGCCCAGCTGCGCGTGACCGGTGCCAAATCGACCGACAAGATTTACTACCGTCACTCCGGTTACCCAGGCGGCATCACTGCCACCAATTTCCGTGACATGCAAACCAAGTTTCCTGGCCGCGCGCTGGAAAAAGCCGTCAAGGGCATGCTGCCTAAAGGCCCGCTTGGCTACGCCATGATCAAGAAACTCAAGGTGTACGGCGGTGCTGAGCATCCGCACACCGCCCAACAGCCTAAAGTGCTGGAAATTTAAGGAGCCTTGAGATGATTGGTGAATGGAACAACGGCACCGGCCGTCGCAAATCTAGCGTCGCTCGTGTGTTTATCAAAAAAGGCACTGGCAAGATCACGGTCAACGACAAGGACATTCAAGCGTTCTTCGGTCGTCAGACCTCCATCATGATCTGCCGCCAGCCCCTGTTTCTGACGAACCACGTCGAGACGTTTGACATCATGATCAACGTCCACGGCGGCGGCGAGTCCGGCCAGGCCGGCGCAGTGCGCCACGGCATTACCCGCGCCCTGATCGACTATGACGCAACGCTCAAGCCAGCGTTGAGCCAAGCCGGTTTCGTGACCCGCGATGCCCGTGAAGTCGAACGTAAAAAGGTCGGTTTCCGCTCAGCTCGCCGTCGCAAGCAGTTCAGCAAGCGCTAATTTCAGCCTCAGTCCCTCACCGGACTGGCTGGACGAAAAAAGCCGCCACGGTTCGCCCTGGCGGCTTTTTTCATGGATTTTTCAGGCGGGCGCGGGAAGACGTGCCCGCCTTAAGGTTGATCGATTTGCTGTACTATTTCCCGATTACCTATTTGACCAACGGAGTTTCCCCATGAGTGCAGTTGCTGAAAATGTCGTCACCGAAATGCCAAGCCCTTTTGTCTTCACCGACAGCGCCGCCGCCAAGGTGGCCGACCTGATCGCCGAAGAGGGCAACCCTGATTTGAAACTGCGCGTGTTTGTGCAGGGCGGCGGCTGCTCGGGTTTCCAGTATGGTTTCACCTTT
>JAPLPS010000110.1 GCA_026400075.1 Polaromonas sp.
GCTGCTCGCAAGAGCAGGAGCCGGTTACTGACATTCCCGAGGGGAGACTTGCCGAAAGGCTTGCGTCACCAGGCCCGTAAGGGCAGAAGGTTTTGAAATGGCCGTGTTTGTTTTAGATCGAAGCGGCAGGCCCTTGATGCCCTGCACCGAAAAGCGGGCCAGATTACTGCTGGAACGCGGGCGGGCGCGAGTTCACAAGGTCATGCCGTTCACGATTCGGGTCGTTGACCTCAAAGCCGAAGATTGCGAATTTCAGGCGCTGCGCGTCAAACTTGACCCCGGCAGCAAGACCACCGGCATGGCAGTAGTGCGCGAAGCTGAAGAGGGCGCAGTGGCGGTACTCAACCTGTTTGAGCTGGCGCACCGTGGCCGCCAAATCAGCGAAGCACTCACCGCCAGACGCGGGCACCGCAGAATGCGGCGCAGTCACTTGCGCTACCGTTCTGCACGGTTTCTGAACCGTGGCAACAAAAAGTCAGGCTGGCTGGCGCCCAGCTTGCAACACCGGGTCGATACGACGCTGGCATGGGTCTATCGTCTGGAGCGCTTCGCGCCGGTGTCAAGCATCAGTACCGAACTGGTTTGCTTTGACATGCAGGCTTTGGAAAATCCTGAAATTGAAGGTGCGCAGTACCAGCAAGGAGCGCTTGCGGGCTACGAGGTGCGTGAGTACCTGCTGGAGAAATGGAACCGGACTTGCGCCTACTGCGGCGCCAAGAACGTGCCGCTGCAAATTGAGCACATCCAGCCCAGGTCCAAGGGCGGTTCAAACCGCATCAGCAATCTGGCGCTGGCTTGTCAATGCTGCAATCAGCAAAAAGGGGCCACAAGCATTGAAGACTTTTTGAGGAAACAGCCCGAGCGTTTGAAGCGCATTCAGGCCCAAGCCAAGCGTCCGCTCAAGGATGCCGCTGCCGTCAATGTAACTCGCTGGGCCTTGGTCAATGCCCTCAAAACGACGGGTCTTGCCGTTGAAACCGCATCTGGCGGTAGAACAAAGTTCAATCGAAGCCAGTTGGGCATCCCTAAAACCCATGCGCTCGATGCGGCCTGTGTCGGCCATGTGAACTCAATAACCGGCTGGCACAAGCCGACGCTGTGCCTCAAAGCGATGGGGCGCGGCAGTTACCAGCGCACACAGCTGGACAAGTTTGGCTGCGTGCGGGGCTACCTGACCCGCTCTAAGAACATCCAAGGCTTCCAAACGGGCGACCGGGTGAAAGCGATAGTCACCAAGGGAAAGAAGACGGGTTGCCATATTGGACGGGTAGCTGTCAGAGCTTCTGGCAATTTCAATATCCAGACCAGCAATGGTTTGGTTCAAGGGGTATCCCACCGCTATTGCACCATCGTGCAGCGCGGCGACGGCTACGGTTATCAACTGGTGGCAAAAACGGACGTGACAGGTACGCCACCGCAGCAAGAAACACTTCGTGTTCCTTGCTCTACCTCCCCGGCCTGAAGGCCGGGGTTTCACGCGCAAAATGATGAATAAAGAACAAGCCAGCCCCTACCAGCAACAGCTGATGACCATGCATGCCAGCCTGCTCGCGCAAATCGCCGCACAGCGCGGCGGCGCCAGCCGGGTCGAGGCGGCCGCCGAGCACTTCAGCCGCCGCGAGGACTCCAGCGCACAGGTGGCCACCGAACGCGAGCTCGAATTCGCCATTGACGACCGGGAAGCCGAAGAACTGGCCATGATTGACAGCGCCCTGGCCCGCATCGAAGCCGGTATTTACGGCGAATGTATCGACTGCGGCACAGACATCGCGCCAGCGCGGCTGCAGGCCAGCCCGGAAGTGCCGCGCTGCATTCCCTGCCAGGAAAAATTCGAGCACCGCCGCCCAGCCTGAAGATTTTTTATTTCCACAACCCCCTCAAAAGAAAGCCTTGCATGAGCACTTTTCACGCCGTCGTCTGGATGGATCATTCGGAAGCCCATGTGGTCATGTTTGACCGTGAGCATGTCCAAGCCCAGCGAATCAAGTCCCGCAGCCACCACAAGCACAACGGCAAGGCCGACGACTACGCGGCCTTCTTTACCGACATTGGTCAAGCCCTGAGCGGCAGCCATGAAGTGCTGCTGACCGGCCCCGGCCTGGCGCGCACCCAGTTCCGCGACTGGAGCGACAAGCACCAGGCGGCCATTGCCAAGGTCATCGTCGATTCGGTGCCGACCGACCACCCCACCGACCCGCAACTGGTGGCGCTGGCACGCCAGTATTTCAAGAAATTCGACAACATGGCCGCCGACCCGTCAATGGCCTGAAGCGCCTGCGGGTGTTTTCCTGACTATCCAAGCCGGGGCTGAGGGTTTAGGCTGATGGCTGACACTGCTCAGCCCTCCTTATTGGGAAGACTCATGACAACACCCCCGCCTTTTTCGGACAGCCCCTCCGCTGCGCCAGCCGCGCCTTCAGCCCCTTCAGCCCCTGAGTTGCCGGTGATGGAGCAGCCCTATGTGCTGCCACCGCCGGTCGGCCCGCAGGCGCTGATGCGTGCCTTAAGCCTGGGTGACCCCTTTCGCTGGCTGGCCGCCGGTGGGCGTGACCTGCGGGCGCAGCCGGGTATCGCGCTTTTCTACGGTTTTTGTTTCTGGCTGATGGCCCTGACGCTGAGCGTGGTGTTTCGGGCCAAACCCGAATACACGCTGTCAATCGCCTCGGGCTGTCTGCTGCTTGGCCCCTTCCTGGCAATGGGCCTGTATGAAGTCAGCCGCCGCCGCGAGCAGGGCGTCAAGCCCGAACTCAGCGCCTCGCTGACCTGCTGGGAGCCGCACATCCGCAGCATGGGCATGCTGGTGCTGGTGCTGATCGTGCTCGAACTGCTCTGGGGCCGCGCTTCGCTGGTGGTGTTTGCCGTGTTTTTCAACACCGGCATGCCCTCGACCACCGGCGTGATGAACGCCATTTTCAACGCTGGCAACTGGGAATTTCTGGCGGTTTACATGGCCGTCGGCAGCCTGTTTGCGATGCTGGTGTTTTCCACCTCCGTGGTCTCCATCCCGATGATTCTGGATCGCGACACCGACGCCATCTCAGCGGCCATCACCAGCATCCGGGTGATGTTTGCCAATCCCGGCGTGATGCTGCTGTGGGGCGCGCTGATTACGGCGCTGATTGCGCTGGCGCTGCTGCCCTGGGGTGCTGGCCTGATCCTGATCGGGCCGCTGCTGGGCCATGCCAGCTGGCACGCCTACCGGGGCACCGTGCGCTGGCAGGAAGCCCTTTAAAGCAGCGCCGAATCTGGCAAAAGCCTACAGGCTTTCCTTGATGATGCGGTCATTGAGCGGCTGAACCGGGCGCGCATTCGCATTGAACAGACGGCGAAACGCCTTGATCTGATTGGCGCCGAGTTTGACCGGCGTTTTCAGCACCATCCAGTTCACGCCCTGGGAGCAAGGCGGCGTGGTCAGCGAGCCTTCGTAAGCGTAATAGCCCTTGTCAGCCGGAAGCAGCACCGCCAGATCAAGCGTCAGGCTGTCCACCGTGATTTTTTCACCCGGACGCGGCAGGTGGGAGAAGATGCCGTCAAAAGCTGGATTTTGCTTGCCCTGCTCCAGCAGCACGCCAACCACGCCCAGTTCACCGGCCGCGTTGCGGTGAACAAAATGCGCCACCATCGCGGCATGCTTGCCCGCCACCGTCTCTTCGCTCGGGGTGTGGAAATGGAACTGCAGCAGCTCGTAACTCTGCTCGCCGATTTTCAGCGTCTGGCCCGCAGGCAGGTTGACCTGAACCGTGTGTCCGTTATTGACAATCACCGGCGCAGCGCTGGTGTAGCCAAACTCAAGGGCTGGCAACGCCGTCTTGACCGTTTTGCGAATATCAATCGGGCTTTGCTTCACGCCCTTGGCGCAGGTTTCAAAAGCCGGATCCAGCTCGCCCCACTGGGCTGGCGCACCGTGATGGCCGTGGTAGGCCCAGTGCGGTGCCTGGCCCTCTGCATGCGCAGTCCAGCCAGACATGAGCAGCACAGAAAGAGCGAGAGTTTTATGAAAAGCGAAACGAGGGAACATGGTTTTTCCTGGCGAAAAATTGAGAAATGGTTACCCAAAGCGACATTGGTCACACCATTATTTCATTCGCCAGCCTTGACATTGTCAGACTTGCGGATAATTTCCATGCTCTTGCACTCAAGCAATGCGCCAGCTCAGGCGCGTGGCAAAGTCACGCCGACCTGACCCTGGTACTTTCCGCCCCGATCCTTGTAGCTGGTCTCGCAGACATCGTCCTTGTCGCTTTCAAAGAACAGCACCTGCGCGCAGCCCTCGCCCGCGTAAATTTTGGCGGGCAGCGGCGTGGTGTTGGAAAACTCCAGCGTCACGTAACCCTCCCATTCAGGCTCGAATGGCGTGACGTTAACGATGATGCCGCAGCGCGCATAAGTGCTTTTGCCCAGGCAAATCGTCAGCACGTTGCGCGGGATGCGAAAGTACTCCATCGTGCGCGCCAGCGCAAAGCTGTTGGGCGGAATGATGCAGCTGTCGCCATTCATATCGACAAAACTTTTTTCGTCGAAGTTTTTCGGATCAACCACGGTGCTGTGGATGTTCGTAAACACCTTGAATTCCGGCGCGCAGCGGATGTCGTAGCCGTAGCTGGACGTGCCGTAGCTGATAATCTTGTTACCGTCCCGCTCGCGGATTTGCCGGGGCTCGAACGGCTCAATCATGCCGGTGGTCTCGGCCATGTGGCGTATCCATTTGTCGCTTTTGATGCTCATCGTGTGCTTCCCATATCTGGCGGGGATTGTAGAACGCAGACCGGCCCGAAGCTGAGCGAGCATTTGTTGCAGCAAGACCTTAACAAATGTATTTTTTGCTGCAGTGCAACATAACAAAAATGACCCGCTTATACTTCAAGCTCATCATTTTCATGACAGGAGAAATACCTATGAAATACGTAACCCTTTTTACCGTAGCCGTACTCACGCTGCTCAGCGGCCTCTTCCCCGCACAAGCGCAAAACCGGCCCGCCACCCCCGGCACAGCAGCCCCCGGCACAGCAGCCCCCGCCACAGCGGCCCCCGAAAGCAAGGATCGCTGCCAGGCCGAGGTGTTGAAGTTTGAACACATCATGGGCTTCATTCGCGAGTCTCAAGGCCCGCAGGCCGCCGCCAAGCTCAAGGAAAAACTGCTGCCCGCCAAGACAGAAAGCGAAATCATGAGCAAAGACGGCTACTGCGGCCTGGCTCGTCACCTGCGCGAGAAAAAGCTGACCAGTTAAGCATTCGCATACTTGACGCCAGCACGCGGCTCAAGACCCGGCAAGCATCACCCGCTCCACCAGCCGGTCGTCACCCAACACAATCATCGCAAACAACAGTTCGTCCAGACTCGCGGCCTGAGCCATTCGGCGCGCCAGCAGCGGCGTCGCCTGCGGGTTGAGCAGCACAAAATCCGCCTCGCAGCCAGGCAGCAGATTGCCGACCACCCCGCCCAGGCCCAGCGCCTGCGCCGCGCCCCCGGTGTGCTGCCACCACAGATGCTGCGGCGTCAGCGACAGCCCGGTCTTGGTCTGGCCTTCGCGGCCCACGTAATAAGCCGCCAGCATCGTGTGAAACGGGCTGAACGAGGTGCCGCCACCGACATCACTGGCCAGTCCGTACTGAAAACCCGCCTGCTGCGCGCGTTCATAGTCAAAAAATCCGCTGCCCAGAAACAGGTTGCTCGTCGGGCTGATGGCCGCCGCCGCGCCACTCTCGCGCATCAAGGCCCGGTCTTCGTCGTTGAAATGAATGCAGTGCGCGTACACAGCGCGTGGCCGCAGCAGGCCGAACTGCTCATACACGCTCAAATAGCTGCGCGCCTGCGGGTACAAATCGCGCACCCAGGCGATTTCGTCCCGGTTCTCGGCAACATGCGACTGAATCCACACGTCCGGGTATTTGGCCGCCAGCTCGCCCGCGCCGCGCAGCTGGGCCGCGCTGCAGCTCGGTACAAAGCGCGGCGTGATCGCGTAACCGAGCCGACCCACGCCGTGCCAGCGCTGGATCAGCGCCTCGGTGTCAATGAGGCTTTGTTCGGTGTCGTCGCGCACGCCGTCGGGGCAATGCTGGTCCATCAGCACCTTGCCCGCGATCAGGCGCATGTTGTTTTTTTGCGCCTGGGCCAGCAGCGCATCGACCGATTCCGGGTGCGAACTGGCAAAAGCCAGCGCCGTCGTCACGCCGTTGCGCAGCAGTTCGGCAATGAAAAATTCGGCGGCAGCCGCGTTGTGCGCCGGCGCGGCAAAGCGGGTTTCCTGCGGAAAAGTGTAGTCGTTCAGCCACGGCAGCAGCCCGTCGGCGGGCGAGCCAATCACGTCCACCTGCGGGTAGTGAATGTGCATATCGACAAAGCCCGGCGCGATGATGCGGCCCGGAAAATGCGTGACCGGCACCCCGGCAAAGCGCGGCGCCAGCTGCTGGTACGGCCCGACGGCCAGCACCACCTGCCAGCCCCGGTCATTCGGGCCGGTAATCATCAGGCCGTCGGATTCAAGAATGGCTTGCGGAGGGGCCGGGCTGGCGGCGCTCTGGTCAGCAAAGTAAAGAATAGCGGCGCGGTAGGCTTTCATGGTCGCCAGATTACTTCAAACTCACCCGGCAGGCGTCGCCAATCGAGTTGCGCCAGACCCGCACCGCGCTCAGCCCCGGCAGCCGGGGCTGGAGCTTTCTGGCGATGAACTGGCACAGGTTTTCCAGCGTCGGCGCGCCCAGGCCTTCGACCTCGTTGAGCAGGTGGTGATCGAGCTGCTCGCGCAACTCGGCCACCTCACGGCGCACCAGCCCCAAATCCATCACCATGCCGGTTTTCGGATCTGGCTGGCCAGCGATAAACACCTCGGCGTTATACGTGTGGCCATGCACGCGCTTGCTGCTTTCGGTTTCAATGGCGCGGTCCAGCGTGTGGGCGGCGTCAAAAAAGAAGGTCTGGCTGATTTCGCAAGTCATAGGAAAAGTCATTTATCGGATGCCGGTAATTTTGTGGGTCTGCAGGCTCAGGCGCCAGGCCGGGCGCGTCAGGCACAGCGCAATGCAGGTGTCGGTGTTGCGCTCGCGCTCGGGGTTGTCCATCGGTTGCAGATAGCGGTGGGTGAAGTGGGCCGCTTCCAGCGCGTCCAGATCCAGTTCAGGCTGCGGCCAGACGACTTTCAGCTCCTGGCCTTCGCGCTGCACCCAGGGCGCACCGGCCTTGGGGCTGACGCACAGCCAGTCGATGCCCTCGGGCGCGGCGAGGGAGCCATTGGTTTCGACGGCAATCTGAAAGCCGCGCGCGTGCAGCGCGGCGATCAGGGCGCTGTCGATTTGCAGCAGCGGCTCGCCGCCGGTCATCACGACAAAGCGGTGGTCGCTGTCGCCTGCAGGCCACTGGGCGGCGATTTGATCGGCCAGCGTGTCGGCGTCCCTGAACTTGCCGCCCAGGGTGCCGTCGGTGCCGACAAAATCGGTGTCGCAAAAGCGGCAGATGGCGCTGGCACGGTCTGCTTCACGGCCCGACCACAGGTTGCAGCCCGCAAAGCGGCAAAACACCGCCGGACGCCCGGCATTGGCGCCCTCGCCTTGCAGCGTGTAGAAAATCTCTTTGACCTGGTAGCTCATGACGTGAATCCGTCCTGAACGTCAAGCCGACAAAAAACGGGGGCAATAAAACAGGCGGCCACGGGCGTGACAGCGAGGTTTTTGTACATGGTTAGTCCTCTACATGGTCCCGGGAATAAAAAATGTCAGCGCGCCGGGACGGCAGGCTGACGCGGGTATTTTAAGGCGCCAGTGCTGGCAGCAGGTAAAACCCCTGTTCAGTACACCATCGGCTGGCGACGTGCCGCAGAGACGCAAGCACCAGCCCTTGAAACCGACGCGGGCAAGCTGACACCGCTCTCAAATCCGCGCGGATGCGGTGCCCGGCGATTGCATCGGATAGGCCTTGACCATCCAGGCGTACAGCGCAGCGCCGACCAGCAGCGTCACGGCCGCGATTTCGAGCGCCAGCGTGAAGCCCTCGCCCCGGCTGGCGCTGCGCCTGAGCAGCAGCGCCACCAGCTGCGGCCCGAGAATCTGCCCGACACCGTAAGCGGCCGTCAGCAGGCCAATAAAACTGGCCGCCGTGGCCGGGCGCAGGCGGCGCACTTCCTGCAGCGCAAAAAAGGTAATCGCGGTAAACGGCACGCCCAGCAGCAGGCTGCCAATGGCAAAACCGGCCAGACTCGGGCTCCACAGGCTCACGCCAATGCCCAGCGCCTGCACGCCGTAGCAAACGCCCAGGCGCACGCGCAAATCCTCGCCATGCGGCATGCGCGCCGCCAGCAGCGCGCCCCCCATCACGCCCAGGCCAAAAATCGGCCAGAACAGATCCAGCCAGGCCGAACCGGGCAGCGCGGCCCGGGCAATCACTGGCAAAAAAGTCGCCGTGATGATGTAGCCAAATCCGGCCAGGCCATAGGCCAGCGTCAGCAGCGCCATCTCGGACTGGCCGTGCTGCGGCAGGGCCGCCGCGCCGGAGCCAGCCGCCACCGCACCACCAGCAGCGCCAGCAGCGCCCAGCGCCACCAGATGCTCACCGCCGCGCAAAATCCGCCACACCGCCGCCGACAGCCCGAACGCCAGCACGCCCAGAATCAGCCAGCCAGTCGCCGCCGTCCAGCCCCAGGCGACCATGCCGCTGGCCAGCAGGCCGCTGACGACAATGCCCGCGCCGGGGCCGGCATAGATGATGCCGCCCAGCGCCGGAACGCCCAGCCGGGCCAGCCGCGCCAGACACCAGCCCGAGGTATAGACAAACACCACCGCGCTCGCCATGCCAGCGGCAAAGCGCAGCGCGGGCCAAGCGGCAGGCATCGGCCAGGCCATCGCCAGCGTGAGGAACCCGGTGGCGGCCAGCCCGGCGCGCACCAGCCAGACATAGGCCAGCGCAGGCGGCGACCTGAAACGCGCCCACAGCCACGGCTGCAGCGTGCAGAGCAAGGCGCCCAGCATGTAACCCAGGTAATTCGCACTAGCCAGCCAGCTGGCGCCGGGCAGATCCACCACCCCGTCATGCAGCATCATCGGCAGCAGCGGCGTAAAGGCAAAGCGGCCAATGCCCATCGCCACCGCCAGCGACACCAGCCCAGCCAGCGCAATGGCGCGCGCACTGCCAGCGGCTGCGGCCGGCCCGGCCGGATTTTCCTGTAATGGCAGTGCCATGTTTGCTTGTCCTTGGTTCATATTGCCTTGATGCCCGGCAGTTGCACAGCAGGCATCATACTTTTGCGGCAGACAAGTCCCACGAATGAAGCTGGTAAAGCAAACTGACTAATTTCCTGCCCCTGACACCAAAATCCTGATGTCCAACACCGCATTGAAATGCGATACTTTGTTTCATATTGTTAAATTACCCCCTTGCGCATCACCAGGTTTGGGTAAAAATTATTTTTAATTCTTCTATAAAGCTGTACCCACCGTGGCGACCCAAAAGAAAACCTTCTACGAAATACTGGCCCTGCCTCCAGGCGCCACCCATGAGGAGATCCAGGCGGGCTATGACAGCCTGATACTCGCCCTCAAATCCCAGCAAAAACTTTTTAAGCCCGAGGACTACGACTCGAAATTAAAAATGATCAATCTGGCGTTCAACATGCTGTCGATTCCGGCCTCACGCGCCGCTTACGATGCCGAGCTCGCCGCCAGCCGGACAGTGCGCCCTGAGGCTGCAGCGTCAAATGCCATCGCCCTGCGGCCTGACGCCGAGGCGATGTCGCTCAAGGCCGAAGCCCTGGCGCTGCGCGCCGAAGCCATTTCACTGCGCGTTGATGCGCTGTCGATGAAATCCGACATCGGTGTCTTTAACAGCCCTGGAAATTGCCAGGGGCCAGCGCCATCGGGCGCCTTTGGCCTGACGCCGTCCCTTAAAAAAATCATTATGTTTCTGGGCTTTATGCTCGCCGGATGGATGGTTCTTCAGGTGATGTCATTGCTGTTTTTCAATCGAAACGCTGGCATGAGTTCAGGTGCAGCAGCCAAAGCTGAAGAAAAGGCGATTATTCAGGAGTATTACCAGACGCATGGCGTCAGAGTCAAAACCCGAGCCGAAGTCGAACTGCTGGAAGCAGAAGAGCGGCGCAAGGAAAATGAAAACCGCACCGTTGAACGTGATGCCTTCAAGGCTGAACGTGATAAACAAAAAGCCGAAGAGAGCGCCAGGCGATTTGAAGAAGAAGCCAGGCGACGCGCCGATCAGGTCTCAGCCAATCTTCAATATTCAGAAAATAAAGCCAGGGAACAGGCAGACCGTGATACACGCGAAGAGGCTCAAAATAAACGCTATCAAGACGAAGAAAAGCGAGCCAGCGAACAGGCTGAACGCAACCGCATTGAAAGGGAAAAGGAAAGATGGCGCCAAACACTCAGCCGCTGAAAAATTTCTGCCAGTTTGGGCACCGCATGCCACACTTGGCAGCATCGTTTCTATTGACGGCCGCCTGTCTTCTGGGCGGCTGCCAGAGTCAGGACACTACCGACAGGAAGATTTTCATTGGAAAATGGCAATCCTCAAGACTGGCGACGCCGTTGTATTTGTATGAAAACAATGAATGGGAAATCAAACAGGACGATGGCGCCGTGCTGCAGTATGGGATCTGGGACTACAAAAACAAAAAAATAATCTGGAGCCATAAAATCGGCAACCGCCTTGAGCACGACATAAATCCGGTCATCATGGCGGCACCGGGGAAATTCCAGGTTCGCGAAAATGACCAAACCATCACTACTTTTGAAAAGCTGGACTGAGTCCAGGCAGCCGGATCAAGCCCCCTGATAATGAATTACTACGAAACACTTGAAATCCACCCCAAGGCCAGCAAGGAAGTCGTCAGGGCCGCCTACAAAAGCCTGATGCAGCGCTATCACCCGGACAAGAATCCCGACAATGCCGAAGCCGCCCGCCATGCCGCGCTGATCGCCCAGGCTTATGGCGTCATTTCAGACGACAACCAGCGAAGCCTTTACGACCTTCAACTCAGGGAGCAGGCGGAAAAAGTTTATTCAAGAAGATCTGAAAACTATCCTGCTCAGCCCCTGCGCAGAACGCCCCCGAACCGGCAAGCCGTTGCAAAAAACAACGCGTGGTATGCGTGGCTGCTGATTTCAGTGATTTTGCTGTCCGGTTTTCTGATCCTGTTTCTGGCCCCAAAAAAACCGCCCCAACCCTTGCCCCATTTAGATGCGCAGGCCGAAGGCGGAGCGCAGGCTGTGAAACAAAATTCTGCCAATCTTGCACCCCAGTCCCTGCCCCTGCCACCACCACCGTCAGAACCCGGCCAGCGCCCGGCAGGACTGGTCGCCAAAACCCTTCAGTTGTCCTCAAGCGTCATGACGCTCAGTCTGAAAGACGAGAACCAGCGGGACCATGTTTTATCCATTCCCCTGCTGTTTATCAAAGTCGGCTCTTACGATTCGGAAAAATTCATCCGCGACGTTGAGCGCCGCAAAGACGCCATCAACCGCCAGCTGGCGGATCGGCTGACCTATGCCAGCTATGAGGAGCTTGCCCGCAAGGACGAGGGCGAGAAATACCTGAAAAAATTCATTCTCGACGCGCTGGACAGCATCACCGGGACGAACCGCTTTGAAGAATACCCCCCCACCGGCCTTGAGTCGCCGGGCCGCTATGGGGCGGTCGATATCATTTTGCTCGAACCTTTTTCCTTGAAGTAGCGCCTGCTGATGCACTCAGGCGCTGGCGAAGCGGGCGAACGTCTCGTCGAGCCGCGCCAGATAGCGCTGCTTGTCGGACGCCTCGATAAAACTGGCCTCGAAACTGTTGCGCGCCAGCTGGTAGGCGTGCTGGGCTGTCAGCCCGGTGGCGGCGAAGGTCTGGGTGAAGTTCTCGTTCATATAGCCGCCAAAATAGGCTGGGTCGTCGGAGTTGACCGTCGCCATCAGCCCGGCGTCGAGCAGTTCGCGCAGGTTGTGGCTGGCCAGATCCGGCACCACGCACAGCTTCAAATTCGACAGCGGGCACACCGTCAGCGGGATGCGGTCTTGGGCCAGCCGCCGCATCAGCGCCGCGTCGCGGCTCGCCTGCACGCCGTGGTCGATGCGCTCGACTTTCAATAAATCGAGCGCCGTCCAGATGTAAGCGGGCGGGCCTTCCTCGCCCGCGTGGGCAACCAGGTGAAAGCCCAGTTCGCGGCAGCGCGCAAACACGCGGGCGAACTTTTCCGGCGGGTTGCCGACTTCGCCGGAATCGAGACCGACGCCGATGAATTTGTCCTGAAACGGCAGCGCCTGCTCCAGCGTGGCAAACGCGTCTTCTTCACTCAAATGGCGCAAAAAGCACAGGATCAGCGACGCGCTCACGCCCAGCTCGGCCTGGGCATCGACGCAGGCGCGGTGCAGGCCGTTGATGACGGTTTCCATGCTGACGCCGCGCGCCGTATGCGTCTGCGGGTCGAAAAACAGCTCGGCGTGAACCACGTTGTCCTGCGCAGCTCGGACAAAATAAGCCCGCGCCATGTCGTAAAAATCTTGTTCTTCCAACAGCACGCTGGCCCCGGCGTAATAAATGTCCAGAAAGCTCTGCAAATTGCTGAAGGCGTAGGCGCTGCGCAGTGCCTCGACGCTGGCGTAAGGCAGCGCCACGCCGTTGCGACTGGCCAGCGCGAAGATCAATTCCGGCTCCAGCGAGCCCTCGATGTGGATGTGCAACTCGGCCTTGGGCATGATGTTGAGCAGCTCGGGCAGGCGCCCGGCGGCCACGGGGGGAACTTGAAAATTCAAAGACATCGGCAGACTCCAGAAGTGATAGCGGATTTTCCGGTAAAAAAGCAGCGCCAAGGCGGCTTCAGCGTGCAAGCGGCGTCCGCAGAGGCCAGTCGCGCGCTAATGGCCGACCGGCACCTTGCCTTGCACGCCCGCGACATAGGTTTTCAAGCCGCTGAGGAATTTGTCATCGGCTACCGCGCCACTGGCGAGCAGCTCCCTGCCGGTGTTGTCGATGATCGGGCCTTTCCAGATCACAAATGTGCCGTCTTTCAGACCGGCCCGGACTTCGCCGATGCGCTTTTGCGTGTCGGCGGGCACATCGGCGGCGATGG
>JAPLPS010000182.1 GCA_026400075.1 Polaromonas sp.
TTTGGCCGCATCGACACGCTGGTCAACAACGCCGGTATCACGCAGGACGCCCGGCTGGTCAAGATGACGCTGGAGCAGTTTGACCGGGTCATCGACGTGAACCTGCGCGGCGTGTTTCACTGCGCCCAGGCCGTGGCCGACCTCATGATTGCGCAGGGCCAAGGCGTGATTTTGAACGCCAGCTCGGTCGTCGGCATTTACGGCAACTTCGGCCAGACCAACTACGCGGCGACCAAATTCGGCGTCATCGGCTTTACCAAAACCTGGAGCCGCGAGCTCGGCCCCAAGGGCGTGCGCGTCAACGCAGTGGCGCCCGGCTTCATTGCCACGCCGATTCTGGCCAGCATGCCCGACAGCGTCCTGAAGGAAATGGAGCACCGCGTGCCGCTCAAGCGCCTGGGCCAGCCCGAGGAAATCGCCAACGTCTACGCCTTTCTGGCCAGCGACGAAGCGAGCTATGTCAACGGCGCCGTCATTGAGGTGTCCGGCGGCATGACGGTCTGAAAAACAGCCAGGGTGGTCATCACAGCGTCACGTTGATTTCCACCTTTTTTTCTGCGCTTTTGGGAGGACTATTCCCCTGCCAGCTGTCTGAATTGAACTTTGCGGAACAGCGCCCTTCAAGGGTAAGATGGTGTGTCAATTTGCAACCCGAGCCTCCCTCGGTGCAGTCACGCAATAGCCATCCGCGCTGCGTCATGCAGGGTTATTTGAATTTCAAACAGCTGCAAAAATTATTTATGGTATCCGCATGCAATATTTCAGAATTTCATTTTTAGTCACCTTTATTTGTCTGGGTCTGGCCGCATGGTGGGGGTATAACCTGAATGGCATGACAGGCTTGCTTCAAGCCCTGTTCATTACCAGCATTCTCGCCATCATGGAGGTATCCCTCTCTTTTGATAATGCGGTGGTGAATGCCTCGGTGCTGCGTACCTGGAATCCCTTCTGGCAACGGCTATTTCTGACCGTCGGCATTATCGTTGCGGTCTTCGGCATGCGGCTGGTATTTCCGATCCTGATCGTCTCGATTGCCACCGGCCTCGGGCTGGTCGATGTCATGACGATGGCCTTGAATACCCCTGAAGAATATTCAAAACACCTGACCGCCAACCATGCACAGGTGGCAGCTTTTGGCGGCTCCTTCCTGCTGCTGGTATTTTTGAATTTCCTGTTTGACCAGGAAAAAGAACTGCACTGGCTGGGCTGGATTGAAGAAAAACTCGGCAAGCACGGCAACGAAGGCCTGTCCACGCTGACCGCACTAGCCGCTGTCTTTGGCTGTGTCTCACTGGTGCCTGAAGCGCAAAAACTCTCCGTCATGATGGCCGGTATCGGCGGTATTACGGTTTATCTGGCCGTCGGCTTTCTCAGCGGCCTGCTCGAAGAGGAAGAAAATGACCCGGTCATCGGCACCGCCATCAAGCGCGGCAGCATTGGCGGATTTTTATACCTCGAAGTGCTGGATGCCTCCTTCAGCTTTGACGGCGTGATTGGTGCTTTTGCCATTACCAGCGATGTCGTGATTATTATGCTGGGCCTGGCGATTGGCGCGATGTTTGTGCGCTCGATGACGGTGTTTCTGGTTCACAAGGGCACGCTCGAAGAGTTTGTTTATCTGGAGCATGGCGCGCATTACGCCATCGGCATTCTGGCGCTGATCATGCTGGCCAGCGTGAAGTTTCATATTTCTGAATGGTTTACCGGCCTGTCGGGCGTGGCCTTTATTGGCCTGTCGATATGGTCTTCCATCCGCTATAAACGCCAGCAAACAGCGCAAGCCCTGAATTGTTAAGCGTCTAAATTTAGGTATTACTTTTTACTTGTTTAACGGGAGCAATTGAAATGGCCATCAGTCTGCAAAAAGGCGGCAACGTCAATCTGTCCAAAACCGACCCCAATCTCAAGCAGGTGCTGCTGGGCTTGGGCTGGGATGCGCGCGCCACGGATGGTGTCGATTTCGATCTGGACGCGAGCATTTTCATGGTGACTGAAAGCGGCAAGGTTCGCTCAGACAGTGATTTTATTTTCTATGGCCAGTTGCGCTCATCCTGCGGCTCCATCGAGCACACCGGCGACAACCGCACCGGCGCGGGCGACGGCGACGACGAGGCGCTGAAAATCAAGCTCGCCCAGGTGCCCGCTGCGATTACCCGGCTGGTCGTGGCCGTGACGATTCACGAAGCCCAGGCGCGCAAGCAAAATTTCGGCATGGTGCATGACGCTTTCATTCGTCTGGTGAATATCGAAACCAATGTCGAGATCGCCCGCTTTGATTTGTCGGAAGATTATTCAACCGAAACCGCGATGGTTTTCGGCGAAATTTACCGCTACGGCGGCGAGTGGAAATTCAAGGCCGTCGGCCAGGGTTATGCGGGCGGTCTGCGCGCACTGGCTATTCAGCACGGCGTGGATGTCCAGTAAATAACTTTCTTGCCAGTTCATTTTTTAATCAACGATTTTTCAAGGAGCAATTCATTATGGCCATCAGTCTGCAAAAAGGCGGCAACGTCAACCTGAGCAAAGAAGCCCCGTCCCTCAAAAAGCTGGTCATCGGCCTGGGCTGGGATCCGCGCGCCACCGACGGCGCCGCTTTTGACCTGGACGGCAGCGCCTTCCTGCTCAAGACCGACGGCAAAGTGCGCTCGGACGCCGATTTTATTTTTTACAACAACCTAAAATCCACCGATGGCTCCGTCACCCACCTGGGCGACAACACCAGCGGCAGCGGCGCAGGCGACGATGAAAAAATCAGCATCGACCTGGCAATGGTTCCAGCTGACATCGAAAAAATCACCGTCGGCGTGACGATTCACGACGCTGAAGCGCGCAAGCAAAACTTCGGCATGGTCAGCAAGGCTTACATCCGCTGCCTGGACGCCAACGGCGACAAGGAACTCGCCCGCTACGACCTGTCGGAAGACAGCTCGACGGAAACGGCGATGATCTTCGGCGAAATCTACCGTTACGGCGGCGAATGGAAGTTCAAGGCTATCGGCCAGGGTTTTGCGGGCGGTCTGGCACCGCTGGCGCGCTCTTTCGGCATCAGCGCCTGATTCCCGAGGGCGGCATGACTCAGCTCGCAAAAGGCCAACGCCTGAAACTGCGGGACACAGTCCCGGCAGGCGCTTTTCGGGTGGGGCTTGCCGCCTTGGGTTTGCCGGTGGATTTCGCCTGTTTCGGGCTGGATGCGACCGGCAAACTGCTCAGCGACGATTACATGACCTTCTTCAACCAGCCCCGCACGCCGTGCGGCGGGGTTGAAGTTTGCGCTGTCGCCAATGACACCGGGGGTTTCGCCTTTCAGCTCGACAAGCTGCCCGCCTTGCTGGAACGCGTCGTGATCGCGGTCAGCACCAGCGGCGGCGCAGCCATGTCGCGCATCAGCGCCGGGCATTTGAGAATTTTAGAAAGCCACAGTGAGCGCGAACTGGCGCGTTTTGCCTTCACCGGCGCAGATTTTTCCGCCGAGCAGGCCTTGATGCTCGGCGAGTTTTACCGCAAAGACGGCGAATGGCGCTTCATGGCCGTCGGCCAGGGCTTTGATGGCGGACTCGACGCGCTGGTCAGGCACTTTGGCGGCGCCGTCGAGGAGGCGCCCGCGCCGCAAGCTGGGGCCGCTGGGGCCGCGCCCGCCGCACCAGAAAAACCGGCCGAGCCGTCAGCCAAAGTGTCGCTGGAAAAGCGCGTGGCGCGCGAAGCGCCGCAGCTCGTCAGCCTGGTCAAACAGGCGGGCGTTTCGCTGGAAAAAGTCGGCCTGTCCAGCCACCGCGCCCGCGTCTGCCTGTGCCTGGACATTTCCGGCTCGATGAGCGCGCTGTACCGCAAAGGGCTGGTGCAGGCGTTTGCCGAGCGCATTCTGGCGCTGGCCTGCCAGTTCGATGACGACGGCGAGATTGACGTATTCCTGTTCGGCAAGCGCGTGCATCAGCCGCTGGCGATGAGCTTGTCCAACTGCGATGGCTATATCGGCCGGGTTCTCCAGCAGCACCCGCTCGAAAGCGATACCCGCTACGGCAGCGCGATGGAGGCGATACGCCGGTTTTATTTTCCCGATGTGGCGGGCGGCGCCAGGAGCAGCCCGCTCAAGGCGGCGCTGCCGGTGTACGTGATGTTCGTGACCGATGGCTCGACCACCGACAAGGCCGTCACCAGCGAGCAATTGCGCTGGTCTAGTCTGGAGCCGATTTTCTGGCAGTTCATGGGCATCGGCCAGGGCAGCAAATCAAAAAATAAACTGCTGGCGGCTTTTTTTGACTCGGATTTTCCGTTTCTCGAAAGCCTGGACAAACTGCCGGGCCGCCTGATTGACAACGCCAGTTATTTCTCCGTCAGCGCGCCCGACGAGCACTCTGATGCAGCGCTGTACGACTTGCTGATGGCCGAATATCCGGGCTGGCTGAAACTGGCCGCCGGGCACGGCCTGCTCTGAATAACGCACCGCTTTTTAAACCCTCTTTTTAACTTTCCACTGCCATGACTGTCTTTACCTCCACCGGCGATGTCGATCCCTTCCTGCACGTTTCGCTGCGCAAAGGCGACCAGATCTATTGCGAATCCGACGCGATGGTGATGATGGAAGCCACGCTCGATCTGAAGGGCAGCATGAACGGCGGCCTGGGCCGGGCGCTGCTGCGCAGTTTTGCCAATGGCGAGTCGTTTTTCCAGCAGCGCATTGAGGCGGTGCGCGGCGACGGCGACTGCCTGCTGTCGCCGGTGTTGCCCGGCGCGCTGGAAGTCATCGACGTCGGCCAGCGCCAGTATTTGCTCAACGACGGCGCTTTTGTCGCCGCCACTTCGGGCACCGAAATGAAGGTGCGCACGCAAAACATCGGCAACGCGCTGTTTGCGCAGTCGGGCGGTTTTTTCGTCATGGAAACCTCGGGCAGCGGCCAGGTGGTGGTGTCGGGCTTTGGCTCGATGTTCCAGCTCGAAGTCTCGCCGGGCAAGGACATGATCATTGACAACTCGCACGTCGTCTGCTGGGACAGCACGCTGCACTACGAGATTTCCGTCACCACCGGCAGCAGCGGCGGCGGCCTGAGCGGCATGCTGGGCAATATGGTCAACAGTTTTAAAAGCGGCGAAGGCATCGTGCTGCGCTTTAGCGGCACCG
This sequence comes from Polaromonas sp., assembly GCA_026400075.1. GTDB lineage: Bacteria > Pseudomonadota > Gammaproteobacteria > Burkholderiales > Burkholderiaceae_C > Polaromonas. Next base: position 5,117 of record JAPLPS010000182.1, read on the forward strand.
GCAAGATTTACGTCTGCTCACGCAACCGCGACGCCTTTGTCGAGTGGATGAAAAAAGAAACAATGGGCAGCCGCTCGAACCGCTAACACCCGCTAATCCACCGCTAATCAACCGCCACCCACTATCCACCCATCATGCAGCGCGTCTGGTTCAACAAAACATTTTCATCCGTAGGCGCGGCCATTCGCCTGATCCGTGAAGCGGATACAGCGGGCGATTATGAAATCGTCTGCAGCAGCACAAATCCACATGCCCCGGCGTTTTTGGCCGCACATACGTCCGCCGTCGAGCCCAGCGGGCTGACCGGCCCGGCCTATCTGGCCTGGTGTCTGGATTTTTGCCAGACGCAGCGCATTGGCATTTTCATTCCCGGCAAAGAGGCCAGCCTGATCAGCGCCGAGCGGGCGCAGTTCGAGACACAGGGCACGCGCGTGCTGTGCGTCGCCGCTCCGGAAATGCTAGACCTGCTGCACGACAAGGCGCGCTTTTACCAGAGCGTCGATTGCTCCACGCCGCCAGCAGCCTTTCGCGTCGTCGAGACGGCGGCGCAGTTTGACGCGGCTTACCGCGAGCTGCGCCAAGACCATCCCAAACTGTGCATCAAGCCCTCGGTGTCGGTCTATGGCCTGGGCTTTAGCGTGCTCGATGAAGAACGCTCCAGCGCGCAACTGCTGCTCGCGGGCGTTCAGTACCACATCGGACTGGACGACTTGCGGCGCGGTTTTGCAGCGATGGAGACATTTCGCCCGATGCTGGTGATGGAATATCTCGATGGCCACGAATTCAGCGTCGATTGCGTCGGCGACCACGGGCGGCTGGTCTGCGCCGTGCCGCGCAAAAAGCCGCTGCTGGCCGGGCAAGGCCAAACCATAGACCTGCGCGACGACATTCTCGAAAGCACCCGCCAGCTGACCGCCGCCTATGGCCTGAACGGCGTTTTCAACGTGCAGTTCCGCGAAGGCCAGAACGGCCTGGGCCTGCTCGAAATCAACCCGCGCATGTCCGGCGGCATTGCAATGGCTTGTCTGGCCGGCCCGAACCTGCCGTATCTGGCGCTGGCGGGCTTTGACCGGGGTTTTGACGATTTGGCCGTGCCAGAGGTTCGCGCGGGGCTTCGCGTGGGGGAAATCTCGTTCGCCACGGAACTGCCATGAGCACCGTCTTGGACTCGCCGCTTACGGGCAAAGCCGCCGTGACCACGAGCGACGTGCGCAGCGTGGCGCTGCCCACCGGCCTGATGGAACTCAC
>JAPLPS010000301.1 GCA_026400075.1 Polaromonas sp.
GTCGAAGGCGTGCGCGGCCAGAAAGCCAAAGACTGGCGTCTGGTCGATGACATCGCCAAGGCCGTTGATTTCAGCAAAAAAGTGCAAGCCCGTGCCGAAGCCCTGGCCGCGCAAAGCGACCGCCCCGCCGACAGCAAAGGCGTGTCGCTCCAGCCCTTGAACCGCACCGTTGAAGCCGACGCGCTGCGCTACGGCAACGTCAGCATCGACATCGACCGCGCCAAGCGCACTGCCACCTGGACTGTTAAAGCACCAAGCGGCGCGCAGCCAACCGACATCGCCGGGATCGAAGCGCTGGGCGCCGACTGGTTCCCGCTGGTGCTGGCCCGCGAGCTGGAAGACGCCATCCTGATGATGCGCACCAACGAACTCGAAATCGGCACCTGGCTGATCAAGACTGAAGGCGACGCTAGCGCCGTGCAGGCAATGGACGCTGTGCTGCTGGCGAACCAGAACCACTGGCTGGTGCGCGAAACCATCGGCCTGCTGCGCCGCACTTTCAGCCGCCTGGATCTGTCGTCGCGCAGCCTGTTTGCGCTGATTGAAGCTGGCTCCTGCTTTGTCGGCACCGATTTAGAGCTGGCGCTGGCCTGCGACCGCAGCTACCAGCTGGCGCTGCCGGATGACGAGGCGCTCACGCCCAAGATCAGCGTTGCCGAAACCAATTTTGGCCTGTACCCGATGATCACCGGCCAGAGCCGCCTGGGCCGTCGCTTCTACGATGAAGCGCCCGCGCTCGAAGCGGTGCGCGCCCAGCTCGGCCAGGCGCTGGACGCCGACGCCGCTTTCGCGCTCGGTCTGGTCACCGCCAACCCGGACGACATCGACTGGGCCGACGAGCTGCGCATTGCCATCGAAGAGCGCGTCGCCATGTCGCCGGACGCGCTGACCGGCATGGAAGCCAACCTGCGCTTCAACGGCACCGAGAACATGTTTACCCGCATTTTTGGCCGACTGACCGCCTGGCAGAACTGGATTTTCCAGCGCCCCAACGCCGTCGGCGAAAAAGGCGCGCTGAAGGTCTATGGCAAGGGCGACAAGTCCGTGTTCGACTGGAACCGCGTCTAAACACAAGTCCCCGTTGTGCGGCGCGATCCGGGTGGCGCGCCGCAACCCAATCTTTTCCCCCGAATCAGCCTCGTTTATTGGAGACACTCATGTCCAGCATTAATTACAGCGAAAAGATTCCGAACAACGTCAACCTGAGCGACGACCGCACTTTGCAGCGCGCGCTGGAGCAGTGGCAGCCCAACTTCATCAACTGGTGGGACGACGTCGGCCCCGAAGGTTCAACCGACATGGACGTGTACCTGCGCACCGCCGTCAGCGTCGATCCGAATGGCTGGGCGCAGTTTGGCCACGTCAAGATGCGCGACTACCGCTGGGGCGTCTTTCTGAATCCCGGCGAGGCGGATCGCACCATTCACTTTGGCGACCACAAGGGCGAAAAAGCCTGGCAAGATGTGCCCGGCGAACACCGCGCCAACCTGCGCCGCATCATCGTCACGCAGGGCGACACCGAGCCAGCCTCCGTCGAGCAGCAGCGCCACCTGGGCCTGACCGCGCCCAGCATGTACGACCTGCGCAATCTGTTCCAGGTCAACGTCGAAGAAGGCCGCCACCTGTGGGCGATGGTCTATTTGCTGCACAAGCATTTCGGCCGCGATGGCCGCGAAGAAGCCGAAGGCCTGCTGGAGCGCCGCAGCGGCGACGCGAACAACCCGCGCATTTTGGCCGCGTTCAACGAAGCCACGCCGGACTGGTTGAGCTTTTTCATGTTCACCTACTTCACCGACCGCGATGGCAAATACCAGCTCTGCGCGCTGGCCGAAAGCGCCTTCGACCCGCTGGCGCGCACGACCAAGTTCATGCTGACCGAAGAAGCGCACCACATGTTTGTCGGCGAGAGCGGCATTTCCCGCGTCATCCAGCGCACCGCGCAAAAGATGAACGAGCTCAAAACCGACGACGTGGGCAAGCTGCGCGCCGCTGGCGTGATCGACCTGCCGACGATCCAGCGTTACATCAATTTCCACTTCAGCGTGACGATTGACCGGTTCGGTGCCGACGAGTCGAGCAACGCCGCCACCTTCTACAGCTCCGGCCTGAAGGGCCGCTATGAAGAAGGCAAGCGCCTTGATGACCATGTTCTGAAAGGCCAGACCTACAAGGTGCTCGCCGCCAAAGACGGCCAGCTGATCGAAAAAGAAGTGCCCATGCTCAACGCGCTGAACGAAGTGCTGCGCGACGACTACATCAAGGATTCGATTGCAGGCGTCGAGCGCTGGAACAAGGTGCTGGACAAGGCGGGCATTCCGGTGCATCTGCGCGTGCCGCACAAGGCGTTTCACCGCAGCATCGGCGCGCTCTCGGGCGTGAAGGTCTCGCCAGAAGGCCGCGTGATTTCGGAAGCCGAATGGGCCGCTTCGGTCGATCAGTGGCTGCCGAGCAACCAGGACCGCGCTTATGTCGCCAGCCTGATGGGCCGCTGCGTCGAGCCGGGCAAGTTTGCCAACTGGATTGCGCCGCCGGTCATGGGCATCAACCGCCAGCCGGTCGATTTCGACTATGTGCGGTTTAATTAAACCCATTTAAAAGCCGCTACCGGGAGCCCTCATGGACATGACCGAAATACACG
>JAPLPS010000394.1 GCA_026400075.1 Polaromonas sp.
ACCGCCTTTTTTGATTTTTCAATCAGGTGGGCCAGCCCGCGCAGGCGCTTGCGGGCGTTTTCCAGCATGCCGACGCTCACGTCCTGCCACCAGTCTTCTCCGCCGATGGCCTGGATCAGCGCCATTTGCGCGTCGATCAGCGGCACGGCTTTTTGTCCTTCGAGGGCGGCGGCGATGGCGCAGATCTGGCCTTTCAGGCGGCCGTAACTGCGCTGGCCCTGCAGCAGGGCGAGCTGGATACGCAGCACCAGCAAATCAAAGCGCTTGGCCTCTTCGTCGTCGTCCGGGTGCTGCGTGGGCAGGCGGGCCAGATGGGCGGCGATGTCGGTTTGCTCCGACGGGTCCAGCGTTTTCCAGGCGTCAAGCTGGGCAAACTTTTCGACGTACTGGCGCTGGGGCCGCACCAGAAAATTGTCCCGGTTCATGCCCGCGACGATTTGCTGCAGCTGGCTGGCGAGTTGGACGCGCAGTTCCGGCTCGTTCCGCGTGGTGCTGTAGCTGGCGGGCGGCTGCTGGGCGGCTGGCTGGTTCGCCATGCGCTGATCCAGCGCCGTGATGAGATTCAGGCGCGCATTGTACAGCCGGGCGCCCAGCGGTTCGCTGGCCGAGCCGTCGGAATGCGCCGGGTTCTGGCTGAAAAATTCGAGGTTCTGGCAGTAGTCAAACAGGTAGAACTGCTTTTTGTGCTCGCCCGGCGCGAACAAATCCGGGCACAGCCGGGTGCCGCGCCCGACCATCTGCCAGAACTTGGTCGGCGAGCGCACGGTTTTGAAAAACACCAGATTCACCGCCTCCGGCACGTCGATGCCGGTGTCCAGCATGTCCACCGAGATGGCGATGTGCGGCGCCTTGTCCTTGCTGGAAAAAGCGTCGATCAGGCTCTGGGCGTATTCGGTCTTGTAGGTCACGACGCGGGCGAACTCGCCCTTGTATTCCGGGTAGTTGGCGTTGAAGCGCTGGGCGATGAAATTGGCGTGCTCGTTGTTTCGGGCGAAGACGATGGTTTTGCCGAGCCGGTCGCCGCCCGCGACTTTTTCGCCGCGTGTCATCAGGTGGGCCAGCACCTTGTCCACCGTGTCGGTGTTGAACAGCCACTGGTTCAGCGCGGCGGCGTCCACGGCGTCGGGCGGCGGCTGGCCGTCGTCGTTCCAGTCGAGGCTGTCCCATTGTTCCTGTTCGGCTTCGCTCAGATCGTTGTATTTGATGCCTTCGCGCTGGAATTTGAGCGGCACCGACACCGCCAGCGGCGCCACCAGATGGCCGTCGGCGACGGCCTGGTCGAGCGTGTAGGCGTCAGTCGGCACGCCGGTTTCGAGGTTGAACAGGCCGTAGGTGTTGCGGTCGATTTCGTCCTTGGGCGTGGCGGTCAGGCCGACCAGCAGGCAGTCGAAATAGTTGAAGATGGCGCGGTATTTTTCGTACACCGAGCGGTGCGCCTCGTCGATGACGATCAGGTCAAAATGCCCGACGCCAAAGCGCCGCTGGCCGTCGGTGGCTTCGTCGATCAGGCCCATCATCGTCGGGTAGGTGGAGACGAACACCCGGCCTTCGGTGGCTTTGTCCGTCACCAGATTGACCGGCGCGGCGTCGGGCAGGTGCTTTTTAAACGCGTTGACCGCCTGATTCACCAGCGCCACGCGGTCGGCCAGAAACAGCACGCGCTTGGCCCAGTTGCAGCGCATCAGCAAATCGGCCAGCGCGATGACGGTGCGCGTCTTGCCCGCGCCGGTGGCCATCACGACGAGGGCCTTGCGCTGGCGGTCTTTTTCAAACGTCTCGCCGATGCGGCGCACGGCGCGGGTCTGGTAATAGCGCCCGGCGATGCCCTCGTTGATGGCCGCGCCGACCAGCGGCTTGCGGCTGCTGCGGCGCTGAACCAGCAGCGCCAGCTCCGCCTTTTTGAAAAAACCCTGCACCGCACGCGGCGGGTACATCGCGTCGTCCCACAACCAGTGCGTGTAGCCGTTGGTGTAGAAAATCACCGGGCGCTGGCCGTATTGCTGCGCCAGGCAATCGGCGTACAGCTTCGCCTGCTGCTGGCCTACGCTGGCGTCGCGGCGGGTGCGCTTGGCCTCAATCAGCGCCAGCGGCTTGCCGTCGTCGCCCCACAGCACATAGTCCACAAAGCCCTTGCCGCTGGCGTTGGGCATGCCGCTGACTTCGATTTCACAGTTCTTTTTCGCGTCCAGCGTCCAGCCCGCTTCGCGCAGCAGCAGGTCGATGATGGCCTCGCGGGTCTGGGCCTCCGAATAGTCGTGCGTGTCGGGCGTGGCGGCGTTGGTTTTCTTCGCGGCGGCGACCTGTTCGCGCAGCTGCTGCAGTTCGCTGCTCAGCGCTGCCTTGTCGCCCAGCAGGGCCGAGAGCTTTTCGTCGCGCTCGGCGAGCTGGGTTTCGAGCTTCTGGAGCTGGGCAAGCGTGGCGGGCGCCGATGTCGCGGTCTGGGGCCGGGGAATCAGCGCTTCCGAAAAGGCCAGCGCCGGGTCGGGCCACACGCGCTCGGCGTAGGTGCGCGCCACCCAGTAGCAGACATGAAACAGCTCCTTGGCGGCGACGATGGCG
>JAPLPS010000162.1 GCA_026400075.1 Polaromonas sp.
GTGCCCTTCATTTCCGGCGCCGCCTACAACGGCGACATGGCGGCGATGACGGTGGGCTTTTCGGCCCAGTCCGACGAGGCGCGCCACATGACGCTGGGCCTGGAGTGCATCAAGTTCATCCTGGAGCAAGACCCGGACAACCTGCCCATCGTGCAGCGCTGGATCGACAAATGGACCTGGCGCGGCACGCGCAAGCTCGCCAGCATCGGCATGATGATGGACTACATGCTGCCCAAGCGCATCATGAGCTTCAAGGAAGCCTGGGAAATTTACTTCGAGCAAAACGGCGCCGCGTTGTTTGGCGACCTGGCCCGCTACGGCATCACGGTGCCCAAATGCTTTGCCCAGACCGTCGAAGAAAAAGAGCATGTCACGCACCAGACCTGGATCGGTTTTTACATGAAGCCCGATTCGACGCCGTTTCACCTGACCGTTCCCGAGCCCGACGAGCTGGACTGGCTGTCGGAAAAATACCCGAACACCTTCGACAAATACTACCGCCCGACGCTCGAACTCTGGGCCAAGATGGAAAAAGAAGGCCAGCGTTTCAACAACAAAACCCAGCCGATGAACTGCCAGGTCTGCGTCAGCACCATCAAGTTCAACGAGCCGGGCGAGCCGATGGAGACCTGTTTCCGCGAGACGGTGTACCAGGGCGAAAAATTCCATTTCTGCTCCGACCACTGCCAGGAAATTTTCGAGCACGAGCCGGAAAAATACGTGCAGACCTACATCTCGTCGCACCAGGCGCTGCAGGGCAACTGCGCCAATGAAGGCGTCGATACCGATGCGCCCGACTTCAATCCCGGCGAACACATTGCCGACTACTGGCGGCTTGATCCGAACTCGACCGGCGACTTCAAGGGCTCGCAAGACCAGAAAAACTTTGCTGCCTGGCGCGACCAGGCGACCAAAAACTAAAACGAAGGAGATCAACATGACTGTCAACGCATTGGCCGACTACCGGTTTGAGTCCCGCGACGCCCTGGCCAAGTTCAAGGGCAAGCAGCTCTTGTATGTCAACTGGGAAAAGCACCGCATGTTTTCCCGCCCCTTCGTGCTGGCGCTGACGCCGGACACGCTGTTTGCCGAGATCATCGACAAGTACATCACCGACAGCTACCGCAGCCACCCGGATTTTGCGCAGATCGACTGGGCCGCCGTGACCTGGCTGAATTCGCGCCAGCCGTTCACGCCAGACCGGACAAAAACGCTGGCTGAAAACGGCATCGGCCACAAGGACTTGATCCGCTTCACGACGCCGGGCCTGAACGGCCTGGCAGGCACGGGTTACTAAAAAAACGGTTGAGGGGCGCGCAGGCGATGGGCGCGCACTGACATTTTGACGGAGACAAATTTATGAGCTACGAGCTGACCATAGAGCCGCTGGGCCGCACGATTGAGGTCGAAGACGGCCAGAGCATTTTGGACGCCGCGCTGCGGGCGGGCATTTTTTTGCCGCATGCCTGCGGTCAGGGTTACTGCGGCACCTGCAAAATCAGCGTCACCGACGGCGAGATTGACCACGGCAGCGCCTCGAACTTTGCGCTGATGGACTACGAGCGCGAAGAGGGCAAATGCCTGGCCTGCTGCGCCCGGCTCGAAAGCGACGCCGTCATCGAGGTCGAAATCGAGTCCGATGAAGACTCGCGCAACCTGCCGGTGCGCGACTACCAGGGCGTGGTCAGCCGCATTGAAACCCTGACGCCGACGATCAAAGGCATCTGGATCAAGCTCGGTGATGGCGAGGCGCTGGACTTTCAGGCGGGCCAGTACATCAACCTGCAACTGCCC
>JAPLPS010000088.1 GCA_026400075.1 Polaromonas sp.
ATGTCGGCGACGATGAAGGCCGCGCGCGGGTCTAGCGCGGGCCGGGGCTGGCTGGCGCTGCCCGGCGCGTTGCGGCCCAGAGGGCCAGGCACAGTCACTGGCATTTTCGGCGCCGGGGCTGAAATGCTGCGCCTGTCACGCCTGACGGGCGCGGGTGCAGGCAGCGAAAATTCAACTTCGCCAAAGCGCCCGCCATTGGCCAGCGTGCGGTAGGCATTCGTCAGCGCCAGCAGCGAGACCTCGGCGCTGCCGAGTGCCAGGCTGTAGCCGTAGTAGTCGCCCGACTCTTTGAGCGGCAGCCCGGCGGCACGCAGCTGCCGGTGAAACGCATCCGGCGACACCATCACCAGCGTGCGCACGGCGGGTACATTCAGCGAAGCGGCCAGCGCGGTGCGGGCCGACACCAGCCCCTTGAACAGGCGGTCGTAATTTTGCGGAATGTACAGCCCGCCCGAAGTCTGGATTTGCGACGCGGAATCTTCCAGCAGCGAGGCGGCGGTGATGCGCCGCTCGGCAATCGCCTGCGCGTACAAAAATGGTTTCAGCGTCGAGCCGGGCTGGCGCAGCGCGAGCACGCCATCGACTTCGGCGGCGGCGCTGAGCTGGCCCGACGAGCCGACCCAGGCCAGCACCTGGCCGCTGGCGTTGTCCAGCACGACGGCGGCGCCATCTTCGACATGGCGGCCCTGCAGTTCGCGCAGCTGCTGGGTTAGCGTTTCAACGGCAAAGCGCTGGACATCGGCGCGCAGCGTCGAGCGCAGCATGGCCGCTGGCTGGCTGGGCGGATTGCCGGGTTTTTTCGGGTGGGCAGCGGCGCTGGCGGTGGGTTTTCGCGCCGGATTCCGCGCCAGTTCCAGCGCCAGCAGTCGGCGCGCCAGATGCGGCGCGATGCCCTCGCTGGCCTCGAAATCGCGGCGCTGCAGCGCGGCGGTGGCGAACATGTCCAGCGCGCTGCAGTCCACGGCGGCAGGCGTTGCACCGGCCATCGGTGCCTGCATCAGTTTCAACACCCCGCAGGCGCGCTGGGCCACCTGCGCGGCCTTGGCGTTGGGCGCGCGCACCAGCGCCACGGCCACGGCGGCTTCGCGCTCGTCCAGCCCGTGCGCGGCCTTGCCAAACAGCGTGCGGCTCAGTGCGTCAATGCCGACCATCTCGCCGCGAAACGGCACCAGATTCAAATAAGCCTCCAGAATCTGGTCCTTGCGCCAGAGCGACTCCAGCCGCTGCGCCGAAACCGTCTGGCCGATTTTCTGGCCCAGGCTGCGGCCCCCGGCGCCAGCGCGCCAGTCCTCGTCGAGCAGGCCCGCCAGCTGCATGCTCAGCGTCGAGGCGCCACGGGTTTTCGTCGCCCACAGATTGCCCCAGGCGGCGGCGGAGACGGCGCGCCAGTCCACGCCGCTGTGCGCGTAAAAGCGCTTGTCTTCGCTCAGCACCAGGGCCGTGCGCAGCGCGGGCGACACATCGGCCAGCGCCACCCACTGCCCGCGCCGCACGCTGCGCTCGGTGCGCAGACGCTGCAGCACTTCGCCGTGGCGGTCGAGGATCAGCGTGTCGGACGGTTTGAAGTCGCGCTTGACTTCGTCGAAGGTGGGCGCGGCTTGGGCGGGCAGGGCGGCGCACAGGAACAGGGCGGCCAGAGCGTGGCGCATCAGCGGCTTCATGGTTTGATTTCCGATGCGGCAGGGTGGGCCGGTGTGGCGGCGCGCTGGGCCTGGACTACATGGCTTAGGCCGTGCTGGTCGAGCAGCTGTTGCACGACGCGCGCTTGCAGCCGGTCTTTGCGCGCTTTGAGCGGGTCACGGTCAGTGCGCTGGCCCAGGGCGGTTTTGATGCGCACAAAGCGCTCGGGCGGCGGGGCGTACAGGGTGGCCATCTGGCCGTTGCTGGCCACCACCATGTGGCTGAAACGCCTGCCATCCAATAAGGCCTGCCCGCTGGGGATTTGCACCGCCCAGAAGTCCTCTTCAAAGGGAGACACGCGCAGCGGGTGCGGGTCGGTGCCTGCGCGGCTGTCAGCCGGGCGGCGCACCACGTCGATTTCAAAGCCCGAGGCGTTGACGGCGGTGTATTTCTGGTCGTCGCGCAGCATAAAGGTTTTATCAACTTTCTGGAAGATGCCCAGCAGCGAGGTGTCCAGCCGCTGCATCGTGGTGGCAAAGCGCAGGTATTTGCGCGTGTCCAGCAGCAGGTCAATGTCCTGGGTGGCGGTGGCTTCGGTCTGCACGCGCACGCCGCAGGCCGTTTCGTAGGCGTATAGGGCGTGCGTGCCGACGGTGAGAAAGTGATCGGCCAGCCCGGCCTGGGCCAGGGCATTGAGCGTCTCCACCACCACATTGGGCACCCGGCCCACGCGCAGGGCGCGGTTCAGGCGTACATGCTGGGCGACCGTGGCGCGCAGTTGCTGCTGGCGTGATTCGGCGGCGGCCTTGCGGGCCATGAAACGCTCGTAAATGTCGGTATTGCTGTCCGACTCCGGCCCCAGTGAGGTTTGCGAGCCGGTGCTTGCCACGCGGATCAGGTAGCGCCGCCCGGCCTGGGTGCGCCACATCATTGAGCCGCGCACTTCTTTGGCCGCTTGCTGCGCCGCTTGCAGCGCCCGCCAGGCGGCTTCGGCGTCGATGAACTGGCGTGTCTGGGCCTCGGTCAGCTCCATGAAGGCGAAGTTTTCAGAGTCTTTTTGCATTTTTGCTTTTTACTCTGAAAACCATTGAGAATCAAGGCACTTTATTGTCGGCTACGCACCAAGTTGGACAGCTGCTTACTTCGCCGCTTCCACCTTCACCCGCGCATTCGGCCACTCGCCGAACATCTCCGGCGCGTACATGGCTTCGACCCGGCTCGGTGGCAGCGCGAAGCTGCCGACGTTGTTCAGGCGCAGCGTGTATTCCATCGTCACCACGCCCTTGGGCAGGTACTCGTAATAGCTGCGGAAGGCTTCAAAGCTGCGCTCTTCAAAGACTGGCCAGCCGCTGCCGCTGTTCCCCTTTTCGCCGCTGGTGGCAATTTGCGAATCGCGCCCCAGGCCGCTGCCCAGAATCGTCGCGCCGCCGGGCACCGGGTCGGTGATCGCCACCCAGGTCATGTCGGCTGAGGCGTTGACTTCCAGCGTCACGCGCAGCACGTCGCCCCGGCTGTAAACGCCTTTGACGGCCTGCTCGACGGGCGTGATAGTTTTCTTGATCTGATAACCGGCGCTGAATGGCGCTTTCAGCTGCACCGCCGCCATCGACTGCAGCGTCAGCCACGGCTTGCCGCTGCCCTGGTGCGTCACGCTCAAGGTGTCCTTGCCTGCAAACGTGCCGGGCTTGGCCCCTTCGCTCCACGGCAGGAACATCGTGTTGCTGCGCAGGTTGCCGGGCGCGGCGGGCGCGCCAAACAGCGTGGTCTGGTGCGCCGCGCCCTCGGCGTCGCTGGCCTTGATGCGCTCGACGCGGCTCCAGTCCACGCTGGCGGCTTTGGCGCTGGCGGCGGCATTGGCTAGAGCGGCCTTGGTCACGCCTGCCACCGGCGTGGCTTCAAACTTGGCCGAGAACCGGTTCAGCGCCAGCCCGCCCCACAGATTGGCCGTCGTCGTCAGCCAGGCGCCTTTTTGCTGGCGGCTGATGAAGCCGTTGGCCAGGCGGCCCATGTCGCCCGCCCAGGCCGGGTCGTCCATCACGGCGAGCATCAGGCGGGCTGTGTTCACGTCGCCGTTGACCATCAGCCACCACCAGTAATCGTCCTGCTCGGTGCTGAAAATCAGCTTCGTGCCCTGGTACGACAGGCGGGCGCGCAGGATTTGATTCGCCTCGGCCAGCCTGGTTTCGCGCTGCGGCACGTCGGTGACGCGCTTGAGGATGTTCAGCCAGTCGATCACTGCGTGCGTCGGCCACTGGTTCGGCGCAATCGTGATGCTGCCCAGCATGCGGCCCTGCGCCTTGCCGTAGCGCGACAGCGCTTCGAGGGCGGCGAGCTTGCGCATGTCCAGGTCTTTGCGCGGGCTCCAGAACTCGCGCTGGATGCGGCCTTCGACGAAGGCGATCAGGCCGCTTTCCATAGGCGCGCGCACCGCGTCGGGCAGCGCAAAGTCGGGGTTCAGTCGCGCCGCTTCATCGGTGGCGGCGAGCAAATAAGCGGTCAGCGCGTCGCTGCCGTGCGCGGCCTGACCGCCCTGTGGCGGAAAGTAATTGGCTAGGCCGTCGCTGTCGAGGTAGCTTGGAATCTGGCCGACGACGGTTTTCCACAGCTTGCCGTCGCGCAGGCCGACGGATTTGCTGGTTTTTTGCTCCAGGCAGGCAAACGGGTAGTGGGCAAACCAGTCGCGCACGCCGTCCATGCCTTCGGCCAGCTTGGGTTGCAGCGACATTCTCAGGCCGCCGCGTCCGGGCAAGGCGTCAGCGGGCGGGGCCACGTCGAGACTAAAACTGCCATCGACCTGCACCAGCGTCGCCTGCTGCACCGTCAGCGGCACGGCGGGGATGATGCGCTGGCTCAGCTTGATCGCGTCTTTGGCGCCGCTGATGGTGTCTTTGGCCTCGATTTCCCACGCGATGGCGTCCAGGCGGCTCAGGCCGGAGGGGGCGGGTGCCGTCACGTTCCAGGCGGCTTCACGCGCTTCACCGGCGGGAATCTCCAGCGTCAGCGGCTTCACGTCGAGCAGCGTGGCGCGTGGTTTGATTTCGACTTTCATCGCCGCCTTGGTCGTGTTGCGCAGCGTCAGCTGGGCGCGGAACTCGTCGCCCTCGCGCACCAGTGGCGGCAGGCCGCTGAGAATCTGCAAGTCCTGCGTCGCCTTGATGGTGGTCTGGCCGGTGCCGAACAGGCCGGTGGCGGCGTCAGCCACGGCGACGATTTTGAAGCTGGTCAGCGCGTCGTTCAGCGGCACTGTCACCACGGCCTGGCCTTTGGCGTCCAGCTGCAAGCTCGGCTGCCACAGCAGCAGCGTGTCGAACAGCTCACGCGTGTTGCTGCGCCCGCCGCCGCCGCCTGCGGGCACGGCTTTGCGCCCGTAATGGCGGCGCCCGATGATTTCCATTTGCGCGGTCGAGGTTTCGACGCCCCAGGCGCGGCGCTGCAGCATCGCTTCCAGCAGGTTCCACGAGTTGTTCGGCATCAGCTCTAACAGCGCCTGATCGACGGCGGCCAGCGCGACTTCGGCATTCGCAGCGGGCTGGCCGTTCGGCAGCTTGACGGTGATCGTCACCTTGGCCTGGCCGCGCACCGGATAGCTTTCTTTGTCGGCTTTGACGCTCACGTCGAGCTGATGCGCTTTCGTGCCGACGCGGATTTCCGCCATGCCCAGGCGAAACGCGGGCTTGCTCAAATCGACCAGCGCGGTCGGCGCTTCGTATTCCTTGCCTTCGTACCAGAAGGAAGTCCACCATTCACGCGGCGCTTTGAAGCCCCAGGTGAAAAAGCTGTACCACGGCACTTCGCGCAGCCGTCCGCGCAGCGCCAGCACGCTGACATAGACGTTCGGCCCCCAGCCGTCTTTGACCTGCAGCTTGATCGTCGGGTCTTGGCCGTTGAGCTGCACCACCTGCGTCTCGATAATGCCTTCGCGCTCAATCGCCACCAGCGCGGTGGCAAAGCGAAACGGCATGCGCACCTGGAACTTGGCGGTTTCGCCGGGCTGGTAGCTTTTCTTTTCTGGCAGCAGGTCCATGCGGTCGTGGTTTTCGCCGCCGAACCAGATTTCGCCCTGTTTCGTCACATAGACCGAAGCGGCGGCCTGGATGCGGTTGCCGTCCTTG
>JAPLPS010000322.1 GCA_026400075.1 Polaromonas sp.
GATCGCCGACAGAATCGCATAAGACGATGGCGCCGCGTTCACCGGAAAGAACATTGGCTGCAGGTCGATCTTGACCCCCTGCTTGGCGGCCTGACGGCGCAATTCCTGCAACCGATAGGCCTTGCGCGAGGGGTGCCGGTCGGCGAGCACAGACGAACTGGAGGACTGCTTGGCGAGCTGCGGACTGTCTTTAGGGAAGTCCTGCGCCCACCATTTCACCCTGGCCTGAAACTGGGCGGCGATGCGCTCCAGGTGGCGGGCTTTGGCCTGCGCGTCGGCCTCTTTTGTCTTGGCCAGCAGCGTTTGCCATTCGGCGCGCAGCGACGCGGGCGGCTCAATGCCGTAGCGGGCGTAGTCAGCCACGCTGTCGAGCACGATCAGCGAGGTTTGCCGGGTCAGCATGCGCATCTCGGTGCCCAGGCGCGCGATGGCGCTTTGGTTGCGCTCGGCATCGGCTTCCAGGCGCGCCAGGCGCATGGACGCCCAGCGGTGCGCGGCCACGCCGGAGCCGCTCTCAGCGGGCGCGCCCGCCACGCGCAGCGTGATCTTTTTCGGCTGGCCGCCGGGCGTGGCCAGCGCCAGCACCAGCTCCGCCTCGGGGTCCGTCAACACGCCGGAGAGGGCCAGGCGACCGCCCTCCGGGTAGGCCGAGCTTGATTCCAGATCGCGTGCGCCGGTGGCATGCAGCGCCAGCAGACGGGTGTGCTCGGTCTCCAGGGCTTTGACTGCGTCCGCTGGCGCAGTCGCCAGCAGGTCGAGCAGCTGGCCGCCGCTGGTTTCAGCCGTGCGGCGCAGCGCGGCGCTGTCGCTGCCCGCCAAAGCCGTCAGCGCGAACAGCGGGATGTTGGAAGCGGGCAGCGGCGCGTCGCCGTAGGTGCCAATCCCGTCGGAGAACAGCAGCGCCAGCTGCGCGTCGGCAGGCGCCTTCAGCGCGGACAAATTGGTGGCGCCGTCGTAAGGCAGGGTTTCCAGGCGCTGGCGCAAAGCGGCCCATTGGCCGTTGGCCACGGTGAAGGTTTCGGGCGCCTGCGCCACGTCGCGCACGGCCACCAGCACCACTTCGAGCGCGCCCAGCGACTGGAAATAGGCGTCGAGCAGCGCCAGCTCGCGGCCATGGTCGCGCCCGGCGCCCGAGCCGGAGGCGTCCCAGAGCAGGGCCACGCGCCGGGGTGGCGGGCGCGGCGCGCTGGCCAGCGGCGCGGCGACTTCGGCGTAAAAATAGGTCTGGCCGCCAAAGGACTGCAGCGCCAGCGCCGTCTTGGCGGCCGCGCGCGGAAGGCTGACTTGCAGCTCTTCGTTCGGGCGGTAGCCGCCCTGGCTCAGCGTCAGGCGCGCGCCGCCTGCTTCGTCGCGCAGCGCCAGTCGGCGGGCGCCGAGCCGGGCACCCAGTTCCCTGGCGCTGAGACCGGCCACGTACACGTTGATGTCCAGCGCCTTGACGGTGCCTGCAAAGCGCAGCGGCAGGCGCCAGAGCGGCGCGGCCGAGGCATGTACGCTCTCGGTGATGTCCAGCACGACGCGGCGCGTGCCGTGCGCGGGCAGCGGATAAATGCGCAGTTTGTAATTCTGGCCCTGGGTGACTTCGAGCAGGGCCGGGTCGATCCGGGCGCGTGTCACGTCCTCGAACACCTGCTGGCCTTTGGCCTTGGGCACCGGCACGGCGGGGCGCATTTCGCCGTTGATGTCCAGCGCAACGCCGGTGACGCTCTGGCCTTCGAGAAGCGGGAATTCCAGCTCAGCTTCCAGCGCCAGCTCGTTCGGGTT
>JAPLPS010000080.1 GCA_026400075.1 Polaromonas sp.
AGTGATGATTTTCGACAGCTGGGGCGGCGTGCTCGCCGATGCGGCTTTCCACACCTTCAGCCTGGCCTACACCGCCAGAGTGCTGGCCCAGCTCAAGCGCGAGCACAACGGCGTCATCATTCCGCGTCTGGTCTTCACCAAGGGCGGCGGCCAGTGGCTGGAAGCCATGAAGCAGCTCGACTGCGAAGTGCTCGGCCTCGACTGGACGGTGAATCTGGCCAAAGCCCGCGCGCTGGTCGGCGAGAACGGCCCGAACGCCAAGGCGCTGCAGGGCAACCTGGATCCAAATATTTTGTTCGCCAACCCGGCGCAAATCGAAACCGAAGTCGCCGCCGTGCTCGACAGCTTTGGCGCGCCGCACATAGACCGCACGCAAACCGGCCCGACGCAGATTTTCAACCTGGGTCACGGCATCAGCCAGTTCACGCCGCCGGACAATGTCGCCGCGCTGGTGCATGCCGTGCATTCGCACTCGCGCAGCATGCGCGCCAGCCGGGCTTGAAGAGCGGCGGCCAGCGCCTGCAAACAGCGAAACTCTCCGGGGTAAATGGCATGACTAGCACAAAAAAAGCCCACTACCCCGAGAGTTATGCACAAAAAAATTTTGGTGCTGTGCAAAAGTCTGTGCTAGCGCCAGCCCGGCGCACTCAAACCCATCGCTTTCATAAGTGCTTGATTCATAAGGAAAGTTTAAATTGCCTGTTTAGCAGGCAGTTTAAGCAAGGCCTTGATTTACAAGGCTTTCCAGCACCTTTCCACAAGCTATCCACAAAGTTATCCACAGGAACGCTGGAAAACTTCAAACCCTGGAAAAAACCGGCCCGCTGCGGCCGCGCTGGCGCGGTTTTGCAAGCTTTTCAAGCCGCGCCGCCTCTGGAGCGGGCGGGGTGAGTCACTGGCTCGAAGTCGTGGTGGCCGCGCCCGCGCACAGCGCCATCGCCGGGCCGCTCACCTACCGTAGCGAATCGGCGCTCAGCCCCGGCACGCTGGTGCGCGTGCCGTTCGGGCGCCGCGAGGTGCTGGGCGTGGTCTGGAAAACGCTGCCGGATGCGGGCGACATCAAGCCCGCCAGCATCCGCGATGTGGCCGGGGTGCTCGATGGCCTGGCGCCGCTGTCGGCCAGCTGGCGCAAACTGGTGACGTTTACCGCCCAGTATTACCAGCGCTCCCTCGGCGAAGTGGCGCTGGCCGCACTGCCGCCGCAACTGCGCGAACTCACGCCCGAGCAACTGGCGCGGCGCCTGAAGCGCCCGGTCGCCGACACCAGCCACGCGCCCAGCGTGGCGCAATTGGTCACGCTGACCGCGCAGCAGCTCAGCGCCCTGGCCGAATTCAACGCCGAAAGCGCGGGCCAGCAACGCCCAGCGCTGCTGTTCGGCGCCACCGGCAGCGGCAAGACCGAGGTCTATCTGCGCGCCGCCGCCCAGGTGCTGGAGCAAGACCCGCAAGCGCAAGTCTTGGTGATGGTGCCCGAAATCAATTTGACGCCGCAGCTGCAGGCGCGTTTTGAAGAACGCTTTGGCCATCTGGGCAAGGAGCGCGTCGTCGCGCTGCACAGCGGCTTGACACCCGCCCAGCGTTTAAAAAGCTGGCTGGCCGCACATGCGGGCCAGGCGCGGCTGGTGCTGGGCACGCGCATGGCGGTGCTGGCGTCCATCCCTAATTTGCGCCTGATCGTCGTTGATGAAGAGCACGATCCCAGCTACAAGCAGCAGGAAGGCGCACGCTACTCGGCCCGCGATCTGGCGATTTACCGCGCCAGGCTGGAAACCAGCTTAAGCGCCCCCGAAAAAGCACCCTGTTCGGGCGGGCAGCCCCCAGAAAAATCAGCCCCGTCAGCCAGCAGCGACTTGCGCGATGCGACGAGCGCGGGCAGCCAAATTTGCCGCGTGCTGCTCGGATCGGCCACGCCCTCGCTGGAAAGCTGGCAGGCGACCCTCGTCGGGCGCTACCAGCGCCTCGACATGAGCCAGCGCATCGGCAGCACAGGCGCCGCCTTCCAGGGAAAACTGCCGACGGTGCGCCGCGTCGATATGAACCACCAGCCCAAACGCTGCATCATCGCCCCGCCGCTGCTGGCGGCCATCGCCGAGCGCGTGGCGCGCGGCGAGCAGTCGCTGATTTTTCTGAACCGGCGCGGCTACGCCCCGGTGCTGGCCTGCCACGACTGCGACTGGAAAAGCGACTGCCCGCACTGCAGCGCCTACCGCGTGTTCCACAAAATCGACCGCACGCTGCGCTGCCACCACTGCGGCTTCACCGAGCGCGTGCCGCATGCCTGCCCGAGCTGCGGCAACATCGACATCGCCCCGGTCGGGCGCGGCACCGAGCGGCTCGAAGAACACCTGGCCGAACTGCTGGCAGGCGTGACCCGCCCCGACGGCGGCCCGGTTCGCATCAGCCGCATCGACGCCGACAGCACGCGGCTCAAAGGCGCGCTCGAAGCGCAGCTGGCCAGCGTGCATGAGGGCGAGGTCGATGTGCTGGTCGGCACGCAGATGATTGCCAAGGGCCACGATTTCCGCCACATCACGCTGGTGGCGGCGGTCAACCCGGACGGGGCGCTGTTTTCCAGCGATTTCCGCGCCGCCGCTCAAGCGCAGCAGCTCAGCGGCCACGAACTGGTCACGCCCTACCCGGCGGTGCCGATGACGATCCAGCGCGTGGCCAACATCGAGCGCGCCCAGATGCTGGTGGAAAGCGCCTCGCGCATCGCGCTGCAGCGCTTCTTGGCCGCGTGGCAGCCGCTGCTGTTCGACATCCGGCGCCAGGCCGAATTCAAAAGCCTGGTGCGCTGGGCCATCGACGTCGATCCGCTGGCGATTTGAGGCGGCGCCCTGCGCCTGCCACACCCTGCGCTACTGCTGGATCTGCACCGTATAGGTGGCCGCGCCGACGGAGTTGGGCGCCAGCGTCCCGGTATAGGTGAAACGCACATTGCCCGTGGCGCCAACCGCCGGGGCAATGATGCTGCAGCCCGTCAGACTCAGCGGCAGGACGCCGCAGCCAGCGCTGACAAAGACGGTAAACGAAGGCGTCGCGTCGTTCACCACGATGTTTGACAGCAGCCCGGTGCTGACGTTGGTAAAGGTCAGCACATAGGTCAGCAGGCTGCCGGGCAGCGCACTGGTCTTGTCCACCGATTTGACCAGCGGCATGTCAGGCGTCTGGCCGACCGTGGTCGTATCAGAACGGCTGAGGGTGCTGCTGACGCTGCCGGAGACAAACTGGGCGCTGATTGTCACCTTGTTCAGGGCGTTGAGCGGCGCGCCCAGCGGCACGAATTCCTTGACCAGCACGCACAAGCCCTGCCCGGCGCTCAGGCTGACCGAGCCGGTCAGCAGCGGCTCGCCTGCATCAATCGCACCGTTGCAATTGCTGTCGCGGTAAAGCACCTCATTCCACAGGAAGGACGAAGAATACGGCGCGGCCGCACTGCTCAGGCTGAAACTGACCGAGCCGCTGATGCCCGCCGTAAAGGTGTGCGGATAAAACACCACCGATCCCGGCATGGCCGACTGCACGCCGTCCGTCATGAACTGGGCGGGCTGGATGTCAGCAAAATTAACCCCGCTGTAAATGCTGCCAACGCTGTGGCTAAAGGTGACGCTGTCGCTGGCGAAGGTGTAGCTGCCGCCGGTGTTGCCAGCCACGCCGCCACTGCTGAAGTAGTTGGGCGGATTGGTTTTCGTCACCGTCACGCTACCGCTGGCGGCTGCGGGTAGCCACAGCTGGTAATCGCCCTGCACGCTGCTCAGCACACTGTCGCAGGCGCCGCTGCAGCCTGCGCTGGTGGCCGTCAGGGTCGCGCCGCCCAGGCCCGGCTCGCTGCCGTTTTGCAGCGCATCGGCTGCCGTGCCGCCGCCAGCGCCGCTGTCCACAAACACCCGCCCGCTCAGGCTGCTGCCGTTATACAGGCCAAAATCCTGATTTTTCAAATCCAGCGCCCCGACCGCCACATTGAGCTGGCCATTGCCTGCGCCCATGTTCAGCCACCCTGTCGGAGGCACCGCTGCTGTGCTGGCAGCCGAGGCGCTGTTGGAAACCACCAGGCAGTAACTCCCGGCGGCGACACCGGAAAACACATAAGCGCCGGTGGGGGGGCTGAGCGTTTGCACCGACACCGCAGTCCCGCTGCAATTGAGGAACAGCTTGACATAGGCCGTCGTTCCGGCACTCCAGGATTCGCCAAAATCGCGCGTCATGTTGTGGTTGACATCGGCATAGAGCTGCCCGCTGACGCTGACACCGGCTATGTTGACCGTCAGCGTGCTGCTGCCGCCCGACAGGCTGCTGCCGGAATTGGTGGTGGACAGCACGGAGGTGGTGTTGTTGTAAACCCCGGCGACACTGGCCGTGACACTGACCGTCACCGTGCAGCTGGCGCCCGCCGGAATCGAGCCGCCGTCCAGCCGGATACCGGCATTGCCCGCCGCCAGGGCGCCGCCCGCTGAATTGCGCAGAACTGCGCCGCTGCAGGTGGTCGATGCCGACAGCGGGCTGGCCAGCATCATCTGTCCGGGCGAGGTCGGGAAAATATCCGAGAACGCAGGCGTGGCCAGGCTGATCGCCGACAGCGCGTTGGTGTTCGTCAGGGTGATGGTCAGGGTGCTGGCGGCGCCCGCAAAAATCGTCGCCGGGCTGAAGGCCTTGCTGATGGTCGGCTGGCCCAGCACCGTCAGGGAGGCGGTGCCAACGTCGATGCTGCTGCCAGCAATCGCCCCGGTGACGGTCGATGTCGTGTTCGTATAGCTGCCCGCCACACTGGCCGTCACGGCCACCGTGATGGTGCAGGTTCCCCCGGCGGCAATTTTTCCGCCGTTGACCTGGATGCCAATATCCCCGGCGGCCAGCGACGAATCGGAGGAGTTTTTCAATGTACCGGCCGTTCCTCCGCTGCTGCAGGTGCTGGTTTTGACCAGCGGACTGGCTACCTCCATCTGGCCCGGCGTCACCGGAAAAATATCGGTATAGGCGGCCGTGGCAGCCAGATCAATCAAGGTCGAGTTTGGGTTGCTGACGATGATGGTCATCGTGGTGGCATCTCCGCCGCCGATGCTGGCGGGGCTGAAGGATTTGCTGATGGTCGGCGGCAGCAGCACCGTCAGATTGGCCGTGTTACTCGGTGAACCGGCCACCGTTGTCTGCGCCGTGGTCACGCCGCTGGTGGTGTTGGGATTGACCCCCGCCGTGCTGCTGGTCACATTGACAATGACAGTGCAGCTGCCCGAGGCCGGGATGGTCAGCCCGGTGAAATTGAGCGCCGTCTGCCCGGCAGAAAACAAGTTGGTGCCCACCCCCGTGCAACTGCCCGTTGCCGCGCCTGGCGTGGCGATACTCATGTTGACCAGGTTGTCGGTGAAGGCCGCCCCTGTCAGCGCAGTCGCATTGGTGTTGCTCAGGGTAAAGGTCAGCGTGGTGCTGCCACCCACGGCGATAGGAGAGGTGCCAAATGCCTTAGCGATGCCCGGTGTATTCACCACAAGCAAGGTTGCCGTGGCCGGGTCTGGATTGGTGCTGCCCTCCGTCGTGGTCACCTGACCGACCGCAATGGTGTTGACGTAACTGCTAACGGCTGCAGCCGTCACCGGAACGCTGATCGCACAGAATGAATTGGTGCCCAGCGTGACGCCGGTCAGGGAAACCGTTGTGCCGCCCACCGCAGCAGTCATCGTCCCGCCGCAGCTGTTGGTGGTGGCGCCCGCCGCCACTTTCATGCCCGCTGGCAGGGTATCGGTGAATGTCGTGTTGTTGCGAATCAGATCCTTGTTCGCATTGACCAGCGTCAGATTGAGTATGGAAGTGCCGTTGACGGCAATCGTGCTGGGGCTGAAGTACTTTGAAATGCCCACATTGCGCAAGGCTGTCAGCGTCGCGCTGGGGGTGTTGTTGTTGGTAGACCCCTGCGCCGATGTCATGGACGACGCCGGAATCACATTCGTCAGACTGCCCTCTATATAGGTAGAGACATTGACGCCCCAGGTACAGGTCGAAGAGGCCGGAATGCTGGCGCCGGTGATGGTGAAACTGGTCGCCCCCGGCGTGCTGCTGAGGGTGCCTGGAGTGCAGGCGCCGCTGACCAGCGTCGGACTCGGGTTACCGGCCAGCACCATGCCG
The DNA here is from genome assembly GCA_026400075.1 of Polaromonas sp. Lineage (GTDB taxonomy): Bacteria > Pseudomonadota > Gammaproteobacteria > Burkholderiales > Burkholderiaceae_C > Polaromonas. The sequence goes on from JAPLPS010000080.1 coordinate 6,118, forward strand.
AGCGGAAAATTATCCGTCAGCGTCACCCCCGTCAGGGCGACTGAATTCACAGCGGTGTTGTCCACCACCAGAGTCATCAGGGACGTGCCGCCACCGTTGATCGAGGAAGGGGCAAAACCCTTGTTCACAAACACGCTCGTGGCCGTGGCCGCCGAAACGGTCAGCGCTGCAGTGGGGCTGCTCGAACAGGTATAGCCTTGCGCGCTGGTTGGTGCCGGGAGCGTGTTGGTCGTGGTGCCCAGCGTGGCGGGCGCCTTGATGTCCACGCTGACGGTGCAGGAAGTCGCACCGGTGGGCAAACTGCCGTTGACCAGGGCAATGCTGCTGCTGCCCGACGCGGCCGTCAGCGTGCCGCCGCAGGTGCTGACCACGTTGGGGAAAGTAGCCACGCTCTGTCCGGCGGGCAAGGTGTCGGTAAAGGACAGGCCGGTGAAGGCCGGTGCATTGTTGGCGTGCGTCAGCGTGACCGTCAGGGTGCTGAGCTGGCTCGGGCCGACTGAGGTGGGGCTGTAGGCTTTGCCGCAGGTCAGCGCCGGATTGACCGTCACGGCCTGGGAGACGGCTTGCGTGTTGCTGCCCTGGCTGGTTTGCAGGGCGCCAACGGCGATGGTGTTGGTTTTCGTTCCCGGAGCAATCGTCGCCAGGGGAAGGACAGGCACGGTGATCGTGCAGCTGCCGTTGGCAGGAATGGTGCCCGCCGTCAGGGTGATGGAAGTTCCCCCCGGCGTGGCCGACAGGTTGTTACCGACGCAGGTGCTGGTGGCTGCCGGGCTGCTGGCCACGACAAACTTGCCCGTGCCATCCATCGTCGTCAGGCTGTCGGTGAAGCTGGTAATCGTTGCCGGCGTCGGATTGTTCGAGTTTTGCAGCGTGATGGTGAAAGTGGTTGACTGACCCTGAACCACCGTGCCGGATGAAACGGTTTTGGCCACACTGGGCAGGCGGGCTTTCAAGGCCGCCGTGGCTTTAACCGTGTTATTGCCCTGATCGGTTTTCAGTGCGCCGACGGCAATCGTGTTCGTATAGTTCGTGCCGCTGGTCACGCTCGAAGGAATCTGTACCGGCACCGTGATCGTGCAGCTTCCCAGCGCCGGGATCGTGCCCGCCGTCATCGTGATGGCCGTGCCGCCCGGCGTGGCGCTGAGATTGTTGCCGACGCAGGTGCTGCTGGCCACTGGTGATGCCGCCACCGTAAACCCGGCGCCCATCGTGGTCAAAAGGTCTGTAAAGCCACTGATCAGCGCCGGATCGGAGGATGGATTGGTCAGCGTGATGATCAGTGTGGTATTGGGCCCTGGCCCTGCGGAAGCCGGATTAAACACCTTGCTGATGCTGGGGACGATAACCTTTAACGTCGTCGTTGCAGCGGTCGTATTAGAGCCTGCCGAGGTGACCAGCGCACCGACCGCGATGGTATTGGTGTAAGTGCCTGCAGCCACCGTGTCATCAATCTGAACCGGCACGGTGATGGTGCAGCTGGCGCTCGCCGGAATCGTTCCGGCCGTCATGGTGATGGACGTGCCGCCCACTGCGGCGCTAAGGTTGTTGCCCGTGCAGGTGCTGCTGGCCGCAGGCGATGCCGCCACCGTAAAGCCAGCGCCCATCGTGGTCAGATTGTCGGTCAAGCTGCTGATGGTCGCTGCCAGCGTGGACGGGTTGTTCAGCGTGATGGTCAGCGTGCTGGCCAGGCCCGCCGCCTGCGTGGTGGGTGAAAACACCTTGGTCAACCCCGAGGCAGTGACCGTCAGCGCAGCCGTCGTGGTGCCACTGCTGGTACCCCGACTCGTGACCAGGGCGCCGCTGGCCACGGTGTTGGTATAAGCCAGGCCCGCAGGCGTTCCGGCCAGCACCTGAATCGGCACGGTGATCTTGCAGTTGGCGTTGGCGGGGATCGTGCCGCCTGCCAGCGAGATCAGCGTCGTGCCTGCCGTCGCCGTCAAAGTGGCGCTGGCGCAGGTGGTGCTGGCCCCGGCGGCAATCTGGAAGCCGCCCGGCGAGCCGCCCATCGTGTTCAGGTTGTCGCTGAAGGACGTGATGGCTGCCGCCGTCGCCGAAGAATTCGTCAGGGTAATCGTCAGCGTGCTGTTCGGGCCAACGGCCGCTGGATTCGGTGAAAAAGCCTTGGCCACTGTGGGCAGTGCCACTGTCAATGTCGCCGTCGTGGAGGCGGTATTGCTGGCCAGACTGGTTACCAGCCCCCCCACGGCGATGGTGTTGGTTTTACCCCCCGCTGTCAGGCCGCTGGCGGCCAGCTGAATCGGCACCGTGATCGTGCAGGTGCCCGGCGTGGTCGCCAGGGTCGCCGCCGGAATGGCGCCCGTGCTCATGCTGATCGTCGTGGCCCCCGGAGCCGCCACCACCGTGCCGCCTGGACAGGTCGTGCTCGCTGCTGGCGAAGCTGCCACGCTGAAACCCGCCCCCATCGTGCTCAAAAGGTTGTCGGTGAAGGATGTGATCGCCGCGTTCGAGCCAAACTGGTTGCTCAGGGTCAGCGTCAGCGTCGAGGTGCCGCCCGGCGCTTCCGTGGTGGGTGAAAAAGTTTTACTGGACACACTCACGGCAGGCGCCGTGGTGGTCAGCCCCGCGCTGGTGGCGGGGTAAGCCGTCGCGGCGGCATCGCCGAAATTGCCGGACATGCTGTTGGTCAGCGTGCCCGCCGTTCCGGTGTTGGCCACAACTTTGACCGTCACGGTGCAGCTGCCCGTGGCGCCATCTGCGCTGCCAGCAGCTGGAACCGTTGCTCCCGACAGGGTGATGCTGCCAGCGCCAGGCGTGGCGCTCACGCTGCCGCCGGTGCAGGTGGTGGCCGCACCGGTCGGCGCCGCCGCTACGACCATTCCAGCCGGGAAACTGTCAGTCAGCGTCACACCCGTCAACGCCGTCAGGTTGCGGTTTTGCAGCGTCAGGGTCAGCGTCGAAGTCGCGATCCCGTTGGCCAGAATGGATGTCGGGGAAAACGCCTTGAGCAAATTGCCGCCGGTTTGCACCGACAGGTTGCCGCTGTTGATGGTCGAACCGTTGGTGGCGCCTTCCAGGCTGGTGACTCCGCCAGCGGCAATGGTGTTGACGACAGTGCCGTTGCTGGCCACATTAGGCGTTGCCGCCGTAACCTTGAAAGTGATCGTGCAAGAGCCCTTGCCGACAATAATCGCTCCGGCCAGGCTGGCCGAACCTGCGCCAGCAACGGCGGTCAGCGTCCCGCTGGTGCAGGTGGTGGAGGCCGCCGGCACACTGGCAATGGCCACGCCAGTGGGCAAGGTATCAATAAAAGCGACACCGTTGAGATTTTGCAAATTGGGGTTGCTCAAGGTGATGGTGACCACCGAGGTGCCCCCGCCGCCATGAATATACGCAGTGCCAAATATTTTGGTGGCCGTCAACGGCGAAGGCGTGGACGCTGTCAGCGTCGCGTTAGACAAGGTCGGGTTGCTGCCCTGATTCGTGGTGGTCACTGAGCCAGCGGCCATGACATCCACCATCGTTCCGGGTGCAGTGGCCTTGACCACCAGAATAATGACGCACTGGCCTGTCGTGGATCCGACAGTCGCCGGTATCGTGCCGCCCGCCATGACGACAGAGCTGCTTCCCACCGCCGCCGTCAGCGTGCCGCCGCAGGAATTGCTGGTGACCGACTGCACCACCATCCCGGCGGGGAAATTATTGGTAAATGCCAGCCCCGTCGCCGCCACAGAGGCTGAATTGAGCAGCGTCAGATTCAGCGTGGAAGTCTGGTTGGTCAGAATATTGATGGGACTCAATGAGTTGTTCACATCGATCACGGCATAGGCCAGATTCGATAACAACAGCAGCAACAGCCCAAAAAAGCTGCGTAATTTATTTTTTGAGATGCTTAACATTCAGATTGTCTTGTTAACGAGACCATGCCCAGAAAGTTTGCGGCACGGGTGAATGTTGAGCGTAGCGGCGATAAGCGGCCATTCGCAGATCGCATCAGTGATCAAAATCCAGGATTCGTCAACAATTCCTCAAAATGCCACTTAAATTAAAAGAAGCTCGCACAATTAAAAACCCTGGTGCGCTAGGCAATCGACGTGGATCCGCTGGCGATTTGAGGCGGCGCATCAACGCGCAGCCTCAACCCGCGTCGAGCAGCCGCTCATCGTCCTGGGCGCAGGTGAGCACCACCTCGCTGTGCAGCCGCTGCACATCGTCCGCCTGGCACAGCGCCGTTCCCGCTGACAGCACGGCGGCCGCGCCGCAGGCCATGCCGTAGCGAAACACTTCTTCCAGACCAGCGCCCCGGCTCAGCGCCCAGACCAGTCCGGCGACAAAGCTGTCGCCCGCGCCAATCGTGCTTTTGACCGTGACTGGCAGGCTGCGCGCGCGCAGCGCCTGGTCGGCCGTCACCAGCAGCGCGCCCTCGTCGCCCAGCGACAGCGCCACGATCTGCGCCTGGCCTTGTTGAATCATTTGCCGGGCCGCTTCGCGCCACTGCGTTTCGGTGCCCAGCGTGCGGCCGGTCAGGTCGTGCAGCTCGCGCAGGCTGGGCTTGACCAGATACACCCCCTCGTCCAGCGCGGCGGCCAGCGCCGGGCCTGAACTGTCGAGCACCACGCGGCTGCCGCGCGCCTTGGCCAAGCGCGCCAGCCGGGCGTAAAAATCATCCGGCACGCCCGGCGGCAGGCTGCCGCTGAGCACCCAATAGCGCGGAAATTTTTCCAGCGCACTTACCCAGTCCAGGCACGCCTGCCACTCTGCAGCCGCGACCAGCGGGCCGGGCAGCACGAAGCGGAAATCCAGGCCGCTGGAGAGTTCATGAACCGTGAAGTTTTCGCGGGTCTCGTCCGCAATGGCGATGCAGTGAGCGCGCACGTTTTCTTCGGCCAGCAGCCGCTGCAATTGCTGGCCGTTCAGCCCGCCCGCCAGGTACAGCGCCAGGCAGTCGCTGCCGAGGCGCTGCAGAACACGCGCCACATTGACACCGCCGCCACCCGGATGCAGTTGGACGGCAGAGCAGCGCAGCTTGTGCGTGTCCCTGACCTTGTCGGTGGCGATGGACAGGTCCAGCGCGGGATTCAGGGTGAGGGTCAGGATGTCGGTCATGGGCAGGGTCGTGGAAAAAGTCATGGACAAAGAGTGAAAACTGCAGGCGGGACGGGCTGAACCTGCATCGTAGGGCACGGCGGCAAAGCGGTGCCACGCCAAGGCAAAAAAGCAGGCCAGCGGCAAGACTATGCCGCGCCAGCGCGATTCCCGCCAGCCGGGCGCGGCTGCGGACGACTGGCTATGATGGCCGCTGCCCTGGCTTTTCTCCCGGCCTTTTATTTCGGCGCCGCTTGTTGCGCGTTTTTCCCTTTTCCCGGTTTTTTTGCACGCATGTCTTCACCGCCCCCCGCCTCTCCCGTCGCCCACGGCCTCAACCTTGCCCAGCAAGAAGCCGTCAACTACCTGCACGGCCCGTGTCTGGTGCTCGCGGGCGCCGGTTCAGGCAAGACCCGCGTCATCACGCACAAAATTGGCCGCCTGATCCAGATGGGCATGAAGCCCGAGCAAATCGCCGCCATCACCTTCACCAACAAAGCCGCCGCCGAAATGCGCGAGCGCGCCAAAAGCCTGATTGGCAAATCGGCCAAAGGCGTGCTGATCTGCACCTTCCACGCGCTGGGCGTGCGCATGCTGCGCCAAGACGGGGCCGCGCTGGGGCTGAAACCGCAGTTTTCGATTTTGGACAGCGACGACGTGACCAGCATCCTGAAAGACGCAGGCGGCAGCACCGACATGGCCACGGCGCGCCAGTGGCAATGGACGATCAGCGCCTGGAAAAACCAAGGCTTGAACGCCGCGCAAGCCGCCGCCCAGGCCAGCGGCGACGAGGAACATCTGGTGGCCCGCGTGATGGCGCACTACGAGGAGCGCCTGGCCGCTTACCAGAGCGTCGATTTTGACGACCTGATCGGCCTGCCGCTCAAGCTGCTGAAAGAACACGACAGCGTGCGCGCCAAGTGGCAGGCCGCGCTCGGCCATGTGCTGGTTGATGAATACCAGGACACCACCGCTACGCAGTACGATGTGTTGTAACTGCTGGTCGGCGAGCGCGGGCGCTTTACCGCCGTCGGCGACGACGACCAGTCGATTTACGGCTGGCGCGGCGCGACGCTGGACAACCTGAAAAAGCTGCCGCAGGATTACCCGAGTCTGAAAGTCGTCAAGCTGGAGCAGAACTACCGCTCGACCAGCGCCATCCTGCGCGCCGCCAACAACGTCATCGGCCCGAATCCCAAGCTATTCCCCAAAACGCTGTTCAGCGAACTGGGCGAAGGCGAACCGGTGCGCGTCGTCGATTGCGACAGCGAAGAGCACGAGGCCGAGCGCGTCGTGGCCCGCATTTTGAGCCTGCGCGCCGAAGGCAGCCTGCAGGCCGAAAGCCAGCAGCGCCGGGACTGGAAGGATTTTTGCGTGCTCTACCGCGCCAACCACATGGCCAAGCCGTTTGAAAAAGCGTTTCGCAAGGCCAATATTCCGTACAAGGTCTCGGGCGGGCAGAGCTTTTTTGACCGCGCCGAAATCAAGGATTTGTGCAGCTGGATGGTCTTGCTGAGCAACAACGACAACAACCCGGCGTTTATCCGCTCGGTCAACACGCCCAAGCGCGGCATCGGCCACACCACGCTGGCGGCGCTCAGCACCTTTGCCGACGCGCACAAAATCAGCCTGTTCGAGGCGCTGTTCAGCCACTCGCTGGGCGCGGCGCTGCCCGCCAAAGCGGTCGGCTCGCTGCAGGAATTTGGCCGCTACGTGAACGATCTGGAATACCGCGCCAAACGCTGCGTCGGCGCCGAAGACGCCCGCGCCTTTCTGAACGACTGGCTGAAAGAAATCGACTACGAAAAGCATCTCTACGACGGCGAGGACAGCGAAAAGGTGGCGGCGGCCCGCTGGAGCAACGTGATGGATTTTTGCGACTGGGTGGCCCAGCGCTGCGGCGGCCAGAGCGACGACAGCGCAGGCAGCGTGATGACGCGGGAAACCAAGACCATGCTTGAAGTGGTGCAGACGATTGCGCTGTTATCCACCATCAGCGAGCGCGAGGGCGAACAGGACGTGGTGACGCTTTCGACACTGCACGCCTCCAAGGGGCTGGAGTGGCCGCATGTGGTGCTGGCCGGTGTCAACGAAGGGCTGCTGCCGTTCAAGCTCGAAGATGACGATGGCAACAACACCGACAGCATCGCGCTGCGCCTGCAGGAAGAGCGCCGCCTGATGTACGTGGGCATCACTCGCGCCCAGCGCACGCTGGCCGTGAACTGGCTGCGCCGCCGCAAAAAAGGCCGCGACATGATTGCCGGTGTGCCCAGCCGCTTCATCGCCGAAATGGCGCTGGACAAGGCCACGATCAAGGAAGATCCGCGTGAAAAGCTCAAAGCGCTGCGCACCGAGTTTGCCAAAAAATCAGCCGAGGCAAAGGCTGCAGCGGCGACTTTCAAGCATCGCTAGGCCTCAGACACCCAGCCATTTCCCCAGCTCTGTCAGCGCGGCCGGGTCCGACTCGACAAAGCCCTGCACATTCAGGGCGTCCAGGCGCTTTTTGCCGTCGGCGGTCTGCTCCAGCCCGACAAAATAGGCTGTCAGCTCCAGGCGCTGCGCATCGGTGATCTTGCTGCTGGCAATCAGGTGCTTGACCGGCACCGGCTTGCTGGTCAGCAGCACTTTGCCGCCCTTGTCCTGCCAGTCCTTGAGCACAGCACGCGAACCGCTGACGCCAGCGGCAACCATGTTTTTCTCCACCATGAAAGGCACGGCTTCCTGCAGCCTCACATAGGTGATTTCCGGCAGTGGCAGCCCCAGCATCTCCTGCAGGGTGGCGCGCATCAGCACAGAGGTGATCGAGTCTTCATCGGGCGCACCGAGCTTGAGGGATTTCAGGTCGGCCAGCGTCTTGAACGTCGAGTCGCCGCGCACCATAAACGAGGCCCGGTAATCGGTAAAGCCCTTGGTCAAGGCCACAAGGCGGTAACCGCTGTGATTCAAGGCCCGGATCGAATGGTGCGCCGGATGGATGTAGGCCAGATCGTAGCGCTGCTCAGCCAGACCGGCAGCCAGCTCTTTGTAGTCATTGACGGGCTGGATTTTCACGGGCCGCTTGAGCAGCCTGGCCAGGTCTTCCGACATGTCCTGGAAACGCTTGACGGTGGCCAGCGGGCTGACGCGATAGCTGACCCCTTCGTTGACCGCAAACACCAGAGGCGCGCCCTGAGCGGCCGCCTGACCCACAGCAAGAAACAGCGCAAGCGCAGCAGCCATGTGACGACGTTTCATTTTTCAAGCCTTTGTGCAGATTGAAAAACAATTACTAACCTTTCAAAAAGTATTGCCATAATACGCCAATGAAATGCAAAAGAACATCAGACGCGCGCAAACATGATCACGCTGTGCTGGAGGTGATGCGCCAGCAAGCAGTCAAGGCGGTTCATCAGGGGCAGAGCGCAAC
>JAPLPS010000373.1 GCA_026400075.1 Polaromonas sp.
GTCACCAGCGAGCTGGACGCAATCGCCGAGCCGCAGCCGTAGGTTTTGAACTTGGCGTCCTCGATCACGCCGTCGGCGTTGACGCGGATTTGCAGCCGCATCACGTCGCCGCAGGCGGGCGCGCCCACCATGCCGGTGCCGACGCTGTCGTCGCCCGCTTCAAAAGCGCCGACGTTGCGCGGGTTCTCGTAGTGGTCAACCACCTTGTCGCTGTATGCCATAAAAATTCTCCGTAACGGGGTGAAGGGAGGGACGGGCTGGGGTTCAGTCCGGATTTAGTGGGCGGACCACTGGATGGTGCTCAGATCGACGCCCGCCTGCACCATGTCCCACAGCGGGCTCATGGCGCGCAGCTTGGTGACGACTTGCGTGACCTGCTCGATGGTGAAATCAATGTCTTCGACGGTGGTGAAGCGGCCAATCGAAAAGCGCACCGAGCTGTGCGCCAGCTCGTCGCTGCGGCCCATTGCGCGCAGCACGTAGCTGGGTTCGAGCGAGGCCGACGTGCAGGCCGAGCCGGACGACACGGCCACGCCCTTGATGCCCATCAGCAGCGACTCGCCTTCGACGTAATTGAAGCTGCAATTGAGGTAATGCACGGCGCGGTTTTCTTCGTCGCCATTCAAGACCACGGCGTCGAGCTTTTTGAAACCGGCCCAGAGGCGCTCGCGCAGCGCGTTGATGCGGGCGTTGTCGGCCGCCATGTTTTCGCGGGCCAGCCAGAAGGCTTCGCCCATGCCGACGATCTGGTGCGTCGGCAGCGTGCCCGAGCGCATGCCGCGCTCGTGACCGCCGCCGTGCATCTGCGCGTCGATGCGGATGCGCGGCTTGCGGCGCACATACAGCGCGCCGACGCCCTTGGGGCCGTAAATTTTGTGGCCGGACAGCGACATCAAATCAATCGGCAGCTTTTCAAGGTCGATGGCAACCTTGCCCGCCGCCTGCGCCGCATCGACGTGCAAAATCACGCCCTTGGCGCGGCAGATGGCGCCGATGGCGGCGATGTCCTGAATCACGCCGGTTTCGTTGTTGACGAACATCACCGAGGCCAGCACGGTGTCGGGGCGAATCGCCGCTTCAAACGCGGCCAGATCGAGCAGACCGCTGGACAGCACCGGCAGCACGGTGACTTCGTAGCCCTCGCGCTCCAGCTCGCGCATGCTGTCGAGCACGGCCTTGTGTTCGGTCGCCAGCGTAATCAGGTGCTTGCCCTTGCTTTTATAAAAGTGCGCGGCGCCCTTGATGGCCAGGTTGTTCGATTCGGTGGCGCCGGAAGTCCAGACGATTTCGCGCGGGTCGGCGTTGATCAGCGCGCAAACCTGTTCGCGGGCCAGCTCGACTGCTTCGTCGGCGGCCCAGCCGTAGGCGTGCGAGCGGCTGGCCGGGTTGCCATAGATTTCCGTCAGGTAAGGCAGCATCTTGCTGGCCACACGGCGATCCACTGGCGTGGTGGCTGCGTAGTCGAGGTACACAGGCTGTGCGGCGCGGCCGGTGGCTTTGTCGCGACTGAGATCCGTCATGGCTGGCTCCTGAGATATGGGGTGAGACAGCCTCCTTACCGCAATTTCGGTGCCATGCCGCTGGCGCCAGCAAACCGGCGTTTCCAGGGTTCTATTGTTGTTTTTGTTGGTGTTTTCATGAGTGACTGTCAAGCCACGACAGCCTATTCTTGTCCTGTTTGTCGCAAAGTTGGCAGAAATGCGTGATTTGACGGCCAATTTGTGTTGTTAAAAGGTATGTTTCTTGCAAGGGTAACTACGGAGGCCATTGCGCTGTCGATGCGTCCTCGGACTGGCATCAAGCTGGCAACCGGGGCGGGCGAGGGTTCAAGGCCGAAGTTCCTCAGATTGAAAAGGCGGTGTCCCATGGCGAATACACAAGCGAGCGAATCCCGCCGCGAACTCAACGCGGTTTACGAGGTCAGCAAAACGCTGGCGACTTCGCTGGATGTTGGCAAAACCTTTCGTGAAGCGCTGAACTACCTGCTGCAGGCGTTTGACTGGCGCCGCGCCTTCGTCGTGACCAGCGAGGCCGAAGGCAAGCTGCGCGGCCTGTGCTCGGTGGGCCTCACGCCCGACGAGCGCGAGCGCCTGCAGTTCCGCTCCGGCGAGGGCATTGTCGGGCGCGTCTATGCCAACGGCATTCAGGTGGTGGTGCCCAACGTCAGCGCCGAGCCGTTGTTCCTGAACCGCACCGGCGGCGCCGACCAGTCGCCCGGCGACTGCGTGGCGATGCTGGTGACGCCGATTCGCGCCGACCGGCGCACCGTCGGCGTGCTGGCGGTGGACTGCCTGAATCCGGGCGAACTGCGCGGCTTTTCGGCCGACCTGCTGGTGCTGAAGATGGTGGCCACGCTGATGGGCCAGGCGCTGCTGCTGAACCGCAGCGTCAGCGCCGCCCACGACAGCCTGCAAGACGAGGTGCGGCGCATGCACAAGGTTTTGAAACCCAGCAGTCGGCAGATTGACCATGTCGTCGGCGTGTCCGCGCCGATGCAGGATGTGTTCGAGCAGGTGCATCAGGTGGCGCCAGCGCGTACCACGGTGCTGCTGCGCGGCGAAAGCGGCACCGGCAAGGAGATGATTGCCCGCGCCATCCACGGCCTGTCGCCGCGCAAGCGCGAGGCCTTTGTCGGCGTCAACTGTGCGGCGCTGACCGAGTCGCTGCTGGAAAGCGAGCTGTTCGGCCACGAAAAAGGCTCGTTCACCGGCGCCCAGGGCATGCGCAAGGGACGTTTTGAAATGGCGCACGGCGGCACGCTGTTTCTCGACGAAATCGGCGACATTTCGCCCGCCTTCCAGGCCAAGCTGCTGCGCGTGCTGCAGGAGCGCGAGTTCGAGCGCGTCGGCGGCTCCAGCCCGGTCAAGGTCGATGTGCGGCTGATTCTGGCGACCAATCGCAACCTGGAGCGCATGGTGCAGGCGGGCGAGTTCCGCGCCGACCTGTATTACCGCATCAACGTGGTCAGCATCCTGCTGCCGCCGCTGCGCGAACGCCGCGAGGACATTCCGGCGATGGCCAAACATTTTCTGGACCGTTTTAACCGCGAAAACACGCGCGCCGTCCAGTTCAGCCCGGCCGCGATGCGGGTGATGAGCAGCTGCTACTAGCCGGGCAATGTGCGCGAGCTGGAAAACTGCGTCGAGCGCACCGCGACGATGACGCATGACGATCTGATCACCGACCTGGCTTTCCCGTGCCAGAGCAACGGCTGCCTGACGCAGGTGCTGCACCACATCGAGCGCGAGGACGCGGTGCGCCCCGGCCGTCTGGCCGATATTCCAATCCGGGAAATTCCGACCGGCCCGCCGCGCGCCACTTCAGACGCGCCAGCGGCCCCGCCAGCGCCGATACCGGCAGAATCCGCTGCCACCCCAGCCACCGCTGCCGAAGCGCCGCAGGACAGCGCTGCAGCCCGCCCGGAAGACGGCAAGCCCGACGGCGAGCGCGAACGCCTGATCTGGGCAATGGAGCGCTGCGGCTGGGTGCAGGCCAAGGCGGCGCGTCTTTTAAAGATTTCTCCGCGCCAGATGGGTTATGCGCTGCAAAAGTATGAGGTGGAAGTGCGCAAGTTCTGATTTTTTTCTTTTTGGCTGGCATGGCTGTTTCTCCCCCTCGTGTAGAGGGGGCCGGGGGGTTAGCCAACTACAAGACGGTGCCGGTTTCGGCGCCGTCTTTTTTTTGCTATTTTTCCCCGTCAGCATTCCTTTATTCTGAATTCAACCGGTTTGTTGTCATCAATATGGCTAAATTTGCTAGCGGTGCCCACGGTTAAGAAAGAGGTTAAAGAAAAGGTTATAGAAGGTTATAGGGCTGTGGATAACTATAAAATATCTATATAAAACAATGACTTGCAGAAAGTGCTCCGGGGGTCATAAGTCGTACTTTCGGGGGTCATAAGTCGTATGGCCGGGGGTCATAAGTCGTATCAGCGGGGGTCATAAGTCGTATAAACGCGAAAAACGCGATTTTTTCGGGGGTCTTAAGTCGCATCACCGGGGGTCTTAAGTCGTAGTGGCTGGCCGGTGCCTGCCTGAAGGGCTGAAAAAGCCTTTCCAGCCCGCTTAACAACAGGGCCGCGCTGCCCGAGCGAAAAAATCATCGCTTGAGCAAGGGAAACTCCGCATAAAACGGGGGTCATAAGGCGTATCTAGTCCGGCTTTTTCGGGGCGCGCTCCACATGAACCAGCCCGGCCCGGCTGATGTCAAAAGTCACCAGGAAGCCGCTGTCCTGCAGCGCCTGCAGCGCGCGCTTCAGCGATTTTTTTGCCTCCCTGAGCCGCTCCTTGCGTTTGGCCTGCTGCGCTGCTTCGCTGAGCTGCTTGTCATCGACGGTTTCCAGCGTCAGCCCGGCGCCTATCGCCAGCGTTTCGACCTTGTGGTCAAACGGTTCGCGGTGCGAGGAGAAAAAGCCGTGCAGCCAGGTGGCCACGCCGCCGGGCAGGGCCAGGCGGGTTTCCCAGTCCAGGCGGCTGTAGAGTTTGTCGAACAGGAATAACAGCTCGTCCTCCTTGTCGAAGACCTGCACCCGCCACGGCGTGTCCTGACCTCTGGCGTACTCGTACTTGGCGATCAGCTTGGTACTCATGCCCTTGTCAAAGCGGCTGGAGTACACCTCCAGGCCGCTGGTGGCCAGGCGCCGGATCGAAGTGAGCAGCCGGGCGTAGTTCTCGCCCTTGTTCGGCCAGTTGATCGCTTTTAAAAAGCTATGCGGCGTGAAGCTCACCCACTCCGAGCGCGCCACCTTGGACAGATGGACTAACTGCATCCAGACGGTCTCGTCGTCCTGGCGCAGTTCCTCGCCGATGTAGATCACCTCGCCGCCGCCGAGTACCGGCACCACCAGCGGCGCCTTGGCCCGATAGACCTCGCGCGGCTCCTTGCGGTTGCGCGACGAGAACACCGCGCAGCGCACCAGTTCATTCGGAATGCCGCGCTCGCTTTCCGGCCACAAGATGAGTTGCCCGGCGGTGTGGCGCAGCGCCAGCTCGTCGCGCTGGCGGCTGTGCGATTTGGCCAGCGCCTTGTCGGCCAACTCACGAACGTCCACCGCCTTGTTTTTTGAAGTTGCCATGCTTGCCTTTCTGTGCTGCTGCCCGGCCGCTTGCCGGTTTCCGGCGCCGGGCAAAAAGATGCTTATACCCCCGTCCGGCCGCTTGTTGCCTTTGTCGCATCACTGACAAGGCTTTTTGAAAATTGTGGGCCGTGTCGCATCTGTCACACCGCTAATGCTTCCAGATCCTTGATTTCAAAGGGATTTCAAGGTGGCATGGATTTAGCTATAGAAGCTCCATGCGGCCATGGTCGGTCGCGAAAGGGTTCCCATGCCATCAAGCACGATGACCGGTTCGATGCCAGCAACGACGTATGTCAGCATTGGTCAGATCAAATCACTCCATGAAGCCCTCGAAGCGCCGCAACCCGGCGGTGGTTGCGGCACCGAAGGCGGCGAAGGCAAAGCCAGCTGCGGCACCTCGGCCGGCCCGGACGACATGCCCCAGGAAATCTGGGACAAGGTCAAGAACCATCCCTGCTACTCGGAAGAGGCGCATCACCACTACGCCCGCATGCATGTGGCCGTCGCGCCCGCTTGCAACATCCAGTGCAACTACTGCAACCGCAAGTACGACTGCTCGAATGAATCGCGCCCCGGCGTCGTCAGCCAGAAGCTGACGCCCGAGCAGGCCGTCAAAAAGGTCGTCGCCGTGGCCAGCGAGATTCCGCAGATGACGGTGCTCGGCGTGGCCGGTCCCGGCGATGCGCTGGCCAATCCGGCCAAGACCTTTGACACCTTCCGCATGCTGCAGGAGCAGGCGCCCGACATCAAGCTGTGCATTTCCACCAACGGCCTGGCGCTGCCCGATCTGGTCGATGAAATCTGCAAGTACAACGTCGATCACGTCACGATCACCATCAACATGGTCGATCCCAAGGTTGGCGAGAAGATTTACCCGTGGATTTTCTGGAACCACAAGCGCGTCACCG
>JAPLPS010000381.1 GCA_026400075.1 Polaromonas sp.
TGTTGAGCGCCAAAATGCCGCCCGCTGTGATCTCGACCAGCGCATTGCCCTCGATCTCGGCGGCGCCGCCAAAGCCGATGGCAATGTCCTGGCCCGCCTTCATCGTCAGGCGCTGGCGCGCGCCCTGCACCAGCAGGCCGGTGTTGAAGATGCTCAGGTTGTTTCCGGCGCTGACCAGCACCGAACCGGCAAAGCGCATGTCGCCGCTCAGCGCGATGTCATGGCTGGCGCTGAAGCTCACTTCGTTGTCGTAGCTGGCTTCGGTGTTGCCGACGCTGTTGATCACGCCCTTGACGACCAGATCGACCGCGCTCAGGCTCAGCAGCGCGCCGGTTTCCAGCACGCCGTTGACATCGACCGTCAGCGTGCCGTGCGTGGAATTGACCTGCAGCAGACCCAGGTTGGGATTGTCAACGCCGACATGGCTGTCGATGGAAACATCGTTCCAGCCGGTCAGCACAATGCTGCCGCCCTGATCGAGCGAGGTCAGCACGCTGGTGCCGAAGGTGCTCAGGCTGACTTCATGCGCGGTGGTCTGCGTCCCGGCGTTGACGATGATGTTGCGCTGGGCGGTGATATGGCCGCGCAGCTCCAGCGTGTCGCGGGCGTTGATGATGACATCGGCGTTTTGGCCGCGTGCAATCAGGGTGCCCTGCAGCACGGCTGCGCCGGTGGGGTTGAGCACTGTTCGCCTTGCCGATATTCACCACCGCGCCACGGCCTTCTGCGTCAATCGCGTAGCCGCGCGCCGAGGCGCTCGGGCCAAAGGTCTGCCCGCTGCCCGCTGCCAGCTGGCTCAAGCCAATCAGCTCGGCATTGCCGCCCGCCACTGCGGCCAGCGTGAAGGCGTAATTGCCGGTCAGCATCAGGCGGCCGTCTTTGAGGTTCACGGCCAGCTGGTTGCTGGCAACCGTCTGCTGGCTGCCCACGGCAGGACTGCCGGTCAGCGAAGTGGTTACGGTAAACAAGTTGGCTTTGCTGATCGCCGCCTGGACATCGGCCATCAAATCGCCATTGCCGGTGTTGTTCGCGGTGTCGCTGGCCAGCAGCGTCACCAGGCCCTGAACGATGTGGGTGCCCAGATCGAGCGTCACGCTGAAGCTGACATCCTTGCTGAGCACGCCGCTGGAGCGTTCGGCAAAACCGTCTGCGGCCAGCTCTTGCGACCAGGCCGGGGCCAGGATTGACAAGTCGCCCGCAGCCGACAGCGTCAGCGTGCTGTTGTCGCGGGTGGTTTTGAGGTGAACATTGCCGCCGACCACAATGCCGTTGTTGGCCCACGGATCGGCCGCAGTGTTGGTGCGGGTGCTGGTGCCGCCGCGCACATCCAGCGTTTTGCCCGCAAACAGGTCGCGGCCCAGGCGAACCTGGCGCAGCGCCTCAATCACGATGCTGGAGTCGCCGTCGTAGGTGCTGACGGTGCTGCCGAGGAACTTGCCCAGGGCATCGTAGTGGTCAACGATCTCGCCGCCTGCGACCAGCTGGCCGTAGATCAGCGCATCCTGCTGCGAACTGACATAGATTTCGCCATTGTCATTCGAGGTGGCAATCCGGGCGCCGCCCGGCAAGCGCACGCCCACGCCGTCGGCGCTGATGCCGCCGATCAGCTCAATGCGGTGGTTGGCGCGCACCGTGGCGCCGACTTCCACCAGCTCGCCGGTCGTGGTGCGCTCCATTGCGCCCACGTACAACTGACCGCCCGCCTGCAGGTGAACCGTCGAATCCTCGGAAGACCACAGCACCGTTTCTGCCTGCAGCACGCCCGCGTTATAGGTTTGGCGCACCGTGCCGCCGGCCAGCATCAGGCCGCTGAAGGTGATGCCCCCGGCCACCTGCACATCAATCATGCCGCCGCTGCCGTCGGAAGTCAGGCCTCCGACCATCAGGCCGCCAGCGCGCGTTTCCACCAGCGAGTAGCCGCCGTCGTTAGCGCCCGGCGCGCCGTCGGTGCGAATGGTGATGGATTTGGCCGCCGCCATCGCGCCATCGACCAAGACCTGTTCACCGGCCGTGACCAAAATGGTCGAATCCGGGCCGCGCCAGACCACGCCGCTGGCACCGGCTTGACCGCCCGCCAGCACCGTGCCGTACAACAGCACATCCTGGCCGCCGCGCAGCGTGATCGACGAGCCCGCCGACAGGGTGTTCAGCGCCGCCGTCGCGTGCAGGTACACGCTGACGCCGTCAGCGTTGGCGCCGTGCAGATTTTGCGTGCCGTCGAGCGACCAGCCACCCTCCAGGGTGATATTGCCAGCCACTTTGGCCGCACCTTCCCAGTACACCCAGCGGTCTGACTGGACGGTCAGGTCTGAGCCTGCGCCGAGCAGGTTGATATTGCCGCGAATGATCGCGTCGCCCGCGCCGCTGACCACCAGGTCGGCATTGGCCTGCAAGGTGGTAACGGTGCCGGTCAGCATGAAGCCAAAGCCGCGCTGGCCGACCAGCGCATGCGGGGTTTGCACCTGCACTTCGGCAATCACGCCGTTGCCCAACGGATCGCTGGCGTAAATTTCGTAGGTATTGACGACCTGGCCGCTCGCGTCCAGCGCATGGAGCAGCCAGCGGGTGTTTTGCGCCGCGCTGACGCTGGCGCTGACGGCGGCGTTGGTGTAATCGACGCCCTGGACAAAGGTCTGCTTCAGGCTGTTGTCGCCCGCGCCGTTCTTGAAGAACACCTGATCCTTGTAGGCTTTGTAGCCGGTCTGGTTCAGTATCTGGTACTTTTGCGCATCCGTCATGTCCTTGAACAGGGTTCCGGCAGCAGGAATATCGACCGCGCTCCAGTGGATGTCGTCAATCTTGTAGTCCGTGCCCGCCTTGAAGCTGAGCGCGTACTGTTTGGCCGGTTCGGCGTCGGCCTTGAAATAGACCACGCCACTCCAGCGCTGGTAGCCCAGCTTGGCCAGCACCAGGTCTTGCTGCTGCCCGCTCATTTTGGCAAAGTCGGTGCCGTCGCTAGGCTGGGTCACTGTGCCCCAGGTGATGTCCTTGATCTTGAAATCGACGCCCACTTCAAAGCCGGTGCGGATTTGTTGGCCCGCCGCTGCGCCCGGGCCGTAGAACACCTGCTGCTCGATCTGCGTGTAGCCCAACTGGCGCACCACGACGGCGCGCTGCACAACGCCCAAGTCTTCAAACGTCGCGCCAGCCGCTGGCTTGGCCGGGCCGCCCCAGTCGATGGCGTTGATGTCAAATTGCGGCGCGCTGCCGGTGCCAAAGCTTTGCACCAGCTTCAGGCCTGCTGCGGCGTTCGGGTTGTAGTAAGTCGGGCCGCTGGAGACTTCGTAGCCCAGCGCGTGGGCGACGATGGCTTTTTGCGCATCGCTCAGGCTGCTGAAGGCGGCGTTGCTTGCGGGCGGCGTGACGGCGCCCCAGTAGATGTCGGCGTTGCTGTAATCGGTGGCCGCCCCCTGGGTAAAGCTGGTGACAGCCTTCTTGCCCGGCACGGCGTTGTAGTTGAAGTAGTTCTTGATGGCCGCGACCTGCACATCGCCGCTGGCCGTCTTGACCGTCACGGTGCTGACGTTGTCAATGAAGTTGGCGACGATGGCTTTTTGCTGCGCCGTCAGGTCAGTCCATTTGGCGTTGACATCGGGTTTTTCGATGTCGTCGCTCAGGTCGTCAGGCGTGTTGGCGTTCCACAGGTTGCCGGGCGTGCTGTAGTAGTCAAACACATAGCCCAGGCTGTTGGCCACGACCATTTTTTGCGCGGCGCTCAGGCTGGCGAAGTCGGCGTTCGGATTGCCCGGAGCGCTGACCCCGGCGGCCGCCCAGTTGATCTGGGCGTTGTTGTAGTCGGGCGCGACGCCCTGGCTGAAGCCGGTGAGCAACTGCTTTGCTGCGGGTGCGTCGGCTTTGTAATACACCGAGCTGCTGTAGTAGGTGTAGCCGCTGTTGAGCGCCGCATTGCCGCCGGTCAGCGTGGTGACGAAGGTGTGCGTGCTGGCGTTGTAGAAACCGCCGTCCTTGTACACGGTGTAGCCCAGCGTGCTGGCCAATTCAAGCTTGGCCGCGTCGGACAGGTCGGAGAACGGCGTGTAGTTGTCCATTGACTGAACCACGTAGCTGCTGCCCATGTCCAGATGGGCGGCGGCAATGGCGGCCTGCAACTCGCTGCTCAGGGTGCCGGTTTTCAGCGCCGTCATCGTCGCCGAGACGGCCGTGCCGCTGACCTGGGTCAGCGTGTTGCCGGGCAATGTGTCGAAGTAGTCGGCGTAGCTGGCAATCGAGTTGCCCGAGCTCAGGCTCAGGGTGCTGGCCGCCAGCAGCGAGCCAGCCAGCAGCATTTCGCCCTTGGTGGACAAGGACAAGGTGGCATCGGCGCCCGTCTTGACCGGAACCGGCGTGGTGCCAGCATAGTCGTAACGCCCGCCAGACATCACCGCGCTCTGGGCAAGTACGCGCAGATAGCTTTGTCCGCTCAGGCTGATCTTGCCCCGGTCGCCGCCAGCGGACACGGTGGCGCCTTGAAGCAGCGTCAGGCCGGTGCCCGCATTGACGGTGATGAGCGCATCGGCCGCATCGGCAAACATGCCGGTGCCGCTGACAACCGAGCCCGAAGTGCTCAGCGTCAGGTGAGCGCCCGCGTTCAGCACGCTGATACTGGCACCCGCATCGGCGGTAAAGCTGTTCACCTCGCCCGGATATTTGACCAGCGAAGTCGCGCCGGTGCTGCCCGAAACCGTCAGGCTGATCGCGTCATTGCCGATCAGGAAGCCCGAGACCAGCATCTGCTCGCTCAGCACCACCTGCAGGTCGCGCGCCTGCACGCCCGAGTCGGGCACGCCCAGCGGGTCGTTGATGTTTTGCTTGTTCACTTCCATCAGGCTGGCGTTAAAGCTCAGCGTGTCGGTGGACTGCACGTTGCCCTGCACCAAAATGTGGTCGGCCTGGAGCGCGGTGGCGTCGGTCAGGCGGGCGCTGAACGCCTTGCCAAAAACGGCGGCATCGCGCAAGTCGCCGACATACATCAGCACCGCGTTGTTGCTGCGGTGGCCGATATGGATGGCGCTAAAGCCGTCGCGCAGCGCGGAGATGTCGCGCATGCCGAGTTCCATAAAGCCGGTCGATCCAGCCTGCGAGTAGTCGTTGCCGTAGATCGACTGGCCGGAGCCGCCAATCCGGTAGCTCTGGTCCAGGGACTTGGCCTGAATCGTCAGCAAGCCGCTGCTGCGCACCTGGTTGTCGCCGGACAGAAAGTCCATATCGTCAGCGACCAGCGTAATGCCGTCAGCATTGGCGACGATCACGCCGCTGTCCAGACGCAGCAGGGATTCGCGCGCATTGAGCTGCACGTCGATCTTGCCATTGACGGCGTACAGGCCGCCATTGGTCTGGCCGTCGCTGGTGATGCGCAGGCTGTCGGCCTCGCGCACCACCAGCGTGCCGAGCGCGCCGCTGGCGTTGTTGACCACGGTCAGGCCGTCGATCTGGGTGTTGAGTACGCCGTCCACGCCCTTGGGTGCAATCAGCGTCAGATGGCCGTCGGACATCTTGAAGCTGGCGTTTTTCACATCAATGATGCCGGAGGAACTCAACTCAAAGTCGGTGCCGCCCCAGTTCTGCGCCGTCGAAGTGACGACAAGGCTGCGCACCACATTGAGGTCGCGCATCGAGATGCGATCCAGCCCGTCCTTGAAGACGATGCTGGTGTCGTTGACCTTGAGCTGATGATCGCCCAGCAAGATGGCGCCGACGCTGGTCAGCGGGTCCAGAATCAGGTGGTCATAGCCGCCCAGTCCGCCGCTGATGTCAATGGCCGCGCCGGTGCTGCCGACCAAAATGTCGTTGTTGCCCGACCCCAGGTTCA
>JAPLPS010000230.1 GCA_026400075.1 Polaromonas sp.
GGTGGAGTTTCCTGACTCCGGCTACGTGACGGTGTTTCCGCAGGAGCAGCTCTACATGACGGACATTCTGGATATCAAATGTCTTTCGGATCTGAGCAGCGATACCGCGCAATTCAAGGTCTTGCAGGACACGACTGGAAAGCGGGAAGTTCAGCCGCTCAATCAGTTGCACTGGACGCTGACGCTGCAGCGCCTGCGCAGCGATCCCCAAAACTACGAATTTCAGTACAGCGTGCTGAAACTCCAGTCGTGGCCGTCACTGGCCTATCTGCCGGAAGAAATTACGCCTGCGGTTGCGCGGATTTGCGCCCTGCTGGCGCGCAAGCCGACGACCGCCTCATTGATTCCGCTGACGCTGGGCCTGCCGGAAGCCGAGGTGTTTGCGTTGATTGAGGTGCTGCGCCTCAATGGTCATCTTCAGGCCAACGGATTTGCCCTGCAGGACTCGGCACAGCGGAACGCCGACGCGCAGGAAGCGCTGAGCAACGCCAGCCAGCCAGCGCCATCGGCTGAGCCGTCTTTTATCGCCAAACTCTGGCAACGCCTGGCAGGCCGGAGCTAAGAAACCCGGCATGCAGTGGAATATTTTATTTATGGGTCCGGTGGGCGCGGGTAAAACCAAGGCGATTCACACCATTTCGGACATTGAGGTGGTCAATACCGACGCGAGAGCGACCGACGAGACCCAGTTAATCAAGTCAAGCACCACCGTTTCAATGGATGTAGGGACGCTTCAACTCGCGGGCAATGACAAGCTACGCCTGTACGGGGCGCCCGGCCAAGAGCGTTTTGACTTCATGTGGGATATTTTGCTGACGCAGTCCCGGGGCGTGATCCTGACGCTGAACCACAACAGGCCAGACCCGGTGGCCGACCTGAACCAGTACCTGCACGCGATTGAAGAGCGCATGCTCAGGCGCAAGGTTCCCATCGTGATTGCCGTGACGCATGTGGACTTGCAACCCGACCGCCCGTTGAGCATTTACAGCAAGTACCTGCAGCACCGTGGCTGCACGGCGTCAGAAATACTGCCCCCGGTGCTCGAAATGGACGCCCGGGACAAAAAACATGTGCGCGCCACACTGATTGCCATCACCGCCCTGCTGGAAATGGCGGAACGCTTTTCAACAGGGCCGACCTGTCACAGGCTCAGGGCTTCTGGGCGAGGACCCAGGTAACGAGCTTTTTCAGGTCATCGTTGCTGATGCTGGGGTGGGGCGGCATGGCCGCGCGCGTACCCCATTTGCCGATCGAGCCATTGCGCACACTCTGCATCAGGTTG
The DNA here is from genome assembly GCA_026400075.1 of Polaromonas sp. Taxonomy (GTDB): domain Bacteria; phylum Pseudomonadota; class Gammaproteobacteria; order Burkholderiales; family Burkholderiaceae_C; genus Polaromonas. The sequence continues at coordinate 1,283 of JAPLPS010000230.1, forward strand.
GCGACTGCATCTTTGTTGCCGGCGTATTTGGCGCTGACGCTCTGGAAAGCGGGGCCGACGATTTTTTCGTTCACCGAATGGCAGGAAAAGCAGCCGTTGGCGCGGACAAAGTCCGACATGGCCGCATCAGCTTGAAAGTCCAGACGGAGCCGCCCTGCTCCAGGAAGTTGACCTTCTTGGCGACTTCGCCGCCCCACAGCGGAACGGCGCCGCCCCAGCCGGAGACCACGCTGATGTACTGCTCGCCGTCCTGCATCCAGGTAATCGGAGGCGCCACCACGCCGGAGCCGGTCTGGAATTTCCAGACTTCCTTGCCGGTCGTCGCGTCAGCAGCCTTCAGGTAGCCTTCTGGCGTGCCCCAGAAGACCAAATTGCCAGCGGTGGTCAGCACGCCGCCCCACAGAGGCGCGGTGTTCTTGACTTCCCAGGCGACCTTGCCGGTTTTCGGATTGATAGCGCGCAGCGAGCCGATATGGTCTTCAAACAAAGGCCGGATCGTGAAGCCCGCACCCAAGAAAGCGCCGCCTTTTTTGTAGGAAACAGGCTCGTTCCAGATGTCCATGCCCCATTCGTTGGTGGGCACGTAGAACAGCTTGGTGTCCGGGCTGTAAGCCATTGGCATCTGGTTCTTGCCACCCAGGAAAGCGGGGGCGGAAAACACCGACTTGCCCTTGGTGCCGTCGCCGCCAGGCGCGGTCGGGTCGCCGGGGCGGTTGTCGGCGATGAAGTTGGGACGGCCGGTTTTCAGGTCGATGTCGGTGGCCCAGGTGATTTTCTTGACAAACGGGAAGGCATTGCCCAGCTTGCCGGTGGTGGCGTCAATCACGTAGAAAAAGCCATTGCGGTCAGCCTTGGCGCCCATGCGCTTGCCATCCATGTCGAAGGTGACGAACTCGTTCGAGCCGTCAAAGTCCCAGGAGTCGTTGGGCGTGTTCTGGTAATGCCAGGCAATTTTGCCGGTCTTCACGTCGATGGCGACGGTGGAAGAAGAGAACAGGTTGTCGCCCTTGCGTACATGGCTGTTCCACGGGCCGGGGTTGCCGGTGCCGAAATAGGCCAGGCCGGTCTTGGCGTCATAGGTGCCGCCCATCCAGGTGGAGGCGCCGCCGGTTTTCCAGGTCTCGCCGGGCCAGGTGGCGTTGGTGGTGCCGCTGATGCCGTTTTCCTTGCCGTCCTTGTAGCCCATGTGGCCTTCGACCACCGGGCGCGTCCAGACCATCTTGCCGGTCCGCGGGTCGCGCGCCTCGACGCGGCCGATGACGCCGAACTCGCCGCCGGACACGCCGGTCAGCAGCAGGCCTTCGGCGATCAGCGGGGCGGCGGTGGCGCTGTAGCCTGCGCTGTAGTCGTCGATTTTTTCTTTCCAGACCACCTTGCCGGTGTCCTGGTTCAGCGCGACCAGCTGGGCGTCGAGCGTGGCGAAAATCACCAGGTTGTCAAACAGGGC
>JAPLPS010000137.1 GCA_026400075.1 Polaromonas sp.
TCGGGCCGGATCCCTCGGGCGGACAGTGGCTGGCAGGGCTTTCGCGGCTTTGTTCACGAGGCGGCCAAAGCGCATTTCAACAATGATTTTCGCGGCAACAAAGCCTATCTGTGCGGCCCGCCGATGATGATTGAAGCCTGCATCAGCGCCTTGATGCAGGGTCGCCTGTTCGAGCGCGATATTTACACCGAGAAATTCTTTTCAGCGGCGGACGCGCAGCAGGTGCGCAGCCCGCTGTTCAAGCGGGTTTAAGCGGGTTTAAGCGGCGGGATTCAAGCCGCGCCAGCGGCGGCCAGCTGGCTTTGCAGCCGCTGGCGCCGGGTCAGCAGGAAAAAGACAAACACCAGCAGCAGGCAGCCTTCGGCCAGCAGGGTGTGGCGCGCCCCCAGGCTGACGGCGACAAAACCGGCCAGCAGCCCGCCCAGTGCATCAAAACCAAAGCGCGCCGAGGTGAAAAAAGACACCACCCGGCCCCGCAATGCGGCCGGTGCAGCGCTTTGCAAGACCATGTTGATGCCCACGTTGCACAGCGAAATACCAAAGCCCAGGCCGACCATGCCGCACAGCGCCAGCGGCAGGCTGGCCGTGACCGAAAACACCAGCAAAGCCAGCGCACTGATGCCCACCCCGGCGACGATGGCCGACATCAGCGCAGGCCCGGCCTGGCGGGTGGCCAGAAAAACCGTCGCCGCAAACGCGCCGCAGCCCTCCGCGCCCCACAGCCAGCCCAGCGTGGTCGCGTCACCGGCAAAAACGTCGCGGGCAAACACCGGTAGCAGCACCGCATAGGCCGAGGCGGTCAGGTTCAGCGCAATCAGCGTCAGGATCAGCATGCGTACCGTCCAGGTCTGCCAGGCATAGGTTAGCCCTTCCTTGAACACCTGACCGACCGAACCCGTAGCCCGTGGCGGCGGCTCGCCATGCACCAGCTTGAGCGCGGTAATCAGCGCCAGAAACGACAAGCCGTTGATGGCAAAACACATGGCCTCCGAGGTCAGCCCGAGCAGCAACCCGGCCAGCGGCGGGCCAACAAAGCGGCCTGCGTTGAACAGCATCGCGTTCAGCGCCAGCGCGTTGGGCAGGTCGTCGCGGCTGGCGACAAAGCTGCCAATCAGCGACTGGCGCAGCGGCGTGTCAAAGCTGTTCAAAATGCCCAGCGTCAGCGCCATCAGCACCACAAACGTCGTGGTAATCCAGTCCATCCAGCACAGACCGGCGAGCACAAAAGCCTGCAAGGCCATCAGCGACTGCACGCCGATCAGCCATTTTTTCTTGTCGTGCTTGTCAATCCACGCGCCCGCCAGCGGCCCGACCAGCAACTGGGGAATCAGCCCGCAAAACGCCGTCACGCCCAGCAGCGCCGCCGAGCCGGTCAGCCGATAGACCAGCCAGGACAGCGCCACCTGCTGAATCCACGAGCCCAGGATGGAGACCGCCTGGCCGGTGAAGTACAGGCGGAAATTGCGGTGCGCCAGCGCGCGCGCAGCCGCTGGAAAGACGCGCTCAGAAGACAGGATTTTGGACATGGCAGGGGGTGAAAGCGGGCCGCTGCATGCGGCCCTGAAAGTCGAAGGAATATCATTAATATATTAACGATATTCCCCCGGAAAACCGCCAAGTTTCGCTGATTTTCTTCGCCGCTGTGCGTCAATGCCGGTAAGAGGGGTCGAGCCGGTCGATGATCCGGGTCAGCGCCGCCAGCGAGTCTTCGCCCGCGCCGAATTTTGGGTCGAAGTTAAGCGAGTCGGCCACGCACTTGTTCAGCACGGCCTCAGAAATCTCGGCCACGGCGCCCATTGACTGCGTGGCCAGCTGGATTTCGCAGGCGCGGTTGACCAGCCACATCAGTGAAAACGCCTGCGCCAGCGTCGCGCCAATCACCACCGGGCCGTGGTTGCGCAGCATCAGCACCGGCTTGCCGCCCGCACTGTGCAGGATGCGCTTGCCCTCGTCCAGATGGACGGTGATGCCCTCGAACTCGTGCCAGGCGATTTTTCCGTACAGCTGGGCCGCGTAGAAGTTGCTGTACGACAGCCCGTCTCTCAAGCAGCAGACGGCCTGCGTCGGCGTCGTATGGACGTGCATCACGCAGTGGCCATCGGCCACCTGGTCGTGAATCGCCGAGTGGAAGGTGAACCCGGCCGGGTTGATCGGCCAGTCAGAATGGCCTATCACTTCACCGGCAATATCGACCTTGACCAGATTGGAGGCGCAAACGTCCTTGTAGTGCAGGCCAAAGGGGTTCATCAGAAAGTGCTTGTCCGGCCCCGGCACGCGCAGCGAAATGTGGTTGTAAATCAGCTCGTCCCAGCCGAGATAGGCAAAGATGCGATAGACGCTGGCCAGCTTGACGCGGGCCTCCCACTCTGGCTGGCTAAAGCGCTGCGGGTGGTCGTAGTAGTTGCCTTGAGAACTCATGTTTTTATTCCTGAAGAGGGGGGATCAATGGGCCGACTTGCGGGCAGACGCGCGGGCGGCGGCCAGCAGGGCTTCGCCGTTGATATTCTTGGCTTTGGCATCGGCCAGCCATTCCTTTTCGACCACTTCGGTCTGTTTCAGGATGGCGTCGTAGGTGGCGCCGGAAACCACGGTCAGCTTGTGGCCCGGCAAGGCCGTGACCTTGTTGCGCGCGGCGATGGAGGCCTCATCCCAGACCTTGCCGTAGCGCTCGACCAGCGGCAGGCCGGAAACCTTGTCAACAATGGCCTTGAGGTCGGCGGGCAGCGCGTCGTATTTCTGTTTGTTCATCAGCAGCGCCAGCACGGTCGCGCCCATGACCGGGCGATCCGCCGGGGTTTCGAAATGGAATTTCGTCACTTCATCGAGCTTGGTCGGCAGCATCACTTCCCACACCGCCGAGGCGCCATCGACAACGCCTTTTGCGATGGCCTCTGTCACCTGGGCGGGGGGCATCGCCACCGGCGTCGCGCCCAGCGCGGTCAAGGTGCGCGCAATTGTGCGGTTAGGCGCGCGCAGCTTGACGCCCTTGAAGTCCCCGGCGCTGGCGAGCAGCTTGGAGGCGGTGTGGATATTCATGCCGCCATCGCCGTGCAGTGCCAGCACCTTGTAATCCTTGTATTCATCCTTGAGCTGCTGGCCGTAGAAGTCCCAGATGGCCCGCCCGCCGGCCAGGCCGCCCAGCGGCAGCACGCCGGGCAGCTCAAGCGCCTCGGTTTTGGGGAAACGGCCCGGTGAATAACCGGGGGCCGTCCAGGCGATGTCGGCCACGCCGTTCTTGACCTGATCGGCCAGCTGGCCAGGCGTGCCGCCCAGCTGCATGGACGGGTAAAACTGGCACTTGATGCGCCCGCTGGAGAGCTGGCCCATCTCGTCGCACCAGGGCTGCAGAACGGCTTTCTGGGTCGAGGCCACGGCGGGCAGAAAGTGAGAAATCTTGAAAGTGACTTCCTGGGCCAGAACCGGCTGCGTGGCCGTCCAGGCCAGGGCGGCCATCAGCAGGCTGCGGGTGAGGGTAATTTTCATCGGGCTGTCTCCTATATGTTTTGTCGGCAAGGCGGGTTTGACGCCCGCCCGCCTATCGTAGAAAAACTGCGCCCTGGCCGCTAGCCGGATCTGGCAGCGGCTGTCCGCATCTGGCCGATTTGTTGACGGCTACTTGTGCTGGCGCAGCGTGTCCGAGGGCGCCGCGATCCGGCGTGTCGTGAACGGACCGCGTATGCGCGCCCTCATGGAGCGGCTGTTCGGGGAGCCGGTCGACCATTTCGGCTTCTTGTGGCTT
>JAPLPS010000323.1 GCA_026400075.1 Polaromonas sp.
GGCGCGGCCGTGCGCGCGACGTACCAGCGCTCGGACGTGACCAGCGTGCCGGCCGCGAGCGTGGTGGGGGAGGCGGTCGTCGCGCTGGTGCTGGCGGACGCCGTGGTCTCGAAGCTAGGCGGGGACTCGCTCGAGCAGCTCGAGCGTGCCTGGCGTGCCTGGGTCGCTGACCTGCGTGCGTTGTAGCGGCGGGGCCGCGCGGCGGAACGGTTCCCGAGGGGACGCGCGCTCGTTTCGAGGCGGGCGGGGGCCGGAAGGGGGGCCGGCGGATGGCGGAGGACGGGCTTCGCCCCTCAGGCCGACATCGGTGCCGGCGGCACCCGCGTGCGAGGCGGGCACGGGTCGCGTGGGGGGGGGCCGTAGAAGGGGGGCGGTCACGCGGCGCAACGGGCCCGAACCCGCCGCGGGTGGGAAAACCGGAAAGGAGATTGCACGCGGGAAACGGATGCGTACCATGTCCGCCCCTCATGCCCGGCGGCGGCTCCGGCCCCGTCGGCACGCTCTTTTGGACGTTTCGATTTCGCAGCGATCGCTGCCCGCACGTGTGAACGCGCGCGAACAGTCGACGGCAAGGACGCAGGAGCAGACTCTCACGAGTCGGCTCAACAGTCCGCTTCGGATCCGCGGATCCGTGTCGACGGCTCGATTGCGCGCTTCGCTGTCGGCGGCCCTCGGCCCGCCAGCGTAGCTCAATTGGTTGAGCACCTGATTTGTAATCAGGAGGCTATGGGTTCGAGTCCCATCGCTGGCTCCATTTCGACGTGTCCTCACGCACACCGTTTCTCGCGCAGCCCTTCGGTCGGACATGTCGACCGCGACCGCGGTTGCTTCGCGCGGGAGACTTCGCTCCGTGGCAACGAGACAGGATCTGGATGATACGGGAGCCGTCCCGCGTTCGCGTGCGCACATGAGGTGCTGCGCGAACTGCGAGCGACTGCGCCAACACCGAACATCGGATCACGAGCAGCCTGCGCTCCCTCCGCCTTGGGGCCTCAGCGTCCGCTGGCTTGACCGGGTGATGGCTTGACCGGGTGACTTGCGTCACACGCCGCGACTTGATCGCGCCGTGCCTCGCATTCACCCGTGTCTCGGATCAGCCCGTGCCTCGCATCAGCCCTGGTCGCGCTGAGTTGAATCAGTCACTTGTTCAATCAGCCACATCAAGGGCCGTGAGTTTTCGTCACGAGTCTTCGTCACTTGCGGAGAGAGCGTTGAGCATGCACAGGTGCGGTCGCCGTCGGCGTCGCGCGCTGTCATGCGGTTCGGGCAGATGCCCGAGCGGCCAAAGGGACCAGACTGTAAATCTGGCGGCTTACGCCTACACAGGTTCGAATCCTGTTCTGCCCACCATTTTTTCGCTCCTTCCACTTCGGCGCGCCAGTGTGCGCGGCCTCGCGAAAGGGCTGCTCGATCGGCTGCTCGACTCCGAACTTCGAGCTGGTCGATCCGACTCGGGTGTAGCTTCGCTTCGTCGATTTCTCGCGCTTGCAGCGGCCGTGTTCTCGCGCTTGCAGCGGCCATGGCGTGCTCGGCTGGCGTGCTCGGCTGGAACTGCGCTGGTTTTGGAGCCGCGCTGGTTTCGTGTGCTAGGCACTCACGCGCAAGTCGGCGCCGCGCCTCCCGCGCCGCGAGCTTCGACAGGACCTTTCAACTCGCGGGACGCATCTCGCGGGTTCCCTCGCGGGCGTAGTTCAATGGTAGAACCTCAGCCTTCCAAGCTGATGGCGTGGGTTCGATTCCCATCGCCCGCTCCACCTGCATTCGCTCCGCTCGCTTTCTCCCGGGCGCGCTCACCCGTTCAACTGCTGCTGTAGCTCAGTCGGTAGAGCACCTCCTTGGTAAGGAGGAGGCCACGGGTTCAAATCCCGTCAGCAGCTCCACTCTCTTTCGCGCGCAGCCGCGCCCGACGCGTCGCAGCGGCTTCGATCCTGTCCAGCGCTCAGTCTTTCTCCAACCTGCTCTCTCCAACCCGTTTCGAAGCGCTCCGCGCTGTTGCGATCCGTCGCCGGATCCGCCGCGCGCGAGCCATTCGC
>JAPLPS010000317.1 GCA_026400075.1 Polaromonas sp.
GAGAGCGTCACCAGCAGCGCCAGCGCCGCCGTGGTCAATATCAACGATGCAACCACCGGCAGCGTCAGCTTTACCGGCATGGCGGCCCAAGGCCAGACCCTGACGGCGGCCAACACGCTGAACGACCTCGACGGACGCGGCAGCATCAGCTACCAGTGGAAGGCTGGCGGCGTGGCCATCAATGGCGCCACCGCCAGCACCCTGACGCTGGGCCAGGCCCAGGTCGGCAAGGCGATTACCGTCACGGCCAGCTACACCGATGGCTTTGGCGCAGTCGAGAGCAAAACCTCGGCAGCCAGCGCGGCCGTCGCCAACGTCAATGACGCCACCACCGGCAAAGTGACCATCACCGGCACAGCCCTGCAAAGCCAGACGCTGACGGCCGCCAACACGCTGGCCGACATCGACGGGCTGGGCCGCATCAGCTACCAGTGGCTGGCCGATGGCGTGGCCATCAATGGCGCCAACGCCAGAACGCTGGTGCTGGGCCAGGATCAGGTCGGCAAGGCGATCAAGGTCACGGCCAGCTATACCGACGGCCAAGGCACGCATGAGAGCGTCACCAGCAACGCCAGCGCGGCGGTGCTCAACATCAACGACGCGTCCACCGGCGACGTCACCATCACCGGCACCGCCGCGCAGGCGCAAACCCTGACGGCCAGCAATACGCTCGATGACCTCGACGGCATCGGCGCCGTCTCCTACCAGTGGGAAGCCGATGGCGTGGCCATCAGCGGTGCGACTGCCAGCACGCTGACGCTGACCCAGGACGAGGTCGGCAAGGCGATCACCGTCACGGCCAGCTATACCGATGACCAGGGCGCCGCCGAGAGCGTCACCAGCAGCGCCAGCGCCGCCGTGGCCAACGTCAATGACGCGCCCAGCGGCAGCGTCAGCTTTACCGGCACGGCCACGCAGGGCCAGACGCTGACGGCGGCCAATACCCTGGCTGACATCGACGGCATGGGCACTGTCTCCTACCAGTGGAAAGCCGACGGTGTGGTCATCAATGGCGCCACCGCCAGCGCCCTGGTGCTGAGCCAGGCCCAGGTTGGCAAGGCGATCACCGTCACGGCCAGCTACACCGACGATCAGGGCACGCCCGAGAGCTTCACCAGCAGCGCCAGCACCGCCGTCGCCAACGTCAACGACGCGCCCACCAGCGGCGTGACGCTGACCGGCACGGCGACCCCGGGCCAGACCCTGACGGCCACCAGCACGCTGGCCGATATCGACGGCATGGGCGTGGTCGCCTACCAGTGGAAGGCCGACGGCGCCACCATCAATGGCGCCACCGCCAGCACCCTGGTGCTGGGCCAGGACCAGGTCGGCAAGGCGATCACCGTCACCGCCAGCTACACCGACGCCCAGGGCACGCTGGAGAGCGTCAACAGCAGCGCCAGCGCCGCCGTGGCCAATGTCAACGACGCGCCCACCGGCGCTGTGACGCTGACCGGCACGGCGACCCAGGGCCAGACCCTGACAGCGGCCAATACCTTGGCCGACATCGACGGACTGGGCGCTGTGTCCTACCAGTGGAAAGCCGATGGCGTGGCCATCAGCGGCGCGACCGCCAGAACACTGACGCTGGGCCAGGACCAGGTCGGCAAGGCCATCACGGTCACCGCCA
>JAPLPS010000264.1 GCA_026400075.1 Polaromonas sp.
CTTGTGGTCTGTCACGTCGGCTGTCGTCACCGCGATGGCGTGCGGCAATCCCTGTGTATCAACGCAAATGTGGCACTTGATGCCCGAGACCTTCTTGCCCGCGTCATAGCCCTTGAATCCCGCTGTATCCGTGTTCTTGACGCTCTGCGCATCCACGATTAATAGCGTCGGCTGTGCGCTGCGCCCGAGTTTCTCGCGGGCCGCGCTAAGCTGATTTTTTTAAAGCCCGCTCCGGAACGCTGATGCCATCCTGGTCGGGCTTGCTCCACTTGGCAAAGTACGAATACACCGTCACCCATTTGGGGAACTCTCTTGGCAGCATCCTCCACTGGCAACCCGTGCGCAGCAGGTACGGCACCGCGCAAAATACTTCGTACAAGTCCTGCGTCGTAGGCTTGGTGCGCCTGCGCACGCTCTGCAGCAGGGGCAAAATTTCTTCAAACTTCTCGCGGCTGATGCCACTGTCGTAGGCGGCTCTCATCTGAGTATTTTCTCACTGCTCAAGAATGTAAACACGTTCTTGCTGACGGCGCGCCGATGGCTTGCCGGGCCTATGCCTCCTTGAGCTTGCGCAGCAAGGCCAGCGCCGCCGGTTCTGACGAGGCCGGGTTTTGCCCGGTGATCAGCAAGCCGTCGCTCACCACGTAAGGCGCCCAGTCAGCGCCTTTGGAGTACACGCCGCCATTGCCTTGCAGCATGTCTTCGACCAGAAACGGCACGATGTCGCTCAGGCCGACCGCCGCTTCTTCGCTGTTGGTAAAGCCGGTCACGGCCTTGCCCTGCACCACGGAATGGCCATCGGCCGACTTGGGGTGGCGCAGCACGGCGGGCGCATGGCAGACGGCGGCGACCGGCTTGCCGCTGGCGAGCAGGGTTTCGATTAAGGCGATGGAATGGGCGTCTTCAGCCAGATCCCACAGTGGGCCGTGGCCGCCGGGGTAGAACACGGCGTCGAAATCGGTCGCCGAGATCTCGCTCAGCTTGCGGGTGCTAGCCAGCAGCGCCTGCGCCGCCGGGTCGGCCTGGAAGCGGTGCGTGGCGTCGGTCTGCGTGCTCGCGTCGTCGCTTTTCGGATCCAGCGGCGGCTGGCCGCCCAGCGGCGAGGCCAGCGTGATCAGGGCGCCCGCGTCTTTGAACACGTAGTAGGGCGCGGCAAATTCTTCCAGCCAGAAACCGGTTTTGGCGCCGGTGTTGCCGAGCTGGTCGTGCGAAGTTAAAACCATCAGGATTTTTTTCATGGGATTTCTTTCAGGGTTGAGGTTCAGGGTGGGGGATTCAGTCGCGGGCGACGCGCACGATCAGCTTGCCAAAATTGCGGCCTTCGAGCAGGCCGATGAAGGCGGCCGGGGCGTTCTCCAGCCCGTCCACCACGTCTTCGCGGAACTTGATCTGACCGCTGGCCAGCCACTGGCGCATGGCCTGGGCGAACTCGGGGTAGCGGTGGGCGTAGTCGTCAAAAATGATGAAGCCCTGCATGCGGATGCGTTTTGTCAGGACGGTGCGCATCAGCAGCGCGCTGCGGTCTGGCCCGGCGGGCAGGGCGGTGGCGTTGTACTGCGCAATCAGGCCGCACACCGGCACGCGGGCGCCAGTGTTGAGCAGCGGCAGCACGGCGTCAAACACCTTGCCGCCCACGTTTTCAAAATACACGTTTATGCCTTGCGGGCAGGCGCTGGCCAGCAGCGCGGCCAGCTCCGGGCTGTGGTGGTCGATGCAGGCGTCAAAGCCGAGTTCTTCCACGGCGGCGCGGCACTTGTCTGCGCCCCCGGCAATGCCGACCACGCGGCAGCCTTTGAGCTTTGCCGACCACGCGGCAGCCTTTGAGCTTGGCAATTTGCCCCACCACCGAGCCTACGGCGCCGGTGGCGGCTGCCACCACCACGGTTTCACCGGCCTTGGGCTGGCCGATGTCGAGCAGGCCTATGTAGGCGGTAAAGCCGGTCATGCCCAGCACGCCCAGCGCGTGGGAGGGCTGCGCCATCTGCGGATCAAGCTTGGTCAGGCCGGTGCCGTCGGACACGGCGTAATCCTGCCAGCCGGTGTAGGCCAGCACCAGTTCGCCCGCCGCAAAACCGGGGTGCTGGCTGCTTTCAACCCGGCACACGGTGGCGCCCACCATCACCTCGCCCAGTGCGACCGGGGCGGCGTAACTGGCGGCGTCGCTGATGCGTCCGCGCATATAGGGATCCAGCGACAGAAACAGGGTGCGCAGCAGCACCTGCCCGGCGGCGGGCAAAGTTGGCCATCGTGGGCGCGCCGACCGGGCGCGAAGCCAGTTGCCACTGGCGGTTGATGCTGGTGTTCTGGGTCATGGTGTGACTTTCAATTCAGATGGGTTTAGAGAGCGGCTTCGAGAATGCGGCGGCTGACGGCCGGGGTGATGTCGCCGTGCTCGCCGAGCTGGGTCATTCCGTGCGCTTCGAGCTGGGCGATCAGCGTGTCTATTACATCCGCACCCAGGCCGTAGGCGCTCAGGCGGGTGGCAATGCCCATGCGCTCGAAGAAGTCGCGGGTTTTGTCAATCGCCGCGCTGATGCGCTCGTCTTCACTGCCAGCGGTGATGCCCCAGACGCGCTCGCCGTATTGCAGCAGCTTGGCGCGCTTGGCGTCGCGGCACTCGTTGAGCAACGCGGGCAGCACGATGGCCAGCGTGCGGGCGTGGTCGATGTGGTGCAGCGCGGTCAGTTCGTGGCCAATCATGTGGGTGGCCCAGTCTTGCGGCACGCCCGCGCCAATCAGGCCGTTCAGCGCCATCGTGGCGGCCCACATCAGGTTGGCGCGGTCGTCATAGACCGGTTCGGGTGCGGCTAGCAGGCGCGGGCCGATGTCGATCAGGGTTTGCAGCAGACTTTCGGCAAAGCGATCCTGTACCGGCGCGTTGACCGGGTAGGTCAGGTACTGCTCGACAGTGTGGACAAAGGCATCGACCACGCCGTTGGCGAGTTGCGCCAGCGGCAGCGTGTAGGTCTTGGTCGGGTCCAGCACCGAGAACAGCGGGAACAGGTACTGGCTGCGAAACGGCAGCTTGGCGCCAATCTCGCGCCGGGTGATGACTGCGCCGTTGTTCATCTCGGAGCCGGTGGCGGGCAGCGTCAGCACCGTGCCAAAGGGCAGCGCCTGCGTCACGTTACTGCCGTGCTGCAGCAGGATTTCCCAGGGATCGCCCTCAAAGCAGGCCGCCGCTGCCACGAATTTGGTGCCGTCAATGACGGAACCGCCGCCCACGGCCAGCAGGAAATCGGTCTTTTTCAGCTGCACCAGCGCGACCGCCTTCATCAAGGTTTCGTAGGTCGGATTGGCCTCGATGCCGCCAAATTCATCGACCTGGCGCGACCCCAGCGCGGCCCGGACTTCGGCCAGTGTGCCGGTTTTTTCGGCGCTGGCGCCGCCGTAGAGCATCAGCACCCGCGCCGCTGGCGGAACCAGGCTGGACAATGCTTCGACCTTGCCAGCGCCAAAGACGATCTGGGTTGGGTTGTAAAACTCGAAATTCTGCATGGCTGTCTTTCTAAATAGACTGGTCAACTAGTGATTGAATAAAAAAATACCCGCACGGCGTATGCCTGAAAATTTGCTACGGGCAGCGAAGGCGGGAAGCGCCTGGAAAGTCAAAAACGTTGTCAGGTCACAAGCTGTTGCGGCAGATTGAGCAGGCTCAGGGTGGCGCTCATGGCAGCGTCCAGCGCGCTGGCATCGCGCCTTAATTAGGTCAACAATGCCGCGCCCAGCCACAGCTCTTAAAGCGTCAGTGCCGTTGCATGCGCGTCGAAAT
>JAPLPS010000223.1 GCA_026400075.1 Polaromonas sp.
CTGTCCTTGAGCCAGACCCAGGCAATCAGCGCGCCAGCCATCGGCGTCGTGGCATTCAAAATCGCCGCCAGCCCGGTGCTGATGGACAGCAGCGCAAACGAGTAACAGGCAAAGGGACTGCCTGCGTTGAGCACGCCGATCAGGAAAGTGCGGCGCCAGTGTTGTTGTAGCACCGGCAGCAGGCCGCGCAGCCCCACCAGCGGCAGTAAAAACAGCGCGGCAATCGTTACCCGCATGGCCGCCGTCGGCAGCGGGCCAAACTCCCGCACGCCTATCTGCATGAAAAGAAAGGAGGAACCGGTGATGGCGCCCAGCATCAAAAAATCGGCGATCCAGGCCTTGGCTGGCGCGCTGGCCAGGCTGGCAGTGGCGGGTGCTTGGACGCTGCAAGCGGGCGAATTCAAACCAGTTGCTCGGACAGTGCGCCTTCAAGCCGGAGCAACGCGCTCTTGCGCGCCAGCCCGCCCGCGTAGCCGGTCAGCGCGCCGCCCGCACCGATGACGCGGTGGCAGGGCACGACGATGCTGAGCGGGTTGCGCCCGATGGCCGCGCCCACGGCCCGCATCGCGCCCGGTTTGTCGATGCGCTCACTGATCTCGCCATAACTGACGGTGCCGCCCGGCGCAACACCCCGCAGCGCCTGCCACACCGCCTGCTGAAACGCCGTGCCGCTGGAAAAGTCCAGCAGCAACTCAAACTGGCGGCGCTGGCCCGCGAAATACTCGGCCAGCTGTGCGCTGGCTTGCTGGAGCAGCGGATGCTCCGGCACGCTCGGCCAAGTCGCCAGCTCCGGCGGCAGGTAGCGCTGGCCCTCGGTAAACCAGACGCCCGCCAGGCTCTGCGCGCTGGCGGCCAGTGCGATGCTGCCCAGCGGGCTGTCGGTGCGACTCTGGACGATGGTGGAGGCAAATTTCATGGGTTTTTTCCGGGAAGGTGTCGGGTGCGGCGGGCCGCTGATTCTGGCGCAGTTTTTAAATCCCTGCGCCTGAATCTGCCTGGGCGCAGCCGACATCGGGCGTGGATAGAATTCCTCTCCGGTACTGACTCCTTTCCGCACGCTGGCATGTTTTGCCAGAAACACTTTAAAAAGAGCAATTCACATGCAACTCGCCGCTTCGATCTTCAAGGCTTACGACATTCGGGGCATCGTGCCCAGCACCGTCACCGAGGAAACCGCCGAGGGCATCGGCAAGGCCTTCGGCACGCTGGCGCTGGCGCAGGGCGAAACCGTGGTGGCCGTCGGGCGCGATGGGCGCTTGAGCGGCCCGTCGCTCAGCGCCGCCTTGATGCGCGGCTTGATGGCCGTCGGCATCGAGGTGATTGACGTGGGCATGGTCACCACGCCGATGCTCTACTTTGCCGCCAGCACGCTGTGCAACTCCGGCATCCAGGTCACCGGCAGCCACAACCCGAAAGACTACAACGGCTTCAAAATGGTGATGGCCGGGCGCGCCATCTATGGCGAAGACATCCAGGCGATCCGCCGCCTGATGGAAAGCGAAACCTGGGCGCTCAAAACCGGCGGCACCGTGCGCAGCGTCGATGTGACAGCGGCCTACCAGGCGCGCATCGTCTCCGACATCAAGCTGGCGCGGCCGATGAAAATCATCGTCGATTGCGGCAACGGCATTGCTGGCGCGACGGCCCCGGCTATTTTCCGCGCCATCGGCTGCGAAGTCACCGAGCTATTCAGTGAAGTGGACGGCAATTTCCCGAATCACCATCCCGACCCGAGCAAGCCGGAAAACCTGCAGGATTTGATCAAAGCGCTGCAAACCAGCGACGCCGAACTAGGCCTGGCTTTTGACGGCGACGGCGACCGTCTGGGCATCGTCACCAAGGACGGCCAGAACATCTACCCGGATCGCCAGATGATGCTGTTCGCTAGAGACGTGCTGAGCCGCGTCCCCGGCGGCACGATTTTGTTTGACGTGAAATGCTCGCAGCGCCTGGCGCCCGAGATCGAGGCCGCTGGCGGCGTGGCGCTGATGTACAAGACCGGCCACTCGCTGATCAAGGCCAAGATGAAAGAAGTCGATTCCCCGCTGGGCGGCGAGATGAGCGGCCACATTTTCTTTAAAGAGCGCTGGTACGGCTTTGACGACGGCACTTACGCCGGTTGCCGCCTGCTGGAAATCGTCAGCAAGGTGGCCGACGCAGGCGCGCTGCTCAACGCGCTGCCGACCAGCTTCAGCACGCCCGAGCTGAACGTCGCCTGCAAGGAAGGCGAGCCGCACACGGTCGTCGAGGCGCTGATTGCCGCCGCACATTTCGACGCGCCCGCGAAAATCTGCACGATTGACGGCGTGCGCGTGGACTGGCCGGATGGCTTTGGCCTGATTCGCGCCTCCAACACCACCCCGGTGCTGGTGCTGCGCTTTGAAGGCCACACGGAGGAAGCGCTGCACCGCATCGAGGCCGACATGCTGGCACTGCTGCGCAGCGTCAAGCCCGACGCCAGCTTTGCCGCCGCCGCGCATTGAACGCATTGACTTTTTAAGCTGCCGATGAAAATCCTTCTGGTCAAGCTGTCGTCGCTGGGCGATGGGGTTCACGCGCTGCCGGTGGTGCAGGACATCCGCGCCGCGCTGCCCGACGCGGTGATTGCCTGCGACCTGCGGCGCTGGCGCAAAGCGCCTTTTTCGGCGCCGACGCGCCAGCAGTGGAACGCCTTCAAGGCTGATCTGCGCCAGACGCCTTACGACGCGGTGATTGACCTGCAGGGCCTGAGCAAATCGGCCCTGGTCGCGCGGCTGGCGCGGCTGGCGCCGGGCGGCCAGCGTTACGCGCTGGCGAACCAGACCGACGGCTCGGGCTACGAGGCGCCGACGCGCTGGGTCGCCGACGTGGCGATTCGCATGGAGCCGCGCACGCCGGTGGTGCAGCGCTCGCGGGAACTGGCGGCGCAGGCGCTGGGCTACGCGCTCGCGCCGCTGCCAGATTTTGGCTTGCGCGTGCCGCCCGCGTCCCCCGCCTCAGTGCCGCAAATTGCCTTCGTCCACGGCACGTCGCGGGCCGACAAAGAATGGCCGCTGGCGCACTGGATTGAACTCGGCCAGCGCCTGAACGCCGCTGGTTTTCAAATCGTGCTGCCGCACGGCAACGCGAAGGAACTGGCCACCAGCCGGGTTCTAGCCGACGCGCTGAATGCAGACGCGCCCGCCCGCGCCGTCGTCTGGCCGCAGCTGGCGCTGGACGCGCTGACACGCCAGCTGGCGCGCTGCGCGGGCGTCATCGGCGTCGATAGCGGCATCAGCCACATCGCCGTCGCGCTGGACTTGCTGCATGTGCAGATTTACAACTTCGACACCGCCTGGCGCACCGGGCCGGATGGCGCGGCCCGGCGCCAAGTCAGCGTGTTCGCCCAGCCCGCGCCCGGCGTCGAGGCTGTCTGGCGCGCCTGGCTGGCTTGCAGCGCGGCCAGTACAGAAGCTGGAACGGGCGTAGTCGCTCCGGGCGCGGCTCAGGCTGGCGGCGCTGGCGTTCCAGCCGTTCCAGCCGCCAAAACGTGAGCGGCTGGACAAGCGCTTTCAGCAGCGCCTGCGCACGCGCCCTGTATTCCGCGCTGACGACGCTGGGCCAGCCGCTGCTGCGGCGCAAGCTGGCGCGCCGGGGCTTGCAGGAACCCGGCTACCTCGAAGCCATCGACGAGCGTTTCGGCCACTACAGCCAGCCCGCCGAAAGCGCCTGCGAACTGGTCTGGGTTCACGCCGTGTCGCTGGGCGAAACCCGCACCGCCGCCGTGCTGCTGAACGCCTTGCGCGACCAGCATCAGGCGCTGCGCCTGCTGCTGACGCACGGCACGGCGACGGGCCGCGAAGAGGGGAGGGCGCTGCTGAAGGCGATAGGGCGCAGCGGCGACGTTCAGGTCTGGCAGCCGTGGGACAGTCCGGCAGCGGTCAGGCGTTTTTTTGACCACTTCAAGCCGCGCCTGGGCCTGCTGATGGAAACCGAAATCTGGCCGAATCTGGTCGCCGCCGCGCATGCCCGCGCTGTGCCGCTGCTGCTGGTCAACGGGCGCATG
>JAPLPS010000058.1 GCA_026400075.1 Polaromonas sp.
GCGCAGTGGCTGCGCGACGGCGTCTGAAAAACCAGCCTGCCTGCGCTGGGCGGGGCAGCGCTCAGCGCAGGCCCGCCACGTAGCGCGGCGTCTGTAAAGACTCGCTGTCGGCAAAACTCCGGCTCGCCGTGAACAGATTAAAGCCTGACTCGGGCGCCGCCTTGGCCTGAACGGTGCGGGGCGCAGGCGCGGCCTGCGCAGGGGCCGTCAGCGCCAGAATGTCAGCCAGCCGGTTAGCCATGATGCCCAGATCGGCATGGCCGTCTTCAACGGCTTTTTCGCGGGCAAAGCGCACTATTTCCAGCGCGTACTCGCGGTTGCTGACCATCCACTCGGTGTCGGTCACGCGGCCGGTCTTGCGGCGCAGCAGCACATGCAGATGGGCGGCGATGGCGATTTTTTCATTGGCAAGCATGGTGACGCTCCTGAAAGTGAAGTTAAGGTGTCAGGTTCCGAGGCGTTCGGCATGCTGGGTGATGTCCAGCCCTTCGATTTCCTCGGCTTCGCTCACCCGCAGCCTGACGCACAGCGAGGTGATCCACAGCAGCAGCGCGGTCATGACCAGGCTGTAGAGCATGACGGCGCCCGCGCCGATCAGCTGGTTCAGCACGCTGCCTTCGACGCCCGCCAGGCTCTTGCTGGCAAACACGCCAGTCAGCAGCGAGCCGACGATGCCGCCGACGCCATGCACGCCAAACACATCGAGCGAGTCGTCGGCCTGCAGCAGGCGCTTCAGGCCGGTGGCGCCCCAGTAACAGGCCACGCCCGCGACCAGGCCAAACACCACGGCCGAGCTGGGCTGCACATAGCCCGCCGCCGGGGTGATGGCCACCAGCCCGGCGACCACGCCCGAGCACAGCCCGAGCAGCGAAGGGCGCCCGCGCGCCATCCACTCGGCGGCCATCCAGGACAGCGCGCCCGCCGCAGCGGCAATATGCGTGACCGTCATCGCCAGACCGGCGCGCCCGTCGGCCGCGAGCGCTGAGCCTGCATTGAAACCAAACCAGCCGACCCAGAGCAGGCCAGCGCCCGCCATCGTCAGCCCCAGGTTGAACGGGTTGAACGCCTCGCGGCCATAACCCCGGCGCGGCCCGAGCGCATAGGCGCAGACCAGGCCAGCCATGCCCGCGTTGATATGCACCACCGAGCCACCGGCAAAATCGAGCGTGCCCAGCCGCGCCAGCCAGCCGCTGGGCTCCCAGACCCAGTGGGCAATCGGCGCATAGACCAGCAGCGTCCACAGCGACATGAAAATCAGCGTGGCCGAAAAACGCATCCGCTCGACAAAAGCACCCGCGATCAGCGCTGCCGTGATGATGGCAAAAGTCAGCTGAAACATCGCATAGACCGACTCGGGAATATTCGGCGCAATATGGCTGACGGCGACCTGCTGCGTGTCCTTGACGTAATCGAGGCCGCTAAACCAGAGCCGCCCGGCGCCGCCCAGATAAGGGGCAAGCGCACCAGTGCCGGGCGTAAAGGCGATTGAATAGCCGACGGCAAACCACAGCAGGCTGACGATGGCGCAGGTGGCCAGCACGCAGGCCATCACATTGAGCACGCTTTTCTTGCGCACCATGCCACCGTAAAACAGCGCGATGCCGGGCAGCGTCATCAGCAGCACCAGCGCGGTGGCCATCAGCATCCAGGCGGTGTCGGCGCCGTTCAGGCTGTCGGCCCGAACCAGACCGGGCTGCGTCAGCGCCACGGCGGGCGGCGGCGTCGGGACTACGGCAGGCGGCATAGCCACCACCGCAGGCGTACCGGATGAGGCCGTAGAAACAGGCGTTGCCGCCAGAGGAACTGAAGGGGGCGGCGCCGTATCGGACACCGACTGTGACGCCTGGGTCACAGCGGCAGGCGCTGCCGGAGATGTTTGCGCATGAACGGGAGCCATCACAGTCAGCCAGAAGCCTAACGCCCATGCTATTGATTGCTTGCCATGATACATAGTGTTCCTTCGTTTACATGAAAAAACGAAGCAACAGTCATGCCATCCATCTCATCCCAAAAAAGTGTTGCACCGCACAAAAAAGAGCAGATCCGGTCAAACCTGGGCCGAATCCCAGGCATCCTCAGGGTTTTCCACAGACGGGAAATCCCTAATGCACAAGCCCGGTGCAAGACGCTATAGTTGAACTCTTGCTGACGAGCCTAGCTGCTCGCAAAGCGGGGAGCCGAGGAGACACATGAGACAAGCAATTACAATGATCCTCAAACCGCCATTCCACAAGATGGCTGTTTGACAAAAGCGCTGGTAACCCCAGCGCTTTTTTTATGGCGCACGTTTTTTCTCACCTTGAGCCAACGCGGCTGCGCCCCTTGTAACCCGCTTCCTGATCCCTGAAACCCCATCGCTGTCATGGAACTGCTCATTGTTTCGCTCGCTTCGCTGCTGGCCGGTTTTGTCGATGCCATCGTCGGCGGCGGCGGCCTGATTCTGGCGCCCACGCTGTTCGCCGTTTTTCCGACGACGCACCCGGCCACGCTGTTTGGCACCAACAAGGGCGCATCGGTCTGGGGCACCGCCGTGGCCACCGGCCAGTACGCGCGCCGCGTCAAGCTGCGCTGGGCGGCGTTGCTGCCAGCGGCGGCCACCGGCTTTGCCGCTGCGCTGGGCGGCGCCTGGCTGGTCACGCTGATAGACCCCGGCTTCCTGCGCAAAGCCCTGCCCGGCGTGCTGCTGGCCGTGCTGGCCTACACGCTGGTGAAAAAAGACCTGGGCCAACACCACGCGCCGCGCCTGAGCGGCCATGCCGAGACGCTGGCGGCCTGCTGCATTGGCGCAGTGGTCGGGTTTTACGACGGCTTTTTTGGCCCTGGCACCGGCAGCTTTCTGGTGTTTTTGTTCGTGCGCTGGCTCGGCTACGATTTTTTGCATGCCTCGGCCTCGGCCAAGCTGATCAACACCGCGACCAATGTGGCCGCCGTCGGCCTTTTTGCCTGGAAAGGCCATGTCTGGTGGCATTTCGCGCTGGTCATGGCGCTGGCCAATGTGGCCGGCAGCCTGCTCGGAACGCGGCTGGCGCTCAGGCACGGCTCGGGCTTTGTGCGCGTGATTTTCATCGCGGTGGTCAGCGCCCTGATTTTAAAAACCGGCTTTGACGCCTTCCTGAAGTAAGCCGCCTCTATAAGCCGCCTCTGGCGCCGCCCTCCCGGCGCGCAGGCACTCACTCGGCGGGCTTGACGTCAGACTGCTTTTCTTGGGCGGGCGGCACGCTGGAAGCGGCCGGCGCATCCGCAACCTCTGGCGCCGCCGGAGCGACGGGCGCCACCACTGTCGCCCCCTTGGCCAGCGCCGCCTTGACGACTGGGCTGGCCTTGACGAGCGGGACTTTGCTGATGTTGGGCAAGACCGGCATTTCCCTGGGCTTGGCCAGCGTGGCGGCGGCGGCGGCTTCGACCATCTTGGCCTTGATCTCGGAGGCCAGGCGCGGCTGGCCTACCGGCGCGGCGGCCACGCCATCCTGCACCGCCTTCATGTCTTCTTCGCTCGGGTATCTGCCCAGCAGCACATAGTCAAAGACCCGCCGGGCCAGCGGCGCGGCTACCCCGCCACCCCAGCCCGCATTTTCGACAATCACCGCCAGCGCAATTTGCGGGTCTTCGGCGGGCGCAAACGCCATATACACCGCATGGTCGCGCTGGCGCTCTTCCATGCGGGCCTTGTTGTACTTGTCTTTGCTTCCTATCGTCACGGCCTGCGCCGTGCCGGTCTTGCCCGCGCTCAGGTAGCTGGCCCCGGCAAACACCTTGGTCGCCGTGCCGCCCTGCGTCACACCGACCAGCGCATTGCGGATGATGGCCAGATTTTCCGGCTTGTAGCCCAGATTGACGGGCGGCGCCACCGGCTGCGGATCCATCGCCTGCGTCTGCGGGTTCTGCACGGCAATGGCCAGGCGCGGCTTGTACTTGACGCCGTTGTTGGCCAGCGCGGCCGTCGCCTGCGCCAGCTGCAGCATCGTAAAACTGTTGTAGCCCTGGCCAATGCCCAGCGAAATGGTTTCTCCGGCAAACCATTTTTGCTGCTCGGCGCGCTTGAAGTAGTGGCGTTTCCAGTCCTGGTTCGGCAGCACGCCGCGCACCTCGCCATTGATGTTGATGCCGGTGACCTGACCAAAACCCAGCGGCGCCATGAAGTCGTGGATCGCCTCGGCGCCCATCTCGTTGGCCAGCGAGTAAAAATACACGTTGCTCGACTCGACGATAGCGCGGTGCATGTCCATGATGCCGCCGCGCTCGTTCTCCGGGCTGCCAAAGCGGCGTCCGCCGAACATGTAAAAACCCGGATCGTTGATCAGCGCGTGGGACGAGCGCTTGCCCAGCTCCAGGGCCGCCAGCGCCATGAAGGGCTTGTAGGTCGAGCCGGGCGGGTAGGTGCCGCGCAGCGCCCGGTTCAGCAGCGGGTTGTCGATGGAGTCGCGCAGCGCCACCCAGCTTTCCTGGTCAATGCCATCGACAAACAGGTTCGGGTCAAACGTCGGCTTGCTGACAAAAGCCAGCACCTCGCCGTTTTTCGGGTCCAGCGCCACCAGCGCGCCGCGCCGCGTGCCAAACATTTCTTCGACCAGTTTTTGCAGGCCGATGTCCAGCGACAGCATCACGGTGTTGCCGGAAGTCGGCGCGCCGCTGGAAAGCCTGCGCACAGCGCGCCCGCCCGCCGAGGTTTCCATCTGCTCGAAGCCGGTCTGGCCATGCAGCTGCGCTTCAAAGCTCTGCTCGACGCCGAGCTTGCCGATATAGTCGGTGCCCCGGTAGTTGCCCTCTTCGTCGCGCTCTTCGATGGCGTCTTTTTCGGCCTGGTTGATGCGGCCTATATAACCGACCACATGGCTGGCCAGCTCGCCGTAGGGGTAGCTGCGAAACAGCCGCGCCTTGATATCGACGCCGGGAAAGCGAAAGCGCTGGACGCTAAACCGGGCCACCTCCTCGTCGCTCAGGCGGGTGCGTATCGGCAGCGACTCAAAACTTTTCGACTCCTCGCGCAGCCGCTTGAAGCGCGCCCGGTCGCGCGGCAAAATCTCCACCAGCTTGGCCAGCTCGGCAATGGTTTCCTCCAGGTTCTCCACCTTGGACGGCGTGATTTCCAGCGTGTAGGCCGAGTAGTTGGAGGCCAGCACGATGCCGTTGCGATCCAGAATCAGGCCGCGATTGGGCACGATCGGCATCACGGCGGTGCGGTTGCTCTCGGCCTGCGCGGCCAGATCCTCGTGGCGATAGACCTGCAGGTACACCAGGCGCGCGGCCAGCAGCGAAAAAGCAAACAGCACCGCCAGCCCGGCCACCAGCACCCGGGTGCGAAAGCGCGAGAGCTCGGCCTCAACATTGCGCAGTTCAGTCATGCGGGGTGTGACGCTTGAACCCGGAAAAAGTGCCTGGCCTGACCAAGCACTTCATAAAGGCCGGCTCTCATCGCGGTCTGGCGCTCGGCGCTGGGGCACCAGCAGCAGCACGCTGACCACCGGCCAGAGCGAGGCTTCGAGTACCGGTGCCAGCAGCAGCATCCAGCCCGGAAAGGCGCCCCCGCCAATCAGCCGGATCAGCATCTGCACGGCATGCGCCAGCGCCAGCAGCGGCAGCACCTGCAGGGCCTGCAGCGGCACCTTGTACCAGAGCAGATGGCGCTGGGCCTGGGAGGCAAAATAACTCAGCACGGAATAAGCCAGCGCATGCAGGCCGAGCAGCGAGGTCTGATTCACATCCATAAACAGGCCGAACATGAAGGCCACGCCCACGCCAACCCGCAGCGGCTGATGCACACTCCAGAACAGCAGCACCAGCGCCAGAACATCGGGCAGCCACAGCACCCGTCCAAACGGCATCATGTTGAACAGCAAAGCGGCCAGCAGGCTGCCCCAGATAAACACCGGACTGGCCGGCAGCAGCAGTTGCTGGCCCGAGCGCATGATCATGGGGTAGTCCCTTTCTTGCCGCGTGCGGGCGGCGCATCTGGCACAGGGCGCTTCGGTATCTGGCCGACGACTGGCTTGACGACAATGACATGCTGCGCACCCGTCACCAGCGCCAGCGGCTGACAGTCAATCTTCAAAAAAGCCGATTCGCTGCGGCCCTCAATACGGCGAACCTTGGCCACCGGCAGGCCCGGCGGATAAACGCCATCGACACCGCTGGTGGTCAGCAAGTCGCCCGGCTGCACATCAGAATTGGCCCCCATGAAACGCAGTTCCAGCCCGCTGCTGCCCGCGCCGGGGTCGCCGTAGGCCACGCTGCGCGCCCCGGTGCGCACATTAAGCACCGGAATGGACAGCTCGCTGTCAATCAACAGCGTGACCTCGCTGACCAAGGGGTGTACCCGCGTCACCTGCCCGAGCACGCCAGACTCGTCGAGCACCGGCGAGCCCAGATCCACGCCATCCGTCTGGCCCTTGTCGATGATGACCTTGCGGGTGTAAAGATCGGCGGCGTCATACAGCACCTGGGCGGCGATGACCGGGATGGCCAGCTGCTCGCGCAGGCCTAGCAGCTTGCGCAGGCGGTTGTTTTCCTGGGCCAGCTGATCGGCCTGACCGGCCCGCACCGACTGCATGGCGAGCTTTTTGCCAGCGTCGGCGCTGTTCGACTGGGCCTGGCTCAGGCCGCTGACATAGTCGCGGCTGTAGCGCAGCGCATCGGCTGGTTTGAGCGCCAGCCACTGCACCGGCTGCAGCACAGTGACCAGCGCCGCGCGTATCGGCTGACTCATGTGAAAGCGCGCATCAGCCACCATCAGGAACACCGACAGCGCGCCGCATAAAACCAGTTTGGACAGCACCGACATCCCCTGGTTGAAAAAGGGCGGCAGCGATCTGTCGAGGGTTCCTAAAGCCATGATTCTTGCTCAGGCGCTTGCGGCTGTGCAGCAGGCACGGACAAGGGCAGCAAAGTTTTTGAAAAAACTTATTCCGTCGTGAAGATGGAGCCGAGCCGGTCCATGCGCTCCAGCGCCATGCCGCAGCCGCGCACCACGCAGGTCAGCGGCTCCTCGGCCACCAGCACCGGCAGGCCGGTTTCTTCGGCCAGCAGGCGGTCCAGGTCGCGCAGCAGCGCGCCGCCGCCGGTCAGCATCATGCCCCGGTCGGAGATGTCGGCGCCCAGCTCGGGCGGGGTCTGTTCCAGCGCATTTTTGACGGACGAAACGATCTGGTTCAGCGGGTCGGTCAGTGCTTCGAGGATTTCGTTGCTGGAAATCGTGAAGCTGCGCGGCACGCCTTCGGACAGGTTGCGGCCCTTGACTTCCATCTCGCGCACTTCGGAGCCAGGAAAGGCCGAGCCGATGTTCTTTTTAATCGCTTCAGCCGTCGGCTCGCCGATCAGCATGCCGTAGTTGCGGCGGATGTAGTTGATGATGGCGTCGTCAAAACGGTCGCCGCCGACGCGCACGCTGCCTTTATAGACCATGCCGCCCAGCGAAATCACGCCGACTTCAGTCGTGCCGCCGCCAATATCGACGACCATCGAGCCGCTGGCTTCCGACACCGGCAGGCCTGCGCCGAGCGCGGCGGCCATCGGTTCTTCAATCAGGTAAACGGCAGCGGCGCCAGCGGCCTCGGCCGCATCCTTGATGGCGCGGCGCTCGACCTGGGTCGAGCCGCAGGGCACGCAGATGATGATGCGCGGGCTGCGCGTCAGCAGCGTGCGCGGATGCACCATCTTGATGAACTGCTTGATCATCTGCTCGGTGATGACGAAGTCGGCGATCACGCCGTCTTTCATCGGGCGAATCGCCTCAATGTTGCCCGGCACCTTGCCCAACATCGCCTTGGCTTCGCGGCCGACTGCCTGGATCACTTTTTTGCCGTGCGGGCCGCCTTCATGGCGAATCGCCACGACCGAAGGCTCGTCCAGCACAATGCCTTTGTCGCGGGCAAAAATCAGCGTATTGGCAGTACCGAGATCAATCGCCAGATCGGTGGAAAAATACCGACGGAATGCTTCAAACATATGCAAGAGTCCAGTTGGGCATGTGACACACTTCGTTGCCGCATCGCCTTTTATGAGTAGTAAAACGAGGGGGTTGTTGGCCTAAAAAGCTTAACCGGCCTGTTTGAAGCTTCTAAAAAGCACCTAAAGGGATTATTCAACCCTGATTTCACATCAAAGGCGGGATAATACCGCATCCCCCCTACGGGACAATGGCACAATGCCGGTTTTTTTGGGCCTTACACCCTGTTGCAGGTGTTTGCCACTCCCCTTATTCTGGCTCGTCACCCCTTACACCGCACTCACCCACACCCCCTTATGGCCCTGACATTTGAAGACATTGCACGCGTTGCCAATCTGGCGCGGCTGGAGCTGCGCCCCGATGAAACCGAGCACACCTTAAGCCAGCTCAACGGCTTTTTTGCGCTCGTCGAACAGATGCAGGCGGTCAACACCGACGGCGTCGAGCCGCTGGCCCATCCGGCAGCGCTGCTGGGCGAAGTCGCGCTGCGCCTGCGCGACGACATCGCCAGCGAACCCAACCAGCGCGAGGCCAGCCAGGTCAGCGCCCCCGCCGTCGAACGCGGCCTGTTTCTGGTGCCCAAGGTAATCGAATGACAAGCTCAATGAACAATCTCGACCTGCACGATCTGGGTGTGGCCGAACTGGCCGCCCAGCTGGCCGCAGGCACCGTCTCCAGCGTCGAAGTGACGCAGCATTTTTTCAATCGTATTCAACAGCACAGCGCGCTGGGCGCCTTTCTCGCCGTTGACCTTGACGTGTCGCTGACCCAGGCCAGAGCCGCCGACGCCCGGCTCGCCGCTGGCGAACGCACGCCGCTGCTGGGCGTGCCGCTGGCGCACAAGGACGTGTTCGTCACCCGCGACTTCCCGACCACAGCCGGTTCCAAAATGCTGGAAAACTACCGCAGCCCGTTCGACGCCACCGTCGTCAGCCAGCTGGCCAGCGCGGGCATGGTCTCGCTGGGCAAGCTCAACTGCGACGAATTCGCGATGGGCTCGGGCAACGAAAACAGCGCCTACAAACCCGTGCAAAACCCCTGGGACACCAGCCGCGTGCCCGGCGGCTCCTCGGGCGGTTCCGCCGCTGCCGTCGCCGCGCGCCTGGTGCCCGCCGCCACCGGCACCGACACGGGCGGCTCGATTCGCCAGCCCGCGTCACTGACTGGCATCACCGGCATCAAGCCCACCTATGGGCGCTGCTCGCGCTACGGCATGGTGGCGTTTGCCTCCAGCCTCGATCAGGCCGGGCCGATGGCGCGCAGTGCGCTCGACTGCGCCCTGCTGCTGTCCGCAATGGCTGGCCCCGACCCCGACCGCGATTCCACCTCGCTGGACATGCCCGCCGTCGATTACGCGGCTGACCTGAGCGCCGCCAGCGCGCAAGCAGGCGCGAAGCCGCTTCAAGGCCTGCGCATCGGCCTGCCGACACAATTCTTCGGCGCGGGCTGCGCGCCCGACGTGCTGGCCGCCGTGCAAGGCGCGCTGGCCGAGATTGAAAAGCGCGGCGCCACGCTGGTCGATGTCAGCCTGCCGCTGACGGAATTGTCGATTCCGGTCTATTACGTCATCGCCCCCGCCGAAGCCAGCAGCAATTTGAGCCGCTTTGACGGCGTGCGCTACGGCCACCGCGCCGCGCACTACACCGACCTGACCGACATGTATAAAAAGTCGCGCTCGGAAGGCTTTGGCGACGAGGCCACGCGCCGCATCATGATCGGCACCTACGTGCTGAGCCACGGTTACTACGACGCTTATTATTTAAAAGCGCAAAAAATCCGCCGCCTGATCGCGCAGGATTTTCAAACTGCTTTTGCGCAGTGCGACGTGATTGCCGGGCCCGTCTCGCCCACGGTGGCCTGGAAAATCGGCGAAAAGGGCGACGACCCGGTCGCCAGCTATCTGGCCGACATCTACACGCTGTCGTCGAGTCTGGCCGGCCTGCCCGGCATGAGCGTGCCGGCCGGTTTTGGCGCGGGCGGCATGCCCGTCGGCCTGCAGCTGATCGGCAACTATTTCAAGGAAGCGCAACTGCTGGGCGCGGCCCACCAGTTCCAGCTGGCCACTGACTGGCACCAGAAAGCACCCGGAGTTTCGGCATGAGCAAAGATCAAAAATCCCTGCTGGTTCAAGGCTACGAAGTCGTCATCGGCTTTGAAACCCACACCCAGCTGACGACGCAATCAAAAATCTTCAGCCGCGCCTCGACCTCGTTCGGCGCCGAGCCGAACACCAACGCCTCGGCGGTCGATTTCGCGCTGCCCGGCGCGCTGCCGGTGATGAACAAGGGCGCGGTGCAACGCGCCATCGAGTTCGGCCTGGCCGTCAACGCCCACATCGCCGAAAAAAGCATTTTTGCGCGCAAGAATTATTTCTACCCCGATCTGCCCAAGGGCTACCAGATCAGCCAGTTCGAGATTCCGGTCGTGCAAGGCGGCGTGGTCGAATTTTTCCTCGGCGATGAGAAAAAATCCGTGCGCCTGGTGCGCGCCCACCTTGAAGAAGATGCCGGTAAATCACTGCACGAAGACTTCATCGGCCAAAGTGGCATTGACCTGAACCGTGCCGGTACGCCGCTGCTGGAAATCGTCACCGAGCCGGACATGCGCTCGACCGCCGAGGCCGTGGCCTACGCCAAAGAGCTGCACAAAATCGTCACCTGGATTGGCATCTGCGACGGCAACATGCAGGAAGGCAGTTTTAGATGCGACGCCAACGTGTCGGTGCGCAAGCCCGGCGCGCCGCTGGGCACACGCCGCGAGATCAAGAACCTGAACAGTTTTAAATTCATGCAGCAGGCGATGGATTACGAAGTGCGCTGGCAAATCGAGCAGATCGAAGACGGCCATGAAATCCAGCAGGCCACCGTGCTGTTCGACCCGGACACGGGCGAGACGCGCTCGATGCGCAGCAAGGAAGACGCGGCCGATTACCGCTATTTCCCCGACCCGGACTTGCCACCGCTGGTGATTGGCCGGGACTGGGTGGAAAAGACCCGTTCTGAAATGAGCGAGTTGCCGCGCGTGATGGCGGCGCGTTTCATGACGGGCTACGGGCTGAGCGAGTACGACGCCGGCCAGCTGACGCAGAGCAAGGCGACAGCGGCTTTCTTTGAAGCCGTGGCCAGCGCCAGCGGACAAGCCAAGCTGGCCAGCAACTGGGTGATGGGCGAGCTGTCGCGCCGACTCAATGCCGAAGATAAATCCATTGAGGCTTCAGCGGTCAACAGCGATCAACTTGCCAGCCTGATAAAGCGCATCGCTGACGGCACGATCTCAAACAACGGCGCTAAACAGGTATTCGATCTTCTCTGGACCGGCAAGCACACCTTGGTTGCTGGATCTTTTACAGATATGGATGCCATGACACTGGCCTTGATCGAGAGCGAAGGCCTCAAACAGATGAGCGACACCGGCGAGCTCGAAGCGATCATCGACGGCGTGCTGGCGGCCAACGCCAAGAACGTCGAAGAAGTCAAGGCAGGCAACGCCAAAGCCTTCAACGCGCTGGTCGGCCAGGCGATGAAAGCCACCAAGGGCAAGGCCAATCCGGCGCAGGTCAACGAGCTGCTGAAGAAAAAGCTCGGCTGATCGACCAAGCCCAGGCGACTGGGCGCCCGCCCGCTACTTTCCCGTGCTGACGGGCAGGCTGACGGTCGGGTTGGCCGGGGGCGTGCGCAATGCCCAAAGCGGCTTGAGCTTGAACAGCTCCTCATCAAAGCGCTGGTTGATGCGCTTTTTTTCCTGCTCCTGGTCTGCCATGAATTTTTGCTGCGCCAGCAGGTTGCCCTCGTTGTCCTGGCGCCTGAGCTTGAGCAGAATCGGCGCGCGCGACGGGTCTTTCGCATAAAACTCGTATTCGCTGGCAATGTCCTTGCCCTGATCGAACAGCTCGCGCATCCTTTTGTTCGCCGCCTTCAGGATGTCGTCCACCTGGCTGATGGCCACCGCACGTTCCAGATCGTGGGATTCGCGGGTCGGGTAGCGCTGCAGCAAAGCGCGGTCACGGCGTTTTTCTTCAATTTCGCGGGCGCGCTGATCGGCGGCCAGCTTGTTTTTTTCGTCCTCCAGCGCCTGCTCATTGGCCGTCAGCGTCGGCCCGATATGGCGCTTGACCAGACCGAAGCGGCTCAGCTCACGCTGGGCGCGGTCCAGACATTCGATGATCGGCCGGTCAGCAGTGATGGTTCGGCCTTTGGCATCGACACAGGTGTAGATACCCTCGGCGCAGGCCTGGCCACCCAGAAGCGCCAGCGCGATCATGAACAGTTTTTTCAAGCTAAATGTGCTTTCTTCAATCGACGCCGTAGCGTGTACGGTAAGCCAGTACCGCCTGGTAATGGTCTTTGAACAACAACGCGCCATCGGCCTGTGCGTCGGTGCTGCTCTGGGCCGCCAGATAAGCCAGCAAGTCGCCCAGGCGCGCAATCGCGCAAACCTGCAAACCGAGCTGCTGCGTGACATATTGCACGGCGCTGTGGTTGACATCAACGCCATTCTCGGTGGCTTTTTCCTGCCGGTCTAGTGCAATCGCCACCGCGTGTGGCGTGGCGCCTGCAGCCTGGATCAAGGCAATCGACTCGCGCACCGCCGTGCCCGCCGACATCACGTCGTCCACAATCAAAACCCGGCCCTTGAGCGGCGCGCCGACCAGCGTGCCGCCCTCGCCGTGTACCTTGGCTTCCTTGCGGTTGTAGGCGAACGGAAAATTGCGTCCCAGCCGCGCCAGCTCGATGGCGACGGCGGCGGCCAGCGGAATGCCTTTGTAGGCCGGGCCGAAAATCATGTCGAACTGCAGCCCGGTGCGCGCTTCTTCGGCCAGCAGGTGGCGCGCATAAAATTGCGCCAGCCGGCCGAGCTTGGCGCCATCGTCAAACAGCCCGGCGTTGAAAAAATACGGGCTGATGCGCCCGGCCTTGGTCTTGAATTGGCCAAAGCGCAGCACGCCCGACTCAATCGCAAATTGCACAAAATCCTGCGCCAGACTGCCTGCTGCTGGCGCTGCCTGCGCCTGATCGCCTGTCTGCCCTGTCGTGATATTCATTGGAAATCCCATGTTCAAATTAACCAGCCTTAACCTCAATGGCATCCGCTCCGCCGCCAGCAAAGGCCTGCAGCAGTGGCTTGCCCAGTCGCTGCCGGATTGTATTTGTGTCCAGGAACTGAAGGCGCAGGCCGCCGACATCAGCGGGCGCTTTGAAGAAATCGCCGGACTCAAAGGCTATTTCCATTGTGCCGAAAAAAAGGGCTATTCCGGCGTCGGCATCTACAGCCGCCACGAGCCCAGCGACGTGATCGCGGGCTACGGCTCGCCCGAGTTTGACGCCGAAGGCCGCTATGTGGAGCTGCGCTTTGACCGGCCGGGGCGCCCGCTGTCGTTGATTAGCTGCTACTTTCCCAGCGGCTCCTCAGGCGAGGAGCGCCAGGCGGCGAAATTTCGCTTTCTGGCCGGGATGTTCCCGCATCTGGCGGCGCTGAAAAACAGCGGCGGGCAGGCGCGCGAATTCATCCTGTGCGGCGACATCAACATCGCGCACCAGGAGATCGACCTGAAAAACTTCAAGGGCAACCGCAAGAACAGCGGCTTTTTACCGGAAGAGCGCGCCTGGATGACGCAGCTGCTGCAGCGCGCTGAAGCGACCCGGCTGGCAACCGAAAGCCCGGCGCAGGATGCAGCCCCGCTGTCTGCCAGCGACGCAGCAGGCGGCGGCCTGGTCGATGTGTACCGCCAGCTGCATCCGGCCACGACGGACGAGGCTTACACCTGGTGGAGCAACCGGGGGCAGGCCTATGCGAAGAACGTCGGCTGGCGCCTGGACTACCAGATCGCCACGCCCGCGCTGGCCGCTGGCGCCCGTTCGGCCTCGATTCACCGGGAGCCGCGCTTTAGCGACCACGCCCCGTTGACGATTGATTACGACTGGGCGCTGTGAGCGCCGCGCCCGACCTGCGGGCATGAGTCCGGGCGCATAGCGCCCGGCCGGTAGCCCAGCTGCTGCGCGACAAAGCCGTCAAACGCCGCCAGCAACGGCTCAAACGGCGCCGTTTCGCCTTCGAGCTGCATCAAGGCGGCGCAGGTGGCCTCCAGTGTGGACAATTGATCGGGCTTGTGGGCTTTGCGAATCAGGTAATGCGACGCGCCCATGCCCTGCAGCGACAGGCGCGGCAGCTGCTGCAGCAGCGGATTGCTGTAGAGCATCTTGCGGCTCTTGCGCCAGGTGCCGTCGAGCACGACCAGGCGCAGCCGGGCCGGTTCGCGCAGCAACGCCGGTGCCAGCGCAGGCGGGACGCTCAAGCCCAGCGCCTGATCCTGCGGGCTGTGCGGGTACAGCAGCAGCGCCTGCTTAGGCCCGACGCTGTCAGCACGGCCCGCTGCGGCCTGCGCATCGAAGGGTTCATCCAGCAAGGCGCGCAAATCCGCTTCGGAAAAAGTCTCGCCGGTCACCAGGCGGCTGTGCGGCAGGCTCAGGTGCAGCAGCCGCGCGCTGCCCTTGGCCTGATCAACTTCCAGCGGATGCTGCAGGATCAGTACCTCGACCTGATGCGCCAGCGGCGTGATCCACTGGCAAATACAACTGCTTTGCGGGCGCAGGCAGGCCGCGCAGTGCAGGCGTTTGGCGCGGGATTCGGCGCTCATCGGGCCAGCTGCATGCGCAGGCGGCGCGCCGATTCTTCGGCGCTGGCGTCGTCAATCTCGCGCAGCACGCCGCCGACATCGACCGGCCCGCTCTGGCGCTGGAACTGGCCGCTCAGCAGCGTGTCAGGATAGAGCACGCCGCGCTGGTACAGATCCGAATTCGGATAAATCGCCGTGGACGATGCCTGCGCACAGCATGCGCACGACTTCGCGCAGCAGCGTGGCGTGGTGCGCGCGCGCGTCTTCGGGCGTGAATTCGACATCGTTCAGGCGCGGAGCCGCGTCGCCGTGTTCGTCGGTGACCAGCTCCATTAAGAGAACGCCGTCGCAGAAGTTGTACGGCGTTGGCACGCGGACTCCGGCGTGCGCCAGCCGGTACAGCGCATCGACCTCGGCGCTTTGCCAGGCCGCTTCGCTGGCCTGACGGCCGAACTTCGTGCCCTTGGCCATCGCTCTGGCCTGGCGGGTGTTTTTGACTTTGCGGTTTTCGGTGTAATCGACGGCCTGGCGAAAGCTGCGCTGGTCGGCTTCCTTGTAGATCTTGGCGCAGCGGGTTTCGTCGCCGCAGCGCACGACATAGACCATCGCTTCCTTGCCGCTCATCAGCTGGCGAACCACGGTGTCGATCAGGCCCTCTTCAACGAGGGATTGCAGTCTTGGAGGTGCTTTCATGAACGCCATTGT
>JAPLPS010000450.1 GCA_026400075.1 Polaromonas sp.
AAAAGACAGTCACCGCACCAACGGCACCAGCGCCCGCCCCGGCTGAAAAAATGCCGCTTCCCGAAAAAATCAAAAAAGTAAAAATGGTGCGCGACAGCTTCACCATGCCAAAAGCCGAATACGCCGCGCTTGATGAACTCAAACAGCGCGCCGCCCTGCTCGGCCGCCCGCTGAAGAAAAGCGAATTGCTGCGCGCAGGCGTCAAACTCCTGGCTACCTTGCCCGATGCCAAGTTTCTGGCCGCGCTCGCCGAAGTGCCCGCCCTGAAGAGCGACCAGCTGGGCGCTTGACACCTGAACAAAACGCGCTGGCGCAGCGGTGCCAGCGCCCTGTCATCAATCCCGTTCTGCGTCAGATTCAGGCCCGGGCGTCGTCAGGGGTCAAGCGCTTCCAGAGTCTGGAGATGAAAGAGATAACCGCAGGCTCATGACTGTCAGCAAGTTCTTCGTCACACAGGGCAGGTTCAGCAGACTCGGGTGTTCTGTCAGCATAAATATGACCACCGGTATAGAGCATTTCCAGCAGCGAATAAGCGACCGGCGGAGGCATACGCAGAAGCACAGGAACAAGCATGCCCACCGATGGCCTGCGTGCCAGCAGAGCGCAAATACGGGTAATGTCCGGCACCGTCTCCTGTGAAAGACTGGAGAGTGAAGGCCAGGAAGACAGATGCAAAACCCGACTATTGATGTACTCGGACAAAGTCTTAATCATGTCAATCTTTCAAAAATCGTTCATTGAAAATCCAGAAGACTCATCATCAACAATAAAAAATACAATCTAACAAGAACTCTAATTATTAACAAATTTCCGTCAAATTGACAATTGAAAATACAAATTCAACAATCAATTCATACATATTACAAATACAAACAACTAACTTTTAATTATTTCAATATTTAATTAAATTTAACTCCAACCACAATTCCAATCTAAATAATTATTGTTTTCTAAAAAGTAGAAAAACTTTAGCAAATAGACACAATAAAAAAGCCCGTCGTATCAGATGCGACGGGCTTTTTTGATGTCTGGCTCACAGCCAGCTACGCGCTCAGGTCAGCCAGAGAGCGCTCATGCCTTGACTGCCGGCGCCTGGGCCAGCAGTTCTGTTTTTCGCCCTGACGCCGCCGTGGTGCCGAACCAGAAGGCCATCACCACGCCCCAACCGGTGGACAGCGAACCCAGCATCAGCAGCATCGCTTCTGAGCTCGAACTCACCGTCAGCCAGCCTTTGAGCAATCCCACCAAAATACCAAAATAGCCGATCGTCACGATACCCGACAGCAGTGCCGGGACGATGCTGCGCGTCGCGCTTTGCAGCGCACGCGCATCCTTTCGGTCTCCCGAAGCGATAGCCTCCATATCGGCCAACTGCTTGAAGCCCAGCTCCTGCATTTGCAGGGCAAAGTTTTGATCTGCCTGCTTGAGCGCCAGCAGCTGCTCGGGCGTGGCGCCGCTCAGTGCCTGCTTGACAGCATCGACGGTCTTGTCGGAAATACCCATCGCCTCGGCAGCGGCTTGCACCGCCATGCCGCCCAGCGGGCCGCCCAGCGCCGTGCCAATCCAGGGCGCCACGGTTTTCAAAACTTGTGAGAAGTCCATCACAGCACCGCCTTTGCGGCCGCATAGAGCGCCTGTCGTTCAGCCAGGCCATTCGTTCCGCCGTTGATGCGGCGCGTAATCTGCACAAATGAGGCGTCATCCCCCACGTCAGCCAGCGCATTCAGGTTGCGGCTGTTCCAGTACCAGGCGGCTGACAATGCGGCCATATCGGGCTTCTCCAGCTCTTCAGGCGAGGCTTCGAAGTCCGGCACTTCCGGCAGGAACTCCATCAGGCCATTGCGGGTGGCCCGGTAATTGGCCCGGCCTGTGGTCTGGATCAAGCCTCGGCCCATGAAGCGCTTGCCATCGCCGACCTGAACATTTCCAAGATCGAGCCGCCCCTCATAGCGCGCCTGCGTCGGTGTCGGCCCCCAGATTTCGCGCACATACACCAGATGGCCGGATTCATGGCCAATTTGCGCCAAAAAGGCCGCCAGACGCTTGGGCGAATCAATTGAAAAGAGGGCGCAAGCCACGTCCAGGTAGGGCTGCCAGATCGCGGCACGCGCAGGGGTCGCGCCTGTTGCGCTACGAACTTGTTCAACGGTCAGGGTCATGATGGGCTCTTGTAGGTCAGGAAACAGGAAGAAGCGCCGTGGCGCCCATGAGGTGCTGCAACCAGCTGTAAAAATGTAACAAAAAAAAGCCCGACGCTTTGGCAGCATCGGGCTTTTTTGGCGCCGTTAGGCAACGCGCTACAGCACGCTTACATTCGATCATGACCTGACCAAAGCCTGAGCAGCTAACCTGGGTGGCGCCCTCCATCAGGCGGGCGAAGTCATAGGTGACTTTTTTGGAGGCAATCGATTTTTCCATTGAACGGATGATCAGATCCGCCGCTGCCGTCCAGCCCATGTGGCGCAGCATCATCTCGGCCGACAAGATTTCGGAGCCGGGATTCACATAGTCCTTGCCCGCGTACTTGGGCGCCGTGCCGTGCGTGGCTTCAAACATGGCAATCGTATCGCTCAAATTGGCGCCCGGCGCAATGCCGATGCCGCCCACCTGGGCGGCCAGGGTCGTCAGGCGCATCCACGGGCCGCCGTCAATCAGCTCAGCGCCAAACTCCTTGACGGCCAGCGCGTAAGCCCAGTCCCGAAAGCCGCCTTCGGTGAACTTCATAATGTTGCCCTTATGGACAATCGTCACGCTCGGCTTGTCGTTGTCGATGGCGTACTGGATCGCCTTGCGCATCAGGCGCTCCGTGCCCTCGCGCGACACCGGCTTGACGCCAATGCCCGAGGTGTCGGGGACACGGATCTTCTTGACGCCCATTTCCTCCTGCAGGAACTTGATCAGCTTTTTGGCCTTGTCGCTCTCGGCTTCGAACTCGATACCGGCGTAGATGTCTTCCGAGTTTTCGCGGAAGATGACCATATTGGTCTTGTGCGGCTCCTTCACCGGCGAAGGCACGCCCTTGAAATACTGAATCGGGCGCAGGCAGACATAAAGATCCAGTTCCTGGCGCAGCGCCACGTTCAGGCTGCGGATGCCGCCGCCTACCGGCGTCGTCAGCGGCCCCTTGATCGACACCACATAGTCGCGCACTGCCTGCAGCGTTTCTTCAGGCAGCCAGACATCGGGGCCATAAATCTGGGTCGATTTTTCGCCGGCAAACACTTCCATCCAGTGGATTTTCTTCTTGCCGCCGTAAGCCTTGGCGACGGCCGCATCGACCACCTTGAGCATCACCGGCGTGATATCGGCACCCGTGCCATCGCCCTCGATAAAGGGAATGATCGGCTCGTCAGGCACAGTCAGCGAATTGTCGGCATTGACGGTGATTTTTTGGCCCTGGTCGGGCACCTTGATGTGCTGGTACATGTGCAGAAGTCTCCTGTAAGCGTCAGTGGCAGCTAGGTTTATGCCACTCTCAGTAGTTTTTAAAATCGAACAAATTCTAGCCCAGGGCTATTTTTAATAGCCATCCATCGACTTGGGGGGCAAGAAAATCATTTCAACCGACTTCGGTCAAAATATCAGCCTTGTGCAGTTTTTAGAGGTGTCGTTTATGCTGAATGGTCAATGTCAATCGGGTGTGCTGCTGCTGCGGCTGGCACTCGCCGTGGCGCTGGGTTTGCCGCTGTGGGCCGGGGCGCAGGAAGCGCCGCAAATGAATCTGCAGCGCACCAAGCTGTCTGTCGGCATGCATGTGATTGATGTGCAGATGGCGCTGACGCCCGAGCAGCGCCAGACTGGCCTGATGCTGCGCAAAAGCATGCCGCAGCACGAGGGCATGATTTTTGTCTTTGAACGCGCGGGCCAGCAGTGCTTCTGGATGAAAAACACCCTGCTGCCGCTGACCGCTGCTTTCGTCGCCGACGATGGCACGATTGTGAACCTGGCCGACATGAAGCCGCAAACCACCACGCCGCACTGCTCGACCCAGCCAGTCCGCGTTGTACTGGAAATGAACAAGGGCTGGTTTGCCAAAAAAGGCATCAAGGCGGGCAGCCAGCTCGAAGGGCCGCTGTTTGACGGGGCGCGCTGACCCCTGAAATTGCTCAGGTATTGCCATCAAAAAAGCCGACATCAAGTCGGCTTTTTTAC
>JAPLPS010000253.1 GCA_026400075.1 Polaromonas sp.
GCTGCCAGCGCTACGACTGACAGGCGTGGTGCTGCACGACATCGTCGTGTCCAACATTACCGTGGCCCGGCTGGTGCTCGGCCCGGTGGCGCAGCTGCAGCCCGCCTGGGTGCCGGTGCCGCTGGCGCTCACGCACCCGACCGCCATTGCGCTGCTGGCCAGCATCATCACCACCACGCCGGGCACGGTGTCCTGCGTCATCGACGAAAAGCGCCGCTGCATCTGGGTGCATGCGCTCAACTGCACCGACCCGGCGGGCCTGACCGCCGACATCCAGACGCGCTATGAGCAGCCGCTGATGGCGATTTTCAGCCAGTCGTCCAACCCTGCCGGAGAAAGTCCATGAGCCTGCCTGTTCTCGCCCTTACCGTTGATTTGTGCATAGGCGCCACCGCGCTGGCCATGCTGCCGTCAAGCTGGCGGCTAATCGTTGGCCCGCACGTTACCGACCGGATTCTGGCCATCGACACGCTCTACCTGAACGCGGTGGCGCTGATGGTGCTGCTGGGCATCCGCTCGGACACGCTGCTGCTGTTCGAGGCGGCGCTGCTGGTGGCCCTGCTCGGTTTTGTCTCGACAGCAGCGCTGGCGCGCTACCTGACGCGCGGCGATGTCATTGAATAAGCACAGGAGTTTTGACCATGACATTTCATCCGATTGTTGAATGGCTGGTGGCCGCCTTGCTGCTGGTGTCAGCCTTTTTCACGCTGGTAGGCGCCATCGGCATGATCCGGCTGCCGGACTTTTTCATGCGCCTGCATGCGCCGACCAAAGCCTCGACGCTCGGCGTGGGCTGCATTTTGGTCGCCAGCATGGTCGTGGCCGCTGCGCAGGGCCGCGCCGGTTTTGCCGAACTGCTGATCACCCTGTTTGTATTCGTCACCGCGCCCGTGTCGGCCAACCTGCTGGCCCAGGCGGCGCTGCACCTGCGCCTGCCGTCCCAAGCGCTGATGCCCGAAGACGCCGTGCCGGAGCGCCGGGCGCCCTGAGCGGGTCTCACACCATGTTCTGCGGCACGACCCAGGCGTCGAACTGCTCGGCGGTCACATGGCCTGAAGCCAGCGCCGCCTCGCGCAAGCTCGTGCCTTCCTGATGCGCCTTCTTGGCGATGAAAGCCGCCTTGTCGTAGCCAATATGCGGGTTGAGCGCCGTCACGAGCATCAAGGAGCGGCTGACCAGCTCAGCAATGCGCTCGCGGTTCGGGGCTATGCCGACGGCGCAGTGGTCGTTGAAACTGGCCATGCCGTCGGCCAGCAGGCGCACGCTCTGCAGGAAATTGTGGGCAATCATGGGCCGGAACACGTTCAATTCAAAATTGCCCGACGCGCCGCCAAAATTGATCGCCACATCGTTGCCAAACACCTGCGCGCACAGCATGGTCAGCGCCTCGCTTTGCTTCGGATTGACCTTGCCCGGCATGATGGACGAGCCCGGGCCAGCGTTTTCAGCGCGCCGTGGGCGTAGACCAGCGCGTCGCAACTGGCCAGCGCCTCGAACTTGTTCGGCGCGGTGACGAATTGAAAACCGGTCAGCCGCGCCAGCTCGGCCGCCGCCTGTTCGGCGTAGCCCTTGGGCGCGTTCAGCCCCGTGCCGACCGCCGTGCCGCCCAGCGCCAGCTCGCACAGATGCGGTAGCGCGGCCCACACATGCGCCGCGCCGTGCGCCAGCTGCGCCGCGTAGCCAGAGAACTCCTGGCCCAGCGTCAACGGCGTGGCGTCCTGCAAATGGGTGCGGCCAATTTTGACGATGGCGTCAAAATCCTGCGCTTTTTGCGCCAGCGTGGCGCGCAGCGTTTCCAGCGCGGGCAGCAGTTTTTCATTGAGCGCGACGACTGCCGCAACGTGCATCGCCGTCGGAAACACGTCGTTGGACGACTGGCTGCGGTTCACGTCGTCATTCGGATGGACGAGCCGCCCTTGCCCACGCTGGCCGCCTAATAACTCGCTGGCGCGGTTCGCCAGGACTTCGTTGACATTCATGTTGGTCTGCGTGCCCGAGCCGGTTTGCCAGACGACCAGCGGAAATTCGTCCGGGTGCAGCCCGGCAATCACCTCATCGGCGGCGGCGACGATGGCGTCGGTTTTTTGGGCGTCCTGCAAGCCGAGCGCGTGGTTGACCTGCGCCGAAGCCCGCTTGACCTGCGCCAGCGCCCGGATCAACTCACGCGGCTGGCGCTCACCGGAAATATCGAAATTCTGCAAGGAACGCTGGGTCTGCGCCCCCCAGAGCCGCTGCGCCGGAACCTCGATGAGGCCGAAAGTGTCGCGCTCGGTGCGCGTCGCTCCGGCTCCAGTTCCGGGTGTGGCTGGAGGTGTCGCTGTGGCTGAAACTACAGCTGGAGTTGGAGCTGAATCTGCGGCTGGGCTTGTAATCATGGCGTGGGCTCGACCTGTCAAAATAGAGGGCGGTAGTTTTCAGCCTAGCCTTTAACAAAAGCAGCGCGCCGTCAACCGGCGTTGCACCCATTTACCCAAAGTCAAAAAGCCAATGACCACGATCAAACAAGCCGATCTCATCGAATCCGTTGCCGCTGCCCTGCAGTACATCAGCTACTACCACCCCGCCGACTACATCGCCCATCTGGCCCGTGCCTACGAGCGCGAGCAAAGCCCGGCCGCCAAGGACGCCATCGCGCAAATCCTGACCAACAGCAAGATGAGCGCCACCGGCCACCGCCCGATCTGCCAGGACACCGGCATCGTCAACGTGTTTTTAAAAGTCGGCATGGACGTGCGCTGGGAAGGTTTCACCGGCAGCCTGGACGACGCGATCAACGAAGGCGTTCGCCAGGGCTACAACCACCCCGACAACACGCTGCGCGCCTCGGTCGTCGCCGATCCGCAGTTTGACCGCAAGAACACCAAAGACAACACGCCCGCCGTGATCTTTGCCGAAATCGTGCCCGGCAACACCGTGGAAGTGACCGTCGCAGCCAAGGGCGGCGGCTCCGAGAACAAATCGAAAATGGTCATGCTCAACCCCGGCGACTCGGTGGTGGACTGGGTGCTGAAAACCGTGCCCACCATGGGTGCCGGCTGGTGCCCGCCCGGCATGCTGGGCATCGGCATCGGCGGCACCGCTGAAAAAGCCGTGCTGATGGCCAAAGAAAGCCTGATGGACGATCTGGACATGTACGAACTGCAGGCCAAAGCCGCCAGCGGCGAAGCGCTGACCAAGGTTGAAGCGCTGCGTCTGGAACTGTTTGAAAAAGTCAACGCGCTGGGCATTGGCGCGCAAGGCCTGGGCGGCCTGACAACCGTGCTGGACATCAAAATCAAGATGTACCCGACGCACGCGGCCAGCAAGCCCGTCGCCATGATTCCAAACTGCGCCGCCACGCGCCACGCGCATTTCGTCATGGACGGCAGCGGCCCGGTGTACCTCACGCCGCCGTCGCTCGACACCTGGCCCGACGTGGCCTGGACGCCTGACTACGTCAAGAGCAAAAAAGTCGATCTGAACACGCTGACCCCGGCAGAAGTCGCCAGCTGGAAGCCGGGCGACACGCTGCTGCTCAACGGCAAGATGCTCACCGGCCGCGACGCCGCGCACAAGCGCATCCAGGACATGCTGGCCAAGGGCGAAAAGCTGCCCGTCGATTTCACCAACCGCGTGATTTACTACGTCGGCCCGGTTGATCCGGTCGGCGACGAAGCGGTCGGCCCGGCTGGCCCGACGACGGCCACGCGCATGGACGGCTTTACCGAAATGATGCTGGCGCAAACCGGCCTGATCTCGATGATCGGCAAGGCCGAGCGCGGCCCAGAAGGCATCGAAGCCATCAAAAAGCACAAAAGCGCCTACCTGATGGCCGTCGGCGGCGCCGCCTACCTGGTGAGCAAGGCCATCAAAACCGCCAAGGTTGTGGGCTTTGCCGATCTGGGCATGGAAGCGATTTACGAGTTCGACGTGGTCGATATGCCCGTGACCGTGGCGGTCGATTCGGGCGGCACCAGCGCCCACATCACCGGCCCCGCCGAGTGGCAGAAAAAGATTGCCACCGGTGAGTTCAAGAGCATCCCGGTTAGCGCCGCCTGAGCCTTGACCGGTCAGGCTATCGGGGTTTTTGACAGCGGCATTGGCGGCCTGAGCGTTTTAAAGGCGCTGTGGGCCGCCATGCCGCACGAAGACTTTATTTATATCGCCGACAGCGGCCACGCGCCCTACGGCGAGCGCGACGAGGCGCATGTGCTGGCTCGCTCGCGCGCCATCGTCCAGCATCTGGTGCGCCACAAGGTCAAGGCGCTGGTGATCGCCTGCAACACGGCCACCGCCGCCGCTATTCAATTGCTGCGCGCCGAATATCCGGGCCTACCGCTGATTGGCGTCGAACCCGCGTTAAAACCCGCCGTGGCGCTGAGCCAGACCGGGCGCATCGGCGTGATGGCCACGCGCAGCACGCTGGCCAGCGCGAAGTTTCGGGCGCTGCTGGCGGCGCAGTCGGGCGGCGCGAAGGATGTGCATTTCATCGTCCAGCCCTGCGACGGCCTGGCCCACGCGATTGAAACCAGCGCCGACACCGGCGACACCACCCGAACCCAGGCGCTTTGCGCCCACTACACCCGCGCCATCGGCGAGTTTGGCACGCAGGTCGGACAGATCGACACGCTGGTGCTTGGCTGTACGCATTACCCGTTTGCCAGCGAACACCTGCGCGCCTTGGTTGGCCCCGAGGTGCAACTGATGGACAACGGCGAAGCGGTGGCGCGCCAGACGCGGCGCCTGATTCAAGCCAGCTTGCAGCCGTCAGGCGCGGGGCAGCGGCCCGGCGAGATCAGCCTGTTCACCACCGGCCAGCCGCAGCACTTGCAGGCTGCGGCGCGGCGCTGGCTGGGGTTGTCGGCGGGGGTTGGGGTGTTGGTAGCGATTTAATTTCGATTGTTATTCGGAGCAAACTCAGGCCGCGAACATTTGATCTTCTGCTTGAGCAATCAGCACCTCTGCTGGAATGCCCATATTTTTGTGAAGGCGGCGGATCATGTGCAGGGTCAGGGGACGCTTGCGCGCCAGCACTTCGTAAACGCGATTGAGCGGCCCGATGAGGGGCACAAGGTCTTTCACCGCCATGCCGGACTGCTCCATGCGAAAGCGGATGGCCTCGATAGGGTCTGGTGGATCGATGGGGTAGTGCTCGGCCTCGTAAGCCTGCACCAGCGTCCCAATGACCTCAAGGCGCTCGCCCTGCGGCGAGTCTCGGTCGGGGTCAAGGTCTATGAGCGCAGACACCTCGCGCAGCGCGCCCCGGTAGTCAGCATCGGTGCGGATGGCTCTTACTTCCATGAAGCAACTCCTTTACTTGAACTGGTCAACGGTTGCGGCATCGACCGCATCGTATTGCTTGTGCGTACCAATGAACTTGATGAAAACGTATTGCATCTTGTAGGCCACGGCGATAATCAGGCGGTAGTCGTTGCCCTTGATGTTGAACACCACGCGGTTGTTGGCAATGATGCTGGCGTTAGCGTACTGAGCTTTCACGTCGGCGGGCATCATCCACCTCGCCTTTTTCACCTCGTCGTGCCACGCTATCAGAGCGGGTTTGGCATGAAGGTTGGCAGGGTCTTGATAGAAAGCGGTCAAGTTTGAATTGGCAACGACGTGCATACGTCAAGTATAGTCCCAAATTGGTACTACTGAAATTTAGAAAAATGCATGAATGATTCCGAGACAAGAGCGCGTGAAATCATGGACATCCGAAACATTGACATCGAAAAAGTCGCCAAAGCCGTTGAGCTGGACGCAGGGCAGGCACTGCCCGGCCTGCGGGAGTCTCTGGCACAGGCCAAGCGCGGCGAGTTTGCCGCCGTCCACACGCCGGAAATGATCGCCGGGTATAGGGCCAAAGGCCGCCCGGCGGGCAGCGTCAAGAAAGATGCCAAGCAAGCCGTCACCGTGCGCTACAACCCGGACGTGCTGGAAGCCTTCAAAGCCACAGGCACGGGCTGGCAGACACGCATGAACGATGCGTTGCGCGACTGGCTGCGCACGCATTCGCCGGTTTGAGGACGGCGCGCCTGCTGATTTTTGAGATGTTCGCTAAAAGGTTAAGGTGCTGGTGATGGCCCTGCAACGGCTACGGCAGCACCTCACGCTACAGACGACACGACGCTGGTTAGAGTGTTGAGAGTTTGATGGCCGATTTTACTCAGCTAAGCCTTCATTAT
>JAPLPS010000027.1 GCA_026400075.1 Polaromonas sp.
TCCGGGTCGCACAGGATGATTTCACGCCAGCCCTGCGCCGCCGCCGTGGCCAGGGCCAGGCGGATCAGCTCGGAAAACGCGTCGCGACCGCTGAAGCGGCCTTCCGGCAGATTCGGCAAGTTGGGCAGATTTGGCAACAGCGATTCGGCAGGCAAAGAAGTCATCGCGCAGTTCTCCTTGACATCAGCAGACCGTTCAGATTTTCGCAGCTGGACTCAAGCTCAGTCCGTCGCCGACTCGGGCCAGACCTGCTCCAGCCAGCCCGCTTCCTGCCAGTCGCCCAGCAGCGCCAGCGCCGCTTTGCTCGCCTTGCGCAGCTCGCTGGCGCTCAGCTGGCGCTGGTCGGCCAGGCGCTGCATCAGGCTGGCGTCGGCGCCCTTGGCGCGGTAGCTCTCGCCATTGATGAAAATGTGGTCGCTGTCGTACATCATGCGGGTTCGGGCGTTGAGCGCAATGGCGCAGTGCCCGGCTTTGGCGGCGGCGCCGTCCCATTCCTGATCCGGCTCGTCAAACCAGACCGATGGTTTCGGCTCGGTCATGTACTCGCCGAGCGCGCAGGCCATCGCCAGCGGATCTTTTAATGCTTCCTGCACCGCTTGCCGGGCAAAGCTGACCAGGCACTCGGGCAGCGCGGCGGGCGTGGCGGTGGCCGGCTGGGTCGGGTCGCGGTACAGGCGCGGCGAGCGCACGGCGCGCAGCTCGGCCTCGCAGGACTCGGGCGCTTCTTCGCTGAACTCGGCCAGCCGGTGCAGCATTTCAGCGGCCAGCTCTTTCTGGCCGGGCGTGCGAAAACCAATCGAATAGGTCATGCACTCCGTCGCCTTGCCGTCCGGCCCAACGCCCGCCTCGGCAATGCCGTCGTGGGCGTAGCGCGGCGGCAGGTACAGCATGTCGCCCGCTTCGAGGACAAATTCTTCCTCGGGTTCAAAATTTTGCAGGATTTTCAGCGGCACATCTTCCTGGAGCGTGAAGTCTTTCTGGCGCCCGATTTTCCAGCGACGACGGCCGCTGGCCTGGAATAAAAACACGTCGTAGCTGTCAAAGTGCGGGCCGACGCCGCCGCCGGGCGTGGCAAAGGAAATCATCAGGTCATCAAGCCGGGCATCGGGCACAAAGCGGAACTGCTGCAGCAGTTCATGGCCAGCGGCTTCATGCAGATCGACGCCCTGCACCAGCAGCGTCCAGCCTTCCTGGCTCAGCGGCGGCACGGTTTTGGGCGGTACCGGGCCGTGCTTCATCGTCCAGCCTTTGGCGTTTTGCACGATCAGGCGCGACTCGACCTGCTCCTGCGCGGCCAGCTTGAACAGCGCCGGGCGGCTCAAAAAAGGCACAAAGCCGGGAATGGCCTGGCGCACCAGCAGCGGCTTTTTTTGCCAGTGGCGGCGCATGAATTGGGCCGGGGTAAGACCGGCGAGAAGGGCGAGGGGTTGATTGACATCCATGGGACAATTGTCCGATGAAAATCACCCCGCAATGCGTCGTAG
This sequence comes from Polaromonas sp., assembly GCA_026400075.1. Taxonomy (GTDB): domain Bacteria; phylum Pseudomonadota; class Gammaproteobacteria; order Burkholderiales; family Burkholderiaceae_C; genus Polaromonas. The sequence goes on from JAPLPS010000027.1 coordinate 1,485, forward strand.
CCCTCACCTGGACGCTGAAAGATACTTTGGGCGACCTACTGGACGAACTTGACGAGCCGGTAGAGTTTTTACTCGGCGGCAACGACCTGCTGGCCAGCATCGAAGAAGCCCTGCAAGGCCATGAAACCGGCGACACGCTGGCGCTGCACCTGGAGCCGGAATCGGCCTTTGGCGACTATGACGAAAACCGGGTCTTCCTCGAAGCGCGCGGCATTTTCCCGGCCGAACTCGAAGAAGGCATGACCTTTGACGGCGCCGCGATGCCCGCAGGCAACAGCGGCCAGCTGCCGCCAGACCAGATCTACACCGTCACCGAGATTTACCCCGAGCATGTGGTGCTGGACGGCAACCATCCGCTGGCCGGGATTGCGATCCGGCTGGCCATCAAAGTGCAAGACGTGCGCGAAGCGACCGAGCAGGAAGTCGGCCAGGGCTCGCTCGGCACCGGCTTTTTCCGGCTGGAGCCGCTGGCGTCGGGCAACGACACGGTTCACTGAGCGCCGGGCTCAATAGCGCGAAAGCTGGCCGTTTTGAATCCGCACCCGGTCGCCGATGTGCAGGTCGCTGGCGGAAGACAGCTCATAAGAACGCGCGCTGCCGCCGTCGAGCCTGACCGTGGCGCGGTAAGTCTGAACCACTCTGGTATTGCCGCTTTTCTCGATCTCGTTGCCCGCCAGCGCGCCGCCGACAGCCCCGGCGATGGTGGCCAGATCGCGGCCGGTGCCGCCGCCAATCTGGCGCCCGACCACCGCACCGGCCACGCCGCCCAGGATGGCGCCCAACCCGGAGCCCTGGGCTTGTTGCGGCGTCTGCACCGCTTCGATATTCGTCACGCGCCCATACTCGACAGCGTTGGCGGGCGGGGTCTGGGCCGGGGCGCGGGTCTGGCTCGGGTACTGGTTGGGATACTGGGCCGGGTACTGGGGCGCAGGATATTGGCCCGAAGAAGGAACCGGCGCCGGCGTCTTGGCCGGATAGCTGGAAGGGTAACTGGCCGGGTAACTCGCGGGATAGGACGAGTTCATCGGCACGGTGCCGCAGGCAGTCAAACCAGCCAGCACGAAAACGCAGGCGGTGGCTGAAGAAAGGCGCAAAGCACGACGCATGAAAATCTCCTTGGAATAAAAGTCCAGCCTATTTTGGCGCATTTCGCCAGCCTTCAAGGCGGGCGCCCGAGTCCGCCAAGCCCGAGCCAAACCCGCGCCAAGCCCGCCTCAAGCCTTGCCGGTCGAGCCGTAACCGCCCTCGCCGCGCTCGCTGGCGACAAATTCAGTCACCACATTGAATGTGGCCTGCACCACCGGCACGATCACCAGCTGGGCAATGCGCTCCATCGGTTCAATGGTGAAGGGCCGGTCGCTGCGGTTCCAGGCGCTGACCATCAGCTGGCCCTGGTAGTCGCTGTCGATCAGCCCGACCAGGTTGCCCAGCACGATGCCGTGCTTGTGGCCCAGCCCCGAGCGCGGCAGGATCAGCGCAGCGTAACCGGGGTTGTGCAGGTACAGGGCGATGCCGGTGGGCACCAGCTGCCAGGCATTGGCGCCCAGCGTCAGCGGCGCGTCTATGCAGGCGCGCAAGTCCAGACCGGCACTGCCGGGCGTCGCGTAAGCGGGAAGATTGCCCTGCAGGCGCGGGTCGAGGATTTTGATGTCAATGTTCATGGATTATTTCTTGTGAAGACGTGCGGATTGTTTTTTGGCTTCTTCCAGCGCATGCTGGGCCTCGACCAGGGCATGGTGCGCCAGCAGGCGCGCACGCGCAGCCAGCAGGCCCGAAGAATGGCGGTTGACCCGAAACGCCACCCAGCCTGCATAGGCCAGCAGGATGGGCACCAGCAGAAAACCGGCGTTCGGCTCAAACTGGTCTAGCACCTGGGTCGCGACCACGGCCAGAAACAGCCATTTGACATGGCCGACAAAGGCAATGCCGCCCGCCGCTGCACGCAGCGCCTTGAGCAGGGGCATCTCGACAACGGGCTGGGCGCCGGGTTCAGAGCTAGATGGGGCACCGGTCTCAGCGCCGGACTGGGCGCCGGGCTCAGCGCCATATTGGGCACCAGGCTCAGCGCCATATTGGGCACCGGACTCAGCACCGGACTGGGCACCGGGCTCAGCGCCGGACTGGGCACCGGGCTCAGCCATCGTGCCAGCCCCCGTCATCAAAACGTCAAACCGGACTTCACCCGGCGCAGCCTTCGCTTGGGCTTGGGCCTGCGCTTGAGCCTGCGCTTGGGCCTGCGCCTGAGCTGCCATCATCAGTTCGATGTGGGCGGCAAAATCCCCCTCGGGCGGGGCCTTTGAGAACAGGCTCATGGTGCCATCCTGTCAGCAATTTCCCGGACTAGCCGCCGCGCCAGCGCCAGCTTCGACGCTCGGGGCAGCTCGGTCGCACCCTGCGCATCGACCAGCAGCAGCGCGTTGTCGTCGCGGCCAAAGGTGTCGGGGCCGATGTTGCCGACCAGCAGCGGCACCTGTTTGCGCAGGCGCTTGGCCTGGGCGTTTTCCAGCAAATCCTGGCTTTCCGCCGCAAAACCGACGCAAAACAGCCGCCCGGCCCGCGCTGCCTCCGACTGGGCGACGCTGGCCAGAATGTCGGTGTTTTCGGTGAATTGCAGTTGCGGCGTCTGGCCGGATCCGTCTTTTTTGATTTTTTGATCCGAGGGCGCTGCCGGGCGCCAGTCAGCCACCGCCGCCGTGGCGATAAAAACCGTCGCCTGCGGCGCCTGCGCAACTACCGCATCGAACATGTTTTGCGCCGACTTGACGTTGATGCGCATCACGCCACGCGGCGTGGCCAGACTCACCGGCCCGGCCACCAGCGTGACTTCAGCGCCAGCCTCGCGGGCCGCTCTGGCAATCGCAAAACCCATTTTTCCGCTCGACAGGTTGGTGATGCCGCGCACCGGGTCAATCGCCTCGTAAGTCGGCCCGGCGGTGACCAGCAGGCGCTGGCCTTTCAGGCGCTTGGGCGTGAAAAAGGCGATCAGGTCTTCGAGCAACTCTTCAGGCTCCAGCATGCGGCCGTCGCCGGTTTCGCCACAGGCTTGCGCGCCAGTACCGACACCCAGCACGACAGCGCCGTCGGCGGCGACCTGGGTCAGGTTGCGCTGCGTGGCCGGGTGTTCGTACATTTCGCGGTTCATCGCCGGGGCCAGCAGCAGCGGCACCCGCGCTATCGGCCGGGCCAGACAGAGCAGGCTGAGCAGCTCGTCGGCGCGGCCCTGCGCCAGCCGGGCCAGAAAATCGGCGCTGCACGGCGCAATCAAAATCGCGTCGGCTTCGCGGGACAGATTGATATGCGCCATGCGGTTGGCTTCGCGCCCGTCCCACTGGCTGCTATAGACCGAGCGGCCGCTCAGCGCCTGCATCGTCACCGGCGTGATGAACTGCTCGGCGGCCTCGGTCATCACGATTTGCACCGTCGCGCCCGCCTTCACCAAGGCGCGGCACAGCTCGGCCGATTTGTAACAGGCAATGCCGCCCGACAGGCCCAGCACAATATGTTTGCCCGCCAGGTCTAGAGGCTCGGGGCGGTCTGCTTCATTTATTTGCATCATCATGCCCGGCAATGTAGCAGCTAAAACGCCCCCGCCAAAGCCGCCCGCCATCGCCTGTTTTCGCGCAGCCCAGCAGCCAGCTTCAAGGCTCAACGCCTATAATCTGCGTTTACCACCTCAGCGAACTTGTGGTTCGTACATGGCATGACCAAATTTGTCTTCGTCACCGGCGGTGTGGTGTCTTCCCTGGGCAAGGGAATCGCCTCAGCCTCCTTAGCCGCGATCCTCGAATCGCGCGGCCTCAAAGTCACCCTCATCAAGCTCGATCCCTACATCAATGTGGATCCGGGCACGATGTCGCCGCTGCAACACGGCGAGGTGTTTGTCACCGAAGACGGCGCGGAAACCGATCTTGACCTGGGCCATTACGAGCGTTTCATCGAAACGCGGATGAAAAAGCCCAACAACTTCACCACCGGCCAGATTTACCAGAGCGTTCTCGACAAGGAACGACGCGGCGACTATCTGGGCAAAACCGTTCAGGTGATTCCGCACATCACCAACGAAATCCAGGACTTCATCAAACGCGGCGCCAGCGTTGGCACGCCTGACGCGGTCGATGTGGCGATTGTCGAAATCGGCGGCACGGTCGGCGACATCGAGTCCCTGCCCTTCCTGGAAGCCGTGCGCCAGATGAGCCTGCGCATGGGGCCGAACAATTCGGCGTTCGTGCATTTGAGCTACGTGCCGTGGATTGCCGCCGCAGGCGAGCTCAAAACCAAACCCACCCAGCACACCGCCAAGCAGCTGCGCGAAATCGGCATTCAGGCCGACGTGCTGCTGTGCCGCGCTGACCGCCGCATTCCCAACGAAGAGCGCGCCAAAATCTCGCTGTTCTCGAACGTCGCCGAATGGGGCGTGATCTCGATGTGGGACGTGGACACGATTTACAAAGTGCCGCGCATGCTGCACGAGCAGGGCCTGGACGGCCTGATCTGCGACAAGCTGCGCCTGCACACGCCGCCCGCCAACCTCAAGCGCTGGGACGATCTGGTCTATGAAACCGAGCACCCGAAAACCAGCGTGCATATCGCGATGGTCGGCAAATATGTCGATCTGAGCGACAGCTACAAATCGCTGAACGAAGCGCTGCGCCACGCCGGCATGAAAAGCCATGCCAAGGTCATCATCGAGTACATCGACTCGGAAACCATCACGCCCGAGACCGTGGCCAGCCTGGCGCAGTTCGACGGCATTCTGGTGCCCGGCGGATTTGGCGTGCGCGGCGTCGAAGGCAAAATCTGCGCGGCGCAATTTGCCCGCGAAAACAAGATTCCTTACCTCGGCATCTGCCTGGGCATGCAGGTTGCCACGATTGAGTTTGCCCGCCATGTCGCCGGTCTCAAGGGCGCGAACAGCACCGAGTTCGACCCGGCCACGCCCTACCCGGTCATCGCCTTGATTGCCGAGTGGAAAGACGCCGACGGCACCATCAAGACGCGCGACGCCAACTCCGACCTGGGCGGCACGATGCGCCTGGGCGCGCAAAGCTCCGACGTGGCCAAGGGCAGTCTGGCGCACCAGATTTACGGCGACGTGGTCTCCGAGCGGCACCGCCACCGCTACGAGGCCAACGTCAACTACCTCGACACGCTGCGCCAGTCCGGCCTGGTGATCTCGGCGCTGACACAGCGCGAACACCTGACCGAAATCGTCGAATTGCCACAGACGGTTCACCCCTGGTTTGTCGGCGTGCAGTTCCACCCCGAGTTCAAATCGACGCCGTGGAACGGCCACCCGCTGTTCAACGCCTACATCGCCGCCGCGCTGGAACACCCGGCCAGCAGCCGCACCGCGCTGAAAACCAAGGCAGCCAAAACCCAGAAAGCAACGGCCTCGTCATGAAACTCTGCGGCTTTGACGTCGGTCTGAACCACCCCTTCTTCCTGATCGCTGGCCCCTGCGTGGTCGAGTCCGAGCAATTGCAGATGGACACCGCAGGCACGCTGAAAGAAATCACCAGCAAGCTGGGCATTCCCTTCATCTTCAAGTCCAGTTTTGACAAGGCCAACCGCACCAGCGCCACCGCCTTTCGCGGTCTGGGCATGGAAAAGGGTCTGGAAATTCTGGCCAAGGTGAAAAAGGAACTGCAAGTGCCCGTCCTGACCGACGTGCATCGCGAGGATGAAATCGCCATCGTGGCCGCCGTGGTGGACATGCTGCAAACCCCCGCCCTGCTGGCGCGCCAGACCGATTTCATCCAGGCCGTGGCCAAGAGCGGCAAGCCGGTGAACATCAAAAAGGGCCAATTCATGGCGCCCGGGGATATGAAAAACGTCGTCGAAAAAGCCCGCATCGCCGCCCGCGAAGCCGGTTTTCCCGAAGACAGCTTCACCGTTTGCGAGCGCGGCGTGAGCTTTGGCTACAACAACCTGGTGTCCGACATGCGCAGCCTGGCGATCATGCGCGAGACGCACGCACCGGTGGTGTTCGACGCCACCCACAGCGTGCAGCTGCCCGGCGGCCAAGGCAGCAGCAGCGGCGGCCTGCGCGAATTTGTGCCCGTGCTGGCCCGCGCCGCCGTCGGCGCAGGCATTGCGGGCCTGTTCATGGAAACCCACCCCGACCCGGCCAACGCCCTGTGCGACGGCCCGAACGCCGTGCCGCTCAAACACATGGCCGCCCTGCTGGAAACGCTGCTGGAACTGGACCGAGTCACCAAAAAGAACGGTTATCTGGAAAACAGCTTCTCGGCCTGAGCCGGTGCGCGCAGCGGTTACGTACCCCGAACAATCGGCGGCACACCGCCCGCGCAGCCCCAAGCCATGCAAGAATCTACTGTTGAGGCCCTGGCCCCCGGCCATGTCCGATTTTTATTTACCAAGGAAGACAAAAAATGAGCGCTATTGTTGATATCGTGGGCCGCGAAGTGCTGGACAGCCGTGGCAACCCCACCGTCGAATGCGACGTGTTGCTGGAATCCGGCGTGATGGGCCGCGCTGCCGTGCCGTCCGGCGCCTCGACCGGCTCGCGTGAAGCCATCGAACTGCGTGACGGCGACAAGTCGCGCTACCTCGGCAAGGGCGTGCTGAAGGCCGTTGAGCACATCAACACCGAAATCTCCGAAGCCATTCTGGGCCTGGACGCCAGCGAACAAGCCTTTCTGGACAAAGTCCTGATCGACCTCGACGGCACCGAAAACAAGTCCCGCCTGGGCGCCAATTCGATGCTGGCCGTGTCGATGGCCGTGGCCCGCGCTGCTGCCGAAGAAGCTGGCCTGCCGCTGTACCGCTACTTTGGCGGCATGGCTGCCGTGCAAATGCCAGTGCCGATGATGAACGTCATCAACGGCGGCGAGCACGCCAACAACAACCTGGACATCCAGGAATTCATGATCATCCCGCTGGGCGCGCCGACTTTCCGCGAAGCGCTGCGCTACGGCGCCGAGGTGTTCCACGCGCTGAAGAAAATCCTGCACGACAAGGGCATCAGCACCGCCGTCGGCGACGAAGGCGGCTTTGCCCCCAGCGTTGAAAACCACGAAGCCGCGATCTTGCTGATTCTGGAAGCCATCGACAAAGCCGGTTTTGTCGCAGGCGAGCAAATCGCGCTGGGCCTGGACTGCGCCGCCTCCGAGTTCTACAAGGACGGCAAATATGTGCTGGCTGGCGAAGGCGGCCTGAGCCTGTCGGCGCAGGAATGGACTGACATGCTGGCCACCTGGGTCGATAAATACCCCATCATCAGCATCGAAGACGGCATGGCCGAAGGCGACTGGGACGGCTGGAAAATCCTCACCGACCGTCTGGGCAAGAACGTGCAAATCGTCGGCGACGACCTGTTCGTCACCAACACGAAGATTTTGAAAGAAGGCATCGACAAGGGCATCGCCAACTCGATCCTGATCAAGATCAACCAGATCGGCACGCTGACCGAAACCTTCGCCGCCATCGAAATGGCCAAGCGCGCCGGTTACACCGCCGTGATCTCGCACCGCTCGGGCGAGACCGAAGACTCGACGATTGCTGACATCGCCGTCGGCACCAACGCAGGCCAGATCAAGACCGGCTCGCTGTCGCGCTCAGACCGCATGGCCAAGTACAACCAGCTGCTGCGCATCGAGGAAGACCTGGGCGAAGTGGCCGTGTACCCTGGCCGCTCGGCTTTCTACAACCTGCGCTAAGCGGGCTGCAGGACTGACGCACTGTGGGAAACCGCATCGTTCCGGCCATTTTGGTGGCTTTGCTGGGGCTGTTTCATGCCCAGCTCTGGATTGGTCGGGGCAACATTCCCACGGTGCATGAAATGCAACTGCGCCTTGATGAGCAGCTGCTCAAAAATGCCCAGGCTCAAGCCCGCAATGACGAGCTGACTGCCGAGGTCAAGGATTTGCAGGAAGGCCTGCAAATCGTCGAAGAAAAAGCGCGCAGCGAGCTGGGCATGGTCAAGCCCAATGAAATTTTTGTGCAGGTCAATGATTAGGGGGCTGACAGGCCCTTCCTCCCATGCTGAAAATTGCACTGCTGGGCGCGCCCCGCACCGGAAAATCGCTGCTGGCCAGCGCCCTGAATAGCGCGGCCAATGCCTCGGCCTGGCCGGCCACCATCGTGGTGCTGCAGCCGCAAGACGCGGCGCTGCCAGTCACGCCCGCTGACTATGACCTGGTGCTGCTGACGGGCCTGGAAGACGCGCTGTGTACGTCGCCCAGCGACGACGCCCAACAGACGCCCGCCAGCCCGCAAGCGCAGCAAATGGCCGACACCGCCATCCGCGCCGCGCTGACCAGCGCCAAAATTTCTTACCGGGTGCTGTATGGCCGCAGCGAGGAGCGTCTAGCCCAGGCTTGCGAGGCACTGCAAAGCCTGTTGCCCACGCTGCCCATGCCAGCGCAGTCCGGCCCGATCCGCGCCCGCAAAAAACCCACGCCCTGGGTCTGGCCCTGCGAAAAATGCAGCGACCCGCAGTGCGAACACCGCCTGCTCACCGCGCTGCTGGCCCAGCGCACGCGCCGGGCTTGACGGCGACTTAGGCGACTTAATGCAGCGTCGGCGCAGGCGGCAAGTGATGCACCGACTGCGTGAAAATCTGCGCCGCATCGACCGGGTCAAAGTCGTACTGCGCGCCGCAGAACTCGCAGGCCACATCGACCTTGCCGCGCTCGGCAATGATGCTTTCGATTTCGACCGTACCCAGGCCACGCAGCATGTTGCTGACCCGCTCGCGTGAGCAGCTGCAGGCAAAACGCGGCGCCAGCGGCTCAAAGCGCACCAGCGGCTCCTGCCAGAACAAGCGGTGCAAAATCGTATCGACATCCAGGCTGAGCAGCTCTTCGCGCTTGAGCGTTCCGGCCAGCAGCGCGATGCGCTGGTAGTCTTCATTCATGCCGATCTGGTCTTCATTCGCCTGACGGTTCAACTGGCCTTCGAGGTTGCCCTGGCCGGTGACCGGCAGGCGCTGGATCAGCAAGCCGGCGGCCATGTTGCCATCGGCGGCCAGAATCAGTTTGGTGTCGAGCTGCTCGCTTTGCAGCATGTAATGCTCCAGCACCTCGGCCAGGTTTTCGATTTTTTCGCGGCTGTCGCCGAACAGCGGCACCACGCCCTGGTAAGGCTGCTGGCCGGGAAAGCGGTCTTTCGGATCCAGCGTGATGGCGCAGCGCCCCTCGTTGTGGACGTTGACCATCTGGCTCAGCGTGCTGCCCGGATCAATGTCGCCGGTGACGGTGGCGGTGGCGCGCAGGCTCAAGTCGGGCTGGACTTCGGCCACCGCCAGCTTAACCGGGCCGTCGCCAAAAATCTGCAAAATCAGCGCGCCGTTGAACTTGATGTTGCTCTGCATCAGCGCGCCAGCCGCCGTCATTTCGCCGAGCAGGTGCATCACCTCGACCGGGTAACCGCCCGCCGCTTGGCGGCGCTTGAGGATTTCCTGCCAGGAATCGGTCAGGCGCACCAGCATGCCGCGCACCGGCAGGCCGTCGAAAAGAAATTTGTGGAGTTCGGACATGGGCAAGCTTAAAAAAAGAAATAGCAAACCAGCTGCCCACCGGGCGTCTGGTCTAGAAAAAGAAAAACCGGGCGCTCAGCCCAGTTTGGTCAGCCCGGTCTTGTAACGACGGGCATTGTCTATATAGTGCTGCGCGCTCATTTTTAAACCCGCCAGCTGGGCTTCAGACAACTGGCGCACCGCCTTGGCCGGGCTGCCCAGGATCATGCTGCCGTCGGGAAACTCCTTGCCTTCAGTCACCAGCGCACCGGCGCCGACCAGGCAGTTCTTGCCGATTTTCGCGCCGTTGAGCACCACCGCCTGAATGCCGATCAGCGAGCCGTCGCCAATCGTGCAGCCGTGCAGCATCACCTGATGGCCGACAGTGACGTTTTCGCCAATCGTGAGCGGCATGTTGTCGTCGGCGTGCAGCACGCTGCCATCCTGAATATTGCTGCCTGCGCCGACGGTGATGCTGTCCATATCGCCCCGGATGATCGCGCCAAACCAGACGCTGCTGTCAGCGCCCAGCGTCACATTGCCCATGACCTGCGCGCTGTCGGCGACCCAGGCGGAGTCGGCAATGACAGGTTTCAAATCGTCCAGCTGGTAAATGGCCATGAGGGGCTTCCTTGGTGAAATAGTCTTGGGGGGAGCCCGATTGTAGGCAGGCGCCCCGCCCGACGGCCACGGTAATAACGTGTACGGCGCTTGGCTTGGCTTGGCTTGGCTTGGCTTGGCTTGGCTTGGCTTGGCTTGGCTTGGCGACAATGCGGCCATGACTGCCACGCCCGCCTTCTCCAACACCGCCCCTCCCGCCTCCGAACTGCGTCAGCTTACGCTGCACGCGCTACTCGAACCTGATCCGGCGCAAAAAGTGCTGCTCGTCCAGTCGCTCCAGGCGCAGGCGACGACGCTAGCCATCGCCCCGAATGCCAGTTTCAGCGCCCCGCCCGGCCTGCCCGGCTGCCCGCAGCGCCCCGAATTGCGCACGCATCTGGACATGCCCAGGCGCTCGCCGTTCACGCCCGAGGGGCTGGCCGCGCTACTGCACGCGGTCGCGCATATCGAGTTCAACGCGATCAATCTGGCGCTGGACGCGATCTGGCGCTTTGACGCGATGCCGCTCGCCTATTACCGCGACTGGCTCAAAGTCGCCGACGAAGAAGCGCTGCATTTCAGCCTACTGCGCGCACTGCTGCAAAGCATGGGCTACGACTACGGCGACTTTCCGGCCCACACCGGCCTGTGGGACATGACGCAAAAAACCGAAGGCGACGTGCTGGCGCGCATGGCGCTGGTGCCGCGCACGCTCGAAGCGCGCGGCCTGGACGCCACGCCGCCGATGCAGGCCAAGCTGCGCCGGGTCGTCAGCCCCGACGCCTTGCGGGCGGTGGCGATTCTGGACATTTTGCTGCGCGACGAAATCGGCCATGTGGCGATTGGCAACCACTGGTATCGCCATGTCTGCGCACTGCGCGGGCTGGAGCCGCTGGCCACTTACGCGGCGCTGTCGCAGCAGTACGGCGCGCCGCGCCTGAAAGGCCCGCTCAATCTCGAAGCCCGGCGCGAAGCCGGTTTCGACGCCGCCGAACTGGCCCTGCTCAGCGCCAGCGCCTGAAGAGCGCACCGCCGAAAGCACATCCGGTAACGCCATTTCGGGTGATGGCGCAAAGGTTTTTCGCGGGCTAGACTGGTTTCAACACCGAAGGGAGTTGCCGATGGCCCGCTCTTTCCTGCCCGCCAGTTTCTCGCGCCGGACGCTGCTGCCCGCCGACATCGCCCTACAGCTGCCGCAAGGCCAGCGGCTGGGCGCGCCGGACGCGCCGGTCAGGCTGGCGTTTTCCAGCTGGTCTAGCATGGCGCGGTTCAAAACCGGCCAGATCGGCGCGCTGGCCGAGGAGTATGTGGAAGGCAAGCTGCAGTTCGAAGGCGCGATGCGCGACGTGATGCGGGTGATGGCCAAGCTGCTGCCGGGCAACCCGGCGCAGCACAGCCCCGGCTGGTGCGCCAGCCTGCTGCAAAAAACCCGCTCGCTGGCCGCCCACACGCTGGCCAAAGATGCAGCGCAAATCGCTTTTCACTACGACGTGTCGGACGCGTTTTATGCGCTGTGGCTGGATCCGCGCCAGGTCTATTCCTGCGCCTACTACCGGGACGCGGGCATGACGCTGGCGCAGGCGCAGCAAGCCAAGCTCGACCACATCTGCCGCAAGCTGATGCTGCAGCCGGGCGAGCGCTTTCTCGACATCGGCACGGGCTGGGGCGCGCTGCTGCTGTGGGCCGCCGAGCATTACGGCGTGGACGCCACCGGCATCACGCTGTCAAAAAACCAGCACGCCCATGTCAAGCAACTGATTGCCGACAAAGGCCTGGGCCAGCGTGTCCGCGTCGAATTGCGCGACTACCGCGACCTGCCGCTGCAGCAGCCCTTCGACAAAATCTCCTCGGTCGGCATGTTCGAGCATGTCGGGCAGGCGAATATGGCGGCTTATTTCAGCCAGATCGCCTGCCTGCTGGCGCCCGGTGGCCTGGTGCTGAACCACGGCATCACCGCAGGCGGCCTGCAAAACCGCCAGCTCGGCGCGGGCATGGGCGAGTTCATTGAAAAATACATCTTCCCCGGCGGCGAGTTGCTGCATGTCAGCGCCGTGCTGGCCTATCTGGCCGGTGCCGGGCTGGAAATGCTGGACACCGAAAACCTGCGCCCGCACTATGCGCGCACGCTCTGGGACTGGTCGGACGCGCTGGAGTCGCAGCTGGACGAGGCGCGCCAGCTGCTGGCCGAGAGCGGCGACGCAGCGCGGGCGGCGAAAATGCTGCGCGCCTACCGCCTCTACCTGGCGGGCAGCGCGATGAGTTTCGAGCAAGGCTGGATTTCGCTGCACCAGGTGCTGGCCAGTCGGCCGACCGGCGAACTGGCGTCTGCGGCGCTGCGCGGCGCACAGTCCAGCTATCCGTTTTGCCGCGATTACATGTACCGCTGAAGATCTGGCGCCAAAGATGCAGCGCTGAAGGCGGTGCCGCTGAAACGGCCAGCCCGGCGCGTCATTGCGCGGCCCGCGTCAGCCGCGCGGGTGGTGCTCGGCGTGCAGCGCCTTGAGCCGCTCACGCGCCACATGGGTGTAAATCGTCGTCGTCGAAATATCGGCGTGGCCGAGCAGCAATTGCACGGCGCGCAGATCGGCGCCGTGGTTCAGCAAATGGGTGGCAAACGCATGGCGCAGCGTGTGCGGCGACAGCGGCGAGTCAATCGCGGCCAATTGCGCGTATTTCTTCACCAGCATCCAGAACATCACCCGGCTCATGCCGTGGCCGTGGCTGGTGACGAACAGGTCGCCGGTCTGCTGGCCGCCCAGAATGACAGACCGCGCCTCGGCCAGGTAGCGCATCAGCCATTGCCGCGCCACTTGACCAAAAGGCACGAGCCGCTCGGCGCTGCCCTTGCCCATCACGCGCAGCGCGCCTTCGTTCAGGCCGACGTGAAAGGTTTTCAGGCCGATCAGCTCGCTGACGCGCAGGCCGCTGGCGTACATCAGCTCCAGCATCGCGCGGTCGCGCAGCCCCAGCGGCGTGGCGTCGTCGGTCGCGGTGAGCAGCGCTTCGACCTGCGCTTCCGACATCACCGTCGGCACGCGCGGCCCCTGGCGGGCGGGCTGGAGTTTCAAAGTCGGGTCGGCGGCAATCAGGCTTTCGCGCAGCGCCCAGCGGAAATAGCGCTTGAACACCGTCAGGCAGCGGTTCGCCGAAGTCGCCTGCGTCATGCTGTGGCGAAACGCAAAGTAGGCCTGAATATCGGGCTCGCCGCTGGCGTCAAGCGGGCGCTGCTGCTGCGCCTCGCTGCCCAGCCAGTGGGCGTACAGCGACAGGTCGCGCCGGTAAGCGGCCAGCGTGTTCGCGGACAGGCCGTCTTCGAGCCACAGCGCGTCGATAAAGGCGTCAATACGGGACTGGCTGGCAGGGTGCATGGGAACGATCAGAAAAGAAAAACCGCCGGAACCATGCCGGGGTCAGCCACAGCGGCGAAACAAGCAGTCACCATCGTAAACGCAGGCGCGCTTGCGTGGCTCAGCAATACACCCCTACGGGAAAACCCGAACCAATTGCGTTATTCTTGCGCCGGTGAATTACGCGCAACTTCTTATCCCCGACTTTTCCCTCATCCTTTGCGGCTATCTGGTTTGTCGCTACACGGCGCTAAACCGCTCGGTCTGGGAGCCGCTGGAAAAACTGGTTTATTTCTTTTTGTTTCCGGTGCTGCTGTTCCAGTCGATTGTCAAAAGTCCGCTGGATGTGCATGCCGCGTCAAGCCTGATCGGCGCCGGGCTGCTGCTGAGTCTGGCGGGCGTGTTGCTGGCCTACAGCCTGCCGTATTTGCCGTGGCTGGGTCGGCATATCGACGTGCGCGAGCATGCCGCCAGCGCCCAAACCAGCTTTCGCTTCAACTCCTTCATCGGCCTGGCCGTGGCCGAGCGGCTGGCGGGCAATGAAGGGCTGCAACTGATTGCGGTGCTGATTGGCGTGTGCGTGCCGCTGATGAACATGGCGGCGGTCTGGCCGATGGCGCGGCACAGCCAGCGCGGCTTTTGGGGCGAACTGGTGCGCAACCCGCTGATTCTGGCCACCGCCTCGGGGCTGGTGGCGAGCCTGCTGGGCTTTACGCTGCCGCCCTGGCTGGGGCCGACGCTGGGCCGCATTGGCAACTCGGCGATTGTGCTGGGCCTGCTGGCTGCGGGTGCGGGCATGCAGCTGGGCCACCTGTCGCAGGCCAAAAGCCTGAGCGTGGCGGTGCTGTCGATACGCCATTTATTCATGCCGCTGGTGGCGCTGGGCCTGAGCCTGGCCTTTGGCCTGTCGCCCGTGCAGGCGACGATTTTGCTGGCCTTTTCTGCGCTGCCGACGGCCTCCAGCGCCTACGTGCTGGCGGCGCGCATGGGCTACAACGGCGGCTTTGTCGCAGGGCTGGTCACGCTCTCGACGCTGCTCGGCATGGCCAGCCTGCCGTTTGCGCTGGGCGTGCTGCGCTGAGGGCGGCGGCGGCGCGGCGCTTCTTGCCAGGCCTTTTCACGCCTTGTCAAACCTTATCGGCGCTCACTGCGCCAGCGCCCAGGCCACCTGCTCCCTGACCACCTCGTCCGGGTGCGCAGCTTGCGTCCGTAAGCTGGCGCGTAGCGCGTCGGCGTCGGCGTCGGCGTCAGCCTCGGCCTCGGCCAACCCGGCGCGCAGCGCATTGCCCATCGCCAGCGCAATATTGCGCAGCCAGCGCGCATGGCCGATGCGGCGAATCGGGCTGCCCTCGGTGAACTTCAAAAACGCCGCCTCGCTCCAGCCGAACAGCGTCTGCAGCTGCTGGCCGCTCAGGCCTGCGCGCTCGTCAAAATCGGGCAGCGCGCTGCGCTGGGCAAACTTGTTCCACGGGCAGGCAAGCTGGCAATCGTCGCAGCCGTAGATGCGGTTGCCGATCAGCGGGCGAAACTCCAGCGGAATCGGCCCGGCATGCTCAATCGTCAGGTAGGAAATGCAGCGCCTGGCGTCCAGCCGGTACGGCGCGACGATGGCCTGCGTCGGGCAGCTGGTGATGCAGGCCTGGCAGCTGCCGCAATGCGCCGTCACCGGCGCGCTGGGCGGCAAGGCCATATCGACATAGATTTCGCCGAGGAAAAACATCGAGCCCGCCTCCCGGCTGAGCACCAGCGTGTGCTTGCCGCGCCAGCCCTGGCCGCTGCGCGCCGCCAGCTCGGCTTCGAGCACCGGGGCCGAGTCGGTGAAGGCGCGGTGCCCCAGCGGGCCCACCTCGGCGGCGATGCGCTCGCCGAGCTTTTGCAGGCGCGCGCGCAGCACTTTGTGGTAGTCGCGGCCGCGCGCATAGACCGAGACGATGCCTTCGCCGGGCCGCGCCAGGCGGCTCAGTTCCAGCGCCTGCCACTGGCCGGGCGCAGCGGGGGTGGCCGCAGGCAGGTAATCCATGCGCGCCGTGATGACACTGACAGTCCCCGGAATCAATTCAGCCGGGCGCGCCCGCTTCAGGCCATGCGCTGCCATATAGTGCATATCGCCCTGAAAACCGGCGGCCAGCCAGGCTAACAACCCGGCTTCAGCCGATTCCAGATCCACCCCCGCCACGCCAATTTGCGAGAATCCAAGTTCGCGCCCCCAGGTTTGAATGTGAGAGACGAATTGATGACTATTCCAATGAGTGCTGATCGACATCCGGTGATTGTAAAAACGATGGTCTGGCCAGACGAGGCCAGCACCGCGTCGTTTGCCCAGGCGCTGGCGCGCCACAGCGCCATTGGCCACGCGCTGATCGAGCTGCGCGGCGATCTGGGCGCCGGAAAAACCACCTTTACACGCCATTTACTAAAAAGTCTGGGAATTCAGGGCCGAATCAAAAGCCCTACCTATGCTGTGGTGGAAACTTACACTTTGACGCCCACGGATCAGTTGCCAGACCAAAATGGCGTCGGTGCCATCTGGCATTTTGATTTTTACCGCTTCAACGACCCGCGCGAATGGGAAGAAGCCGGGTTCCGCGACATTTTTGCCAGCCCCGGCCTCAAGCTGGTCGAGTGGCCGGACAAAGCCGCCCCGCATTTGCCGCCACCCGATCTGGTGATTCATATTGAAATGCAGGCCGACGAATCCCGATTGATTACCTTAACCGCCTACACCCCGACAGGGACGGAGCTGATTGATGAACCCTAAAAACATTTCCCCCGGTCTGAGCCGACGAAGCACCCTGCAATTGGGCAGCGTGGTGCTGATGCTGGGCGTGCAGCAAATCGCCAGGGGCGCGACGATTGTGGCGGTGCGCGTCTGGCCAGCCAAAGACTACACGCGGCTGACCATCGAGTCGGACGCCCCGATCACGGCGCGGCAGGTGTTCATTCCCGAGCCGCCGCGTCTGGTCGTTGATATTGACGGCATTGACCTGATTCCGGCGCTGCGCGAGCTGGTCGCCAAGGTGCAGTCGGACGACCCGAACATTTCCGGCGTTCGCATCGGCCAGAGCCAGCCGGGCGTAGTCCGGCTGGTGATTGACCTGAAAAAGGCGATGCAGCCCCAGGTGTTCAACCTGGCGCCGGTGGCCGCTTACCAGCACCGGCTGGTGCTCGATCTGTACCCGGCCCAGCCCAACAACGCGCTGCAAACCCTACTCAAGGAAGAGGCAGAAAAAGCGCCCAGCGTGTCCAGTGTGCCCAGCATGCTGCGCCCGCTGGCCGACTTGAAGCAGCAGCCACTGGCCGATGACCCCATCGGCGACCTGATCAATGACCCGCTGGGCACGCTGATCGCCCAGCAATTCAAAAAGGCCGCCGACACCAGCAGCGCACAAGTGGCGCAAAAAGAAAATCCGCCCGTCGCCAGCCCGTCGAAGAAAAAAACCGACCGCCTGATCATCGTCGCACTGGACCCCGGCCACGGCGGCGAAGACCCCGGCGCCATCGGCCCAGGCGGCACCAAGGAAAAAGACGTGGTGCTGCAAATTGCACTGCGCCTGCGCGACCGCATCAACCAGCAGCCCAATATGCGCGCCTTCCTGACGCGCGATGCCGACTTTTTTGTGCCGCTGCAGGTACGGGTGCAAAAAGCGCGCAACGTCAAGGCCGACCTGTTCATCAGCGTGCATGCTGACGCCTTTTTGACCGCCGCGCCCGCTGGCGCCAGCGTCTTTGCGCTGAGCGAAAAAGGCGCCTCCAGCAGCACCGCCCGCTGGCTGGCGAACAAGGAAAATTCGGCCGATCTGGTCGGCGGTGTCAACGCCAACAGCAAGGATGCACAGGTACGCCAGGCGCTGTTTGACATGAGCACCACGGCGCAAATCAAGGACAGCATGAAACTGGGCAACGTCATGCTGGGCCAGATCGGCAGCGTCGGCAAGTTGCACAAAGGGCGCGTTGAGCAGGCCAGCTTTGCCGTTCTGAAGGCGCCCGACATTCCCAGCGTGCTGGTGGAAACAGCCTTCATCAGCAACCCTGCCGAGGAAGTGCGGCTGCGCGATGTGAGCTACCAAAACGAGCTGGCCAATGCGCTGATGCGCGGCATCAGCCTGTATTTCTCGAAAAATCCGCCGCTGGCGCGCAGCCGCGCCCTGTGAGTCGGCGCGCCTGACTGGCGGGGACTTTTCAAAGTCCCTATACTGAAAAAACGGGCGCGCCGCAGGTTTCACCAGATGCGCGTCTTGCTGGTTCGCCAGTCTGGCTATTTTTGAAAAGGTAAAGTCATGAACACGAAAATTTTGATGTCAATCGCTGCCGCTGCCGTGATGGCCCTGAGCGGCTGCGCCATGAACCCGACCAATGCCCAGATCGGCACCGCCACCGGCGCCGTGCTCGGCGGTGTGGCTGGCGATGCGCTTTTTGGCAACACGCTGGGCACCGTGGGCGGCGCCGCTGCTGGCGCCGTCATTGGTAACGAAATCGGCAAAAAGCGCTAAATCAAGCGTTAAACCAGCCAGGCCTGCCCGGCATGCGCCGGGCAGCGCCGCTTAAACCGGACTGTGCCTGGCCTGCCGTCTGGCCCGCCAGGCACCGAACGCCACCCCCAAAGTCGGCACCAAAATCATCGCCCAGATGATTTTGTCCAGATGGGTTTTGACAAACGGCACGTTGCCAAAAAGATAACCCACGGTGACAATGCCGCCCACCCACAGCGCGCCGCCCACCACGTCGTAGAGCGCGAACTTGCTGCGCTTCATCTGCGACACGCCAGCCACAAAAGGCGCAAAAGTGCGCAAAAAAGGCATGAAGCGCGCCGCAATGATGGTGATGCCGCCATAGCGCTCATAAAACGCATGCGCCTGGTTAAACGCCTTCTTGTTAAACAGCCGCGAATCCTCCCACTGAAACACCTTCGGGCCGAAATAATGGCCGATGCTGTAGTTCGACTGGTTGCCCAGCACCGCCGCCGCCAGCAGCAGGCCCACCGACAGCGGGTAGTTCATCAAGCCGACACCGCACATCGCGCCGACGACAAACAGCAGCGAGTCGCCAGGCAAAAACGGCATGATGACCACGCCGGTTTCGACAAAAATAATCAGAAACAGCAGGGCATACACCCAGGCGCCGTAACTGGTGACAAAGGCCTCCAGGTGTTTATCAACATGAAGAATGAAATCGATCAAAAAAGTAGCTAGTTCCATGCCCCGGATTTTGACAGGTCGCCGATGGCGCCAGCCCAACCCCACGCGGCGCCTGCGGGCTTGGCCCCGCGCCTAGAATTGCCGCCTTATGACGCTACCGCCACCCGCCACCCGCCGCCCGATCCGCGACCTGCCCGATGAACTGATCAGCCAAATCGCCGCTGGCGAAGTCGTCGAGCGCCCGGCCTCGGTCGTGCGCGAGCTGCTTGACAACGCGCTGGACGCGGGCGCGACGCAAATCACGCTGCGCCTGCAGGCGGGCGGCGTGCGCTTGATCGCCGTGGAAGATGACGGCCTGGGCATTCCGCGTGAAGAATTGCCCGTCGCGCTGCGTCGTCACGCGACCAGCAAAATCGCCTCACTGCAGGATCTGGAAGCCGTCGGAACGATGGGCTTTCGCGGCGAGGCGCTGGCCGCCATCAACTCGATTGCCGACATGAGCCTGCTGTCCAGAAGCCTGGACAGCGAGCACGGCTGGCAGCTCGACGGCCGCACCGGCGAGATCCGGCCCGCCGCCCGCGCACGCGGCACCAGCGTCGAGGTGCGCGAACTGTTTTACTCCACGCCCGCCCGGCGCAAGTTTTTAAAGACCGACGCCACCGAGCTGGCGCACTGCATCGAGGCGGTGCGCCGCCACGCGCTGGTGCGGCCCGACGTAGGCTTTGCGATCTGGCACGAAGGCAAGCTGGTTGAGCAGTGGCGCGCTTGCGGTGGCACGGGCGGCGGCAATGGCGTCAGCGGCAATGGCCTCAATGCCAGTGGCGTCAACGGCATGAGCGGCAATGAAGTCAGCCGGATCAGCGGCGTCAGCGCCCACGACCAGCGGCTGGCCGACGTGCTGGGCGGCGAGTTTGTCGCCCAGTCGCTGGCTGTTCACTATGAAAGCAGCGCCCGCCGCGCCGACGGCCAGCCCGCCGTGCGCGTCTGGGGCCGCGCCGGTCTGCCCGACGCCGCCCGCGCCCGCACCGACCAGCAATTCACCTACGTCAACGGCCGCTACGTGCGTGACAAGGTACTGAGCCACGCCGCCCGCAGCGCGTATGAAGACGTGCTGCACGGCCAGCGCCAGCCGGTCTATGCGCTGTATATCGAGATTGACCCGGCCCGAGTCGATGTGAACGTCCACCCGACCAAAATCGAAGTGCGCTTTCGCGACAGCCGCGAAGTCCATCAAGCCGTGCGCCACGCCGCCGAAGACGCTCTGGCCGCGCCCCGCGCAGGCGCGGCGCTGCTGGCGCCTTCTGCCGCCACGGCGGCGGAAGGCCAACAGTCTGGCGGAGACGATGGCGGCGGTTCCGGTTCCGGTTCCGGTTCCGGTTCCGGTTCCGGTTCCGGTTCCGGTTCCGGCGCTGGCGCTGGCGGCGTTTTTGGCTCGAAACCAGCGCCCGCCCGACAAGGCTGGGCACAGCCTGCGATGGATTTCAACGCCAGCCGCAGCCAGCGCGCCAGCGACTTTGAAGCGCTGTGGCCGGTGGCGCAGTCCGCCAGCGCGAGCGACGCAAGCGCAAACCGAGCCAGCAGCGGCGGGAACAGCGGTCTGAGCACAAGCCAAACCAGCCCAGGCCAAACCAGTAACGCCAGCCTGCACTTCAGCCCCGGCCAGCCACCCACCCCGACAGAAACCGCCACGCCAAACCCTGCCAGCCGCCCGGGCGACGCCTGGCCGCTGGGCCGCGCCCTCGCCCAGCTGCAGGGCATCTACATCCTCGCCGAAAACGCCCTCGGCCTGGTCATCGTGGACATGCACGCCGCGCACGAGCGCATCGTCTATGAGCGCCTCAAAAGCCAGCTGGACACCTCGCGCATTGCCAGCCAGCCGCTGTTGATTCCCGCCACCTTTGCCGCAACGCCGCAGGAAGTCGCCACCGCCGAAGCAAGCGCCGACACGCTGGCCACGCTGGGCCTGGAAATCACCCCGTTCTCACCGAAGACGCTGGCGGTGCGCGCCGTCCCCGCCAGCCTGGCGCTGGGCGACGCCGTTGAGCTGGCCCGCAGCGTGCTGGCCGAGCTGGCCCAACACGACGCCAGCCGCGTCATTGAGCGCGCCCAGAACGAGCTGCTCGCGACGATGGCCTGCCACGGCGCCGTGCGCGC
>JAPLPS010000143.1 GCA_026400075.1 Polaromonas sp.
CCGGCGAACCCTGCAGCGCTGGGTAAACGAACTGCTCGCGCAAGGGCGCTTGCGCAAGGAAGGTCAGAGCCGGGTGACGCGTTACCTGCCCGGCGGTGCAGTGGCAATCAGCACGCCTGCGGTGCGTCAGAGCGATGCCGCAGCCCAGCAGGCGCAAATCCTGATTCCCCTGTCCGATGCCGCCCAAGCCATCGAAGCCCATGTCCGCCAGCCTCTTGCCCTGCGCACGCCCGTGGGCTACCGGCGCGAGTTTCTGGACGGCTACCGGCCCAATGTCAGCTTTTACCTGCCTGCCGCCGTCCGGGCCGAACTGCTCGCCCACGGTCAGGCCGTGACCACCCACGAACCGGCTGGCACCTACGCCCGCCAGATTGCCCACCGGCTGCTGATCGACCTGTCCTGGAACTCCAGCCGTCTGGAGGGCAACACCTATTCGCTGCTGGAAACCGAGCGCCTGCTCAATGTCGGCGAAGCGGCGCAGGGCAAAAATGCGCTCGAAGCGCAGATGATCCTGAACCACAAGGAGGCGATTGAGTTTTTGATCGCCTCCGCGCAGGACATCGGTTTTAACCGCTACACGCTGCTGAACCTGCACGCGCTGCTGTCGGACAACCTGCTTGAAGACCCGACCGCCAGTGGCCGCCTGCGCTCGATTGCCGTCGGCATCGGCCAGACGGTGTTCGTGCCGCTTGAAGGCCCGCAGTGCATTGACGAGTGTTTTCAGCAGGTGCTTGACACCGCTGGCGCGATTGACGATCCGTTCGAGCAGGCTTTTTTTGCGATGGTGCATCTGCCCTATCTCCAGCCTTTCGAGGACGTGAACAAGCGCGTGTCGCGGCTGGCCGCCAACATCCCCTTGATTCGGCGCAACCTGTGCCCCTTGTCGTTTGTCGATGTCTCGCCCCAGACCTACATCAGCGCCATGCTGGGCGTTTACGAATTGAATCAGGTGGAACTGCTGCGTGATGTGTTTGTCTGGGCCTACAAACGCTCGTGCGCCCGCTACTCGGCGGTGCGCCAGTCGCTGGGCGAGCCTGACCCGTTCCGGCTGCAATACCGCACGCAGATTGCCGACACCGTCGCCCAGGCGGTGCGCGAGCGCATGGACAAATCCCGGGCCATCGCCTTCATCCGCCATTGCGCCGACACCCGCTTGCCCGCGCCAGACCGGGCGCGTTTTGTCGAGGTGACTGAAACGCAGTTGATGAGCTTGCACGAGGGCAGCATTGCCCGCTTTCGCCTGCGGCCCAGCGAGTTTTCCGCGTGGGCGGCGGTCTGGAAGTGACGCCATTTGGCAGGCTGGCCAGCCGACAGAAAAAAAGCCGTTCCAGCAATGGGTCAATTCTGAAAATATGTAATAGTTCAAACAAATGCGTACAGTAATGTCGCTTTTTTACATATGAACATGAATGCGGCACTGGCCTGAAGGAGAACTACATGCTGAATTCCGAAACGCTCGAAGTGGGCATTGGCATGGTCTTTTTGTTTTTGATGATGTCGCTGATCTGCACGGCGCTGCAGGAGTGGCTTGAAGGCATCTTCAAGTGGCGCGCGATGGATCTGGAGCGCGGCGTGCGCACGCTGCTCGACGACAGCGACGGCACGCTGACCTCATTTCTGTACCGCCATCCGCTGGTGTACTCGCTGTTTCAGGGGCGCTACGAACCGGCGCATCTGGTCAGCAGTTCCATGCTGTCGAGTTCCAGCGCGCAGCATGTGCGGCTGCGGGCGCGGCGCAATCTGCCGTCTTACATTCCTTCGTCGAGCTTTGCGATGGCTTTTCTCGATCTGGTCGGGCGCGGCCCGGTTTCGGACGCCGAGGGCGATGAGCAGGACGCCAACCACGCGCCGCTGACGGTGGCGCTGCTGCGCGAGCGCGCCGCTGCGCTGTCCTCGCCGCATCTGCGCCGCGTCATGCTGTCGGCGATTGACCATTGCGGCGGCAACATGGACAAGCTGCGCACCAACATCCAGGACTGGTTTGATGGCACGATGAACCGGGCGGGCGGCTGGTACAAGCGGCGCACGCAGGCGGTGCTGTTCATGCTCGGCATCCTGATGGCCTGTACGCTCAACGTCGATTCGCTGCACGTCATGCAGCGCCTGACGGCGGACAAGGCGTTTCGCGATGTGGTCGTCAAGCAGGCGGGTTCGGCCAGCGCGCCGGACGCAAACAAGGACGCGCCCGCGCTGGAGCGCTTCAGCGATGCGCGCAACGTGATCGACAGCGTCGGCATGCCAGTCGGCTGGCGCGCCGTCAGCGATGGCAGAACGCTGCCCTGGGTGCCGCGCCAGCTGTGTACCAATGAACTCAAGGCCTGCGCCACCGGCGCCGATGAGATGTATGGCTGGCTTCGCGTCTTCGCGGGCTGGCTGGTGACGGCGCTGTCGGTCATGCTCGGCGCGCCGTTCTGGTTTGACACGCTGAACAAGCTGATGGTGATCCGCTCGACGATCAAGCCCAAGGACAAGAGCCCGGACGATAGCGGTTCTGGCGCAGCGGCCCAAGAGCAACTGTTCAAGGACGAACCCGCCGCCGCGCCACTCGCCCAGCCGTCGCTGGAAGTGCAGGTGTCGCCAGACCAGCAGGCGCTGCCAGCCCCGGAGCCGGTGCTCTTGCTGGAATCGGCTGCTTCGGCGCCTGCCCCCGTGACCCAGGCCGCTTCTTTCAACCCGCACCAGTGGCGGCCCGGCTATACCAACCCACACAATGAGGTGACTATATGAGCGCAGGCTCCAACGATACCGCCTTGATGGTCAACCGCGACCTTGACCGCTTGGCGCCGCAATTTTCCCGCGCCGTCAAGGCCGCCCTGGCCGAATGCAATAGCGGCCCTAATGGTGGCCTGCGCGCGATGGTTTACGAGGGCTACCGCTCGCCGCAGTTGCAGGCGCTGTATTACGCGCGTGGCCGCACGGTGTTTCCGCCCGCCAAGCCGGTGACGTTTGCGCCGTCGAATCTGCACAGCTGGCACGGCTTTGGCCTGGCCATCGATGTGGTGCATTGCGATTTGTTCTGGAATCCGCCGGGCGGCGCGGCCTGGTTCAAGAAAGTGGCGGAGATTTTTGAGAAAAACGGCTGCACCTGGGGCGGCAACTGTCTTCGGTCAGACCCGCCGCACTTTCAATGGGGGCGCTGCCCGCCGAGCCCGTCGGACGCGGTGCGTAATTTGCTGCAAGAGCGCGATTTGCAGGCCGTCTGGCAGGTGCTGCTGGCGGACGAGGAACTGGTGATGGCCCAGGCGCCAGCCGCTGCGACGCCATAATTCCGGGCCAGCGCCAAATCGGGGAAAATCGGCGCTGTTTTCCCCGTTTATTGAAAAAAGAAATCCATGACCGACGCCACGACTTTTCCTCCTTTGCCCGACCGCCTTTGCGTGGATGCGCGCAGCCCCTTCCATGTCGCCGCCGTGTTCGAGCACGATGTGGGCATCCGTTTCAATGGCAATGCGCGTCTGGATGTCGAGGAATACTGCATCAGCGAAGGCTGGGTCAAGGTGCCCGCAGGCAAGGCGCTGGACCGCAAAGGCCAGCGCCTGCTGATCAAGCTCAAGGGCAAGGTTGAAGCCTACTACCGCTAAACCGTTCGCCCGTCAGGACGCCTGCACCAGCGGAAACGGCGGCAGGCCCGCCAGAATCGCCCGGCCGTAGCGCATGCTCACCAGCCGGGTGTCGCAGACGGTGATGACCGCCCTGTCGGTCACGGTGCGCACGCCGCGCCCGGCCCACTGGGCCAGCTTCATGCCCGCACGCGGCACTGACAGCTCGTTGAAGGGGTCGCGCCCCTGCGCGCTCAGCCACTCGGCCAGCGCCTCTTCGACCGGCGAGTTCGGCGGCGTGAACGGCAGCTTGTCAATCACCACATGCTCGCAGAGCTGGCCGGGCAGGTCTATGCCCTCGCCAAACGACTGCAGGCCAAACAAAATGCTGCGCTCGCCCGCGACGATGCGGCGGCCGTGTTCCTTCAATTGCTCGGTGCGCGAACGCACGCCCTGCACCAGCACCTGGTCGATCAGGTCTTTCGGCAGCGCCGCGTAACAGGCCTGCATCTGGCGCCGTGACGTGAACAGCACCAATTGGCCGTGGCAATGCTCGCGCAGCAGGCCGGGCAGCTTGGCGCACAGCTCGTCGGAAAACCCGGCGCTTTTGGGTGAATGCTGCATGGCGGCAATGCGCAGCTCGCCCTGCACCGCGTAGTCAAACGGCGAGGCCACGACCAGCGCCCGGCGCTCCGGGAAGCGGTTCATGCCGCTGAGTCGGTCAAAAAAATCAAAGCTGCCGCAGGCCGTCAGCGTGGCCGAGGTGCAGACGGCGGCGCTGACGCTTTTCCACAGGCTCTTGGATAAAACCTGCGCCGCCGTCATCGGGCTGGCGCAGAGCCAGGCGTCGGGCGTCGCGTCGCCGGTGTTGTCGGCCCATTCCAGCCACTTGGCCCAGGGCACCTTGTCGTGCGTGGCCCAGGCGCCGAACAGCTGCGCCAGCGTCTGCAGCCGCGACAGATAGACGCCCAGCTCGACCCCGGCGCGGCTGTGCTCGTCGCGCTCTTGCGGCGAGCGCGACTCGTCGCTTTCCATCAGCGCGGCGGCAATGCCGGAGACGACTTTGCTGATCGCGTTTAGCAGCGTGGCCAGCTGCTCGCATTCGGGAATCAAGGCCTCGGGAATCTGCCCCTGCGCGAAGCGATGCACGGCCTTGTCGGCGCTGACCAGCTGGTTTTGCAGCCAGAAGTCTTCCAGCAGCGCGAGCCGGTCGGTGCAGCCGGTAATCAGCTGGGCAAAGGCGACCGGGTCGGGCCGGGTCGAGGCGGGCAGCGCCTTGCCGTGGCGCAGCGCCACCGTGCGCAGGCTGGCCAGCAGCTTGCTGCTGACGCCGAGCCGGGCGCGGTAGGAAAACTGGTCGGCGGCGATGGTCGGCAGGTGGTGCGCCTCGTCAAACACAAACAGCGTGTTGCCGGGGTCGATCAAGCTGCTGTCGGTCTGCAGCGTGGCCAGAATCAAGGCGTGGTTGGCCACCTGCAGCGTGGCACCAGCGGCCTGACGGCGCGCCTTGAAAAAAGCGCAGCTGCGGAAAAATTCGCATTTGCCGCCGTTGCAGGCGTGGGCGCTGGCCTGGACACGGCGCCAGTCGTCGGGGTCGGGCGGCTGGGCTAGAGCGTCAATGTCGCCGTCCCAGGCGCTGGAACGCAGCTTTTTGGCGCTGTTCTTGAACCACAGCATGGCCTGCGCGCTGTCGCGTGAAATGCCTTTGGCCGGGCGGCGCAGGTCGCCGAAAGCCTCCTGGAATTCGGCGCTGAGCAGGCTGTCCTGCTCCTCGTCGTGCAGCGCGCCTTCGAGGCGGCTTTCGCAGACGTAGCGGGCGCGGCCCTTGAGGATGTCAAAGGTCAGCTCGGGAATGATCTCGGCCAGGCGCGGCAGGTCTTTCTGGAACAGCTGCTCCTGCAGCGCGACAGTGGCGGTGGAGACGATGATGGTTTTTTTCAGCGCCTCGGAGGCGACGATGGCGGCCAGGCAGTAGGCGACGGTTTTGCCGGTGCCGGTGCCCGCTTCGAGCTGGGCCAGGTTGTTGCCGCTGCGTTCTTCGTCGGCGGGCGCTTTGGCCGATAAAAAGGTCAGCAGCGCCGCCTGCATCATCTCGTACTGGCCGGGCCGGGCGATAAAGCCGGGCCAGGCGGCGGCGACTTCGCCGTACAAAAGCTCCAGCCGGACGCGGGCGTCTTCCAGTAAATCGGGGTCAATGCCGCGCTCGCAGGCGTGGGCGGGCGGCGTCGCCGCTGCTGGGGTGGGCGGTGGGGGAAATTGCGTTGCAGGCAGGCTCATGGCTTGATTATTGATGACGATGGCGCCCGCTGCATGCGCAGGCCTTGCCGGGCCGGGCGTTCAGGCTTGTCGCTGTTGATCTGGAGCAAGGCCAGCGGGGCGATTCGGCGTATTTTTTGAGGCGCAGGATTCAACAAGGAGCTGATATGAAACGGAACATGAAGAGCGTTGTCGCGCTGGCGGGCGCAGGCCTTTTGCTGGCGCTGTCGGGTTGTACGCAGTCGTATGACATGGGCTCGGCCATGCGCGGCGGCGATGCAGAGTCCCGCGCTGACGCTGGCGCTGGCGGCTATGGCATGGGCATGGGCATGGGCATGGGGCCGGGAGGCACGGGGCGGGGCAGGATGGGGGATGGCGGCCAGAGGGGCGACCGGGACGGTCACGGCATGGACAGGCGTGGCATGGGCATGGGCGGCATGATGGGCGGCGGCTATGGCTTGCAGGTGTCAGACCTTACCGCCGAGCAGCGCACCAAAATTACCGACATCCACAAGGAGCTGCGCCGCAAGCAGTGGGCGCTGATGGGGCAGATGCACGAGCAGATGCTCGATGCGCGGGGCTGGCATTCGGGCCGGGCGATGCCGCCGGGCGGCGCTGTCGATGCGGCAGCTGAACGCAAGGCCTACGACGCGAGGGCCGTGCTGCACAAGCAGATGTTTGAAAACTCGCTGGAAGCGCGCCAGCGCATTGACGGCCTGCTGAGCCCCAAGCAGCGCGAGCAGTGGCGCAGCCGCCTGGAGCTTGATTACGATTAGCCGCTGGCGGCGCAACGAGATGCAGTCGGGTTATGCGCTGAATTTGACTTCAAACCGGGCCAGCGGGCCGTAACTAAACCGGACTGATTTCCCTAGCGGCAGCGTCAGCACGCCCGCATACGAGCCGGTGATGACTGCCTGCCCGGTCTGCAGCCCGATGCCGCGCTCGCGCAGGAAATTGACCAGCCAGTACAGCGGCGCACGCGCAGCGCCGTCCGGGTGCAGCGCCGGTTTGCTGCTGGCGGCTTCGCCTTCAACCTGCCAGTTCAGTTCAAACGCCGCTGCCTCGGGCGCGGCCAGCGCCGGGCCGAGCCACAGGCCGCTGTTGACCAGTCCGTCGGCCAGCATTTCGGCAAATGGCAGCCCGGCATGATCGAGGTAGCGGCTGGCGCAGATTTCCAGCGCCGCATGCACCGAGCCGACGGCCTGATCGACTTCGGCGTCTGAATAGGGCTGGGCGCGGGCGGGCAGGTCGGCGGCCAGAACAAAAGCCAGTTCCGGCTCGACGCGCACGCTGCTTTGCTCCGGCAGAACGGGCAGGGCGCAGTCGGCGCCCTGGCACACCGTCGGGCCATAAATCGGCGCGGCCACCTGCTTGCCGGGGCTGGGCAGCGAGGCTTTCCAGCCGCCAACTGGCTGGGCCAAGCCGCGCGTGACGGCTTGCTGGATCAGCCAGGCGTCTTCCAGGCTTTCGGGGCGGCAGGGCGCGGGCAGGCGCGGGCCTTGGCGGGCGCTGGCGCGTCGGGCCAGCAGTTCGGTGGCGGCTTGTTCAATCAGGGCGGGGGTCAAAGTCATGGCGGGTTGGGGGGGAAGGGGCAAAAAAGTCTGTGGCAGCGCATTGTGTAGTATCGGCAGCCGCTCTTTCTTTCCATTTTCAAGCTGATTTACAGTCTTTCGTCATGCATACCTCGGCACTTGTTCTTTTTTCCGGCGGTCAGGATTCCACCACCTGCCTGGCCCAGGCGCTGTCCAAATACCAGCGCGTTGAAACCGTCGCTTTTGACTACGGCCAGCGCCACAAGGTCGAGCTGGAGGCACGCCTGAACGTGCTGCGCGAGATCAAAACGCAGTTTCCGCACTGGGCGCACAAGCTGGGCGAAGACCATCTTCTCGATCTGGCCGTGCTCGGCCAGGTCAGCGACTGCTCGCTGACCCGCGACGTGGCGTTCAAGATGGAAAGCTCCGGCCTGCCCAACACCTTTGTGCCGGGGCGCAATTTATTGTTTCTGACGCTGGCCGCCGCGCTGGCGTACCGGCGCGATTTGCAGGTGCTCGTCACCGGCGTCTGCGAAACCGATTTTTCCGGCTACCCGGACTGCCGCGACGACACGATGAAAGCGATGCAGCTGGCGCTGTCGCTGGGCATGGACAAGCGCTTTTTGATCGAAACCCCGCTGATGTGGATCGACAAGGCCGACACCTGGGCGCTGGCGCATTCGCTGGGCGGCGCGCCGCTGGTCGATTTGATCGTCGAGCACACGCACACCTGTTACCTCGGCGACCGCGAGCACCGCCATGCCTGGGGCTACGGCTGCGGCGAATGCCCGGCCTGCGAGTTGCGGGCGCGGGGGTTTGGGGCTTACGCGGCGACTTTGCCGAACGCGCCGGTCTGAGTCGGGCGCTGTGGCGGTTACGCAGCCACGCTGGCGCTGCTTTTTTCGCTGAGCTGGTAGAGCGCGCCTGCGCCTTCCGGGCGTTTTTCCAGTGCCCAGAGCTGGTCGTGGAAAGCGGCCACGCTAGGCCGGTGGGCAATCGACACCAGCGCGCCGCCGCTTTGCTGCGTTTGCGCCAGCAGGCGGGCGTAGAGGATTTTCTCGGCGGCCTCGTCGAGTGCGCTGGTGGCTTCGTCGGCAAAAATCCAGTGCGGCTGTTTCAGCAGCACGCGGGCAATGGCCAGGCGCTGCTGCTCGCCGCCAGATAATTTTTGAGTCCAGGCGTTTTTCTCGTCGAGCCGGGCGGCTAGGTCGGGCAGCAGCGCATCCCGCAGCGCCTGCGTCAGGGCCGCGTCGCTGTAGTCGGCGGCGGGCTGCGGGTAGGCCAGCGCATCGCGCAGGCTGCCATCGGGAAAATAAGGCCGCTGCGGAATGAACATGGCATCCAGCGGCAAATGCACCGGCCCGCTGGCAAACGGCCAGATGCCCGCCAGCGCCCGGAACAGCGTCGATTTGCCGCTGCCCGACGGGCCTTTGATCAGCACGCTCTGGCCGGGACTGGCCTGCAGCGACAGGTTTTCCAGCAGCGTCGCGCCGGTGGGCAGCTTGACGGTCAGGGCGCTGGTGCTTAGCGTGTCGGGTGCTATTTCGGGCGCCATGTCTGCCCCGGCGCCAAGCGCATGGCTGGTGCTGGCGTTCTGCGCCGACTGCGCC
>JAPLPS010000402.1 GCA_026400075.1 Polaromonas sp.
TGCATGGCATTCGTGCCAAGGGAAAACGCCGCTTCAAGGTCACCACCGACAGCAATCATAAGTTGCCGATTTCGCCCAACTTGCTTGACCGCGAGTTCACTGTGGCCGAGCCCGATAAAGTCTGGGTTGGCGACATCACATTTGTATCTTATGGGTGTGGCGAGTCGCTATCGCCGCACGAGGCGGGGTCAGCACGGACATCACGTAAGGCCGCGAGCCTGGGATATAGATGTGGCGCCCCGCCTCACTTTCGCGCCATACACAGATCGGACGGTAGCAAAGGCCGCGCACACTGCGACGAGCCTGCATTGACAAGGTAGATCGGCCCGAAGGGCGTGGCGCTTTAACCCAGGAGGCTTCACATGCTGTACTTTGGTATCGATGTATCTCGTGACAAACTCGACTGCGCAGTGGTCGATGAACAGGGCCAGCGCGTCAAGCGCGCCCGGACATTTGCCAATGACACGGCTGGCGTGAGCGAGCTCATTGGCTGGGCACACACAGTCAGTCCTGAGCTGCCGCGCTGCTTCGTCATGGAGGCCACGGCCGCCTATCATGAACTGGCGGCAACCCGGCTGCATTGCGCAGGCTTGGTGGTGTCGGTTGTCAACCCGGCACAGGCACGCAGCTTGGCCAAAGGCCTGGGCATGCTCAGCAAGACCGACACGATTGACGCTTTGCTGCTGGCGCAATACGCCCGGCTGGCCAAGCCACGGCCATGGCATCCGGTAGCTGCTCCATTGCAGAAGTTCAACGCGATGCTGATGCGTTTGGACTGCCTGGAGGCGGATGTTCGACGCGAACAGAACCGCCGTGAGCAAGCCATTGTCCGCGCCACCAGCGAGTGCGTGATCGAGTCCATCGATGCGTGCATTGCCTTCCTGCAAAGCCAATGCAAGGCGCTGCGCCGGGCCATAGATGGGCATATCCAGGCCAATGCTGCTTTGCGCGATGACGTTGCCCGGCTTCGCACAATTCCCGCCGTCGGCGAAAAAACTGCCAACCGCATGGCGGCCATCCTGACGAGCTACCACTTTGAAAGCGGCAAGGAGGTGGCAGCCTTTCTCGGCCTGGTGCCTGTACAGCGTGAATCGGGCACGAGCGTGCGGGGCCGCTCACGGCTGTCCAAGGCGGGAAATCCTCGCGTGCGAGCCTCTTTGTACATGGCTGCTGTTGTTGCCAAAAAAATCAATCCTGACATCAAGGCTTTGTACGACAGGCTGTGCGCTCAAGGCAAGACGAAGATGCCAGCCTTGGGCGCCTGCATGCGCAAGCTCGTGCATCTTTGCTATGGCGTCATGAAGTCCGGGCGAGATTACGAATTCCCGACGCCAAAATCCGCTTGACATTCAAGACGGTATCTATATCGCCACCGACGAAGGCTGGCTGTTCCTGGCCGTGGTCATTGACCTGTTCAGCCGCCAGGTGGTGGGCTGGTCTCTGCGCGAGGATATGAGCTCGAACATTGTCATCGACGCGCTGCGCATGGCCTGGTTCAGGCGCCAGCCGGGCAGGCACGCTGGGGTGTTGTTCCACAGTGACCGGGGCAGCCAGTACGCCAGTCACGCCTTCAGGGACGTGCTCAAGGAGTACGGCATCACCAGCTCCATGAGCCGACGCGGCAACTGTTGGGATAATGCCTGCAGCGAGACGCTGTTCGGCTCATTGAAGGTCGAGCGCTTGCACGGGCAACGCTTCGTGACCCGGCGCCAGGCCAAGGATGAAACCATCGCCTGGCTGCTCTGGTACAACAAAACCCGGCTGCACTCGACGCTGGCCTATGTCAGCCCGATGCAGTTCGAGCACAACTGGCTGGCGGCTCAGGCCAGAACAGCCAGTTTATTTTCAGTTATGGGATACGGAATCCAGGGGCAAGGTCAAAGAGCCGGGCAAGGCCGCTGGACAGGGCGGCACCCGCACGGCTGTATCCCAGCACAGTCGCAACGCTGTGATGACCTGTCATGGCCATGATGTCGGCCAGCGCCATATTTTGCCGACCTGCTTCGGTGACAAAGCCTGAGCGCAGCGAGTGCGCTGAAAAATCCCCTTCCAATCCCGCCAGCCCGCAGCGTTTTTTGACAATATCGCGCACCGACGCATCTCCCAAGGCCCCGCCAAGCTGTCCACCTTTGCGAATTTGCCTGAAAAGCCGCCCTTCGGTGATTTTGGAGGCTTCCAGCCAAGCGCTTAAAGCGGCCGCCGCCGCACCCAGCAGCGGTTTTTCATTTTCCGGCCGTTGCATGCCGGACTGATTGGTTTTTGAATAGGCGAGGGTATAGACAAAGCCTTGAGAAATTTTTTTCAGAAATTTTATGTCTGCATTGCTCACTTCTGAGCGCCGACGCCCGCCGCTAGACCAGGCGAAAAGGAGCAGGGCGCGGTCACGCTTGCCCCGCAACGAGTCATCGCAGGTGGCCAAAATGGCCTGCAGCGGGTCTTTGGTCAACGCCTCTTTTTTTTGCGGCAGAACGCCGCGCCTGGCATAGGCTTTTCGGGTGCGTGAGAGCAATTCACGCACCTGGGCGTCGTGGCAGGGATTTTTCAGCGCCTGCAGCTGGTGGGCCTTGGATAGCACGGCGATCCGATGCGCCAGCGTGTTGTGGGCCAGGGCGCCCAATTTTCCCTTGTAGCCCGCTTCGACCAGTGCCTGGTCAATTTCGGCGGGCAATTCAGACATTAAACCGTTGGCCGTGGTGCGTTCGGCATGGTCTACGATGAACTGCAGCACGCAGGTGGCTGGCAGCGGCAACTCGATCTGATGGCCATAACGCAGCCCGTACCAAGCTGCCCAGTAGCGCAGAGCGCTGCGGTAACTGGCCAGTGTGTTGCGTGACTGGCCTTCGCGCAGTAACTCATCCATTGCTGTTTGGGTCAGGTCATTCAGTGCTGCGGGCTCAAGGGCAGGCGTCTTTTGTGGAATTAGTGGATACATGGTGTAGTCTGGCTGAAAGATATTTTTTCATACATCATATGTATGATGTAATGTAGATGTATATTAATTACTACCGATAACAATCCATTATCGGTGGTAAATTTGAGACAAGGAAAAAATCATGCAGTTGAAAAGTAACAGGGGCGTTCAGCAGGAGGATGTTGGGCAGGCGGCTGATGCACTCATCGCGGAAGGCCTGCGTCCGACCATTGAACGGGTGCGCCAGAAAATTGGCAGAGGCTCTCCCAACACGGTCAGCCCGCTGCTCGATGTGTGGTTTTCCACCCTGGCGGCGCGTCTTGGGCTTGATGGCAAACCAAGCGGGGAAGGGCGCCTGCCTGAGCCGGTTCAGCAAGCCGCCAGCCTGCTGTGGAATGCCGCGCTGGCGTCCGCCAGACAAGAGGCGACCGAAGCGCTAGCCCAGGCGCACCAAGCCCTGGCTACCGACCGCATGGCTCTGGCCCAAAGGGAAAGCGATTTTGAACAGCAGAAACAAGTCCTGCTGGCGCGCCAGCTGGCTAGCGAAGAGACGCTGCAAATGACGCGCCATCAACTCGGCGAGATCGCAGTGCGTCTGGAGGAAAGTAGCCTCACGCTGGAGCGCCGGGAGCGTGACATTGACACGCTGCGTGAAAAGTTGACGCAGCAGGAAACAGAGCGTGCCTCAGAGCAGCGCCGAAGTGAAGAAAACAGCCAGCGCCATGCTGAAGAACGCGCGCGGCTGGAAGCGCGGGCCAGCGCTAATGAACGGCGTCTGCTGGAAGAGCTGGA
Source organism: Polaromonas sp. (assembly GCA_026400075.1). GTDB lineage: Bacteria > Pseudomonadota > Gammaproteobacteria > Burkholderiales > Burkholderiaceae_C > Polaromonas. Next base: position 3,704 of record JAPLPS010000402.1, read on the forward strand.
CAGGGAAAGGCAGGAGGTAAAACGGCTCAAGGCGGCAACGCTGGAACAGGAGCGCCGTGCAGCAGCAGCCAATGCCCAATGGGAAGCTGGTAGCCAGATTCTGGCTGCCAGGCTGCAGGAAAAAGATCAGGCCTTCCAGTCAGCCCTGCAAACCCTGGCCTCGGCTCAGTCGCGCATGGGTGAATTGGAAGATTTGCTGCAAGCGCAAAAAGCGGCGCATGCCATCACGCTCAAGCAGGTCGATGTGCTTTTGCTGAGCGCATCCAGAAAATCAGCGGCACGGCCGTTAAGCCGACGGCGAATTTAAGTTGGAAAAGGGCGTCAAAAAGCCACGGCACCTTTAAAAACACACCAAGCACTTAACATAATATACATCGTGGAATGTCGATGAAGCCCAGTTACCATTGGCCAGAAGGCAGCTTGCTGCGCAGAAAAGCGGCAATCGCCTCGACTGAATCGGGCCGGTTTCCACGCTGTGCAAACTGAAGCGCTGTAAGGCCTTGTGCGTTTTTCAGTTTGGCGTCAGCGCCTTCCTGCAGCAGCAAATTGACAGCCGCTGGCGTGCCGTACATCGCGGCCATCATCAACGGCGTGGTGCCGTTAGGAGATTCAGCGTCAACATAGGCGTCGTTTTCAAGCAGCAGCTTGATGATGGGCAGATGGCCGCCGCTGGCGGCGTAATGCAAAGGTGTCCAGCCCGTCTTGTTGATGTCAGCCCCTTTTTTGACCAGCATTTCGGCCAGATCCAGATGCCCCTTGAGTGCCGCTAGCATCAGCGGGCTTTCGTCTGCGGCGTTGAGCTTGTTGGCGTCGGTCTGTGACCAGTTGATCAACGTTCTGGCGGCCTTGAGCGCCTCCTCGCTCAAGGCGATGCAAAGAGCATTCTGACCCTTTGCATCCTGGGTGTTGGCGTCAAAACCCCGGTTTAACAATTCCTGTATTTTGGCGGGATTGTCCTGCCGCACGGCCCTGAAAAAATCATCGTAGGAACCCGCATAGGCCACGCTGGCACCGGCCAGAATCAGGCCATACAACAGTTTTTTGAGCGCCCCTGAAAGCCTCTGTGTCACGCGCAGACTCCTGTAAATAACTGCTCAAAATTGTGGCTGGTGGCCTGTGCAATCACTTCCAGCGGTTGCTGCTTGATCTGGGCGATTTGCTGCGCGACGAATGGCACATAAGACGGGTTGTTGGTTTTTCCCCGGTAAGGCATGGGCGCCAGATAGGGGCTGTCCGTCTCAATCAGGATGCGGTTTAGCGGCACAAAACTGGCGACTTCCCGGATGTCCGTGGCATTTTTGAAGGTCAAAATACCGGAAAACGAAATGTAAAACCCGAGATCCAGCGCAGCACGAGCCACCTCCATGTTTTCGGTGAAGCAATGAAACACCCCGCGCGCTTGAGCGCCCTCCCCGGCGGTTTCGTTTTCTTCTTTCAAAATGGCCAGCGTGTCCTGCGAGGCGCTGCGGGTGTGGATGATTAACGGCTTCTGGGTTTGCTGGGCTGCCCGGATATGCACCCGAAAGCGCTCGCGCTGCCATTCCATGTCCGCCAGCGTGCGCTCACCCAGGCGGTAATAGTCCAGCCCCGTCTCGCCAATACCAACCACTCTGGGCAGGCTGGCGCGCTGCAGCAGGTCTTCAAGGCTGGGTTCCTGCACGCCCTCGTTGTCCGGGTGAACGCCGACGGTTGCCCAGAAATTGTCGTAGCTCAGGGCCAGTTCGTGGACGGCGTCAAACTCTTCGAGCGTCGTGCAGATGCACAAAGCGCGATCTACTTGCGCCGCCTGCATGGCCAAACGGATCTGCGGCAGCTGCGCTTTTAGCTCGGGAAAACTTAGATGGCAATGGGAATCGGTAAACATCAGATGGTCTGGGTAGGTCTTTCGGAACTCAGGCTGGAACCAAGTATTTGTTCAATCTTGACTTTCAGAATGCGCGACTTTTCATCCGCAGGAAAGCGGATGCCTACTCCCTGCGTGCGGTTTCCTGAAGCTTTTGGCGGCGTCACCCATGCCACTTTGCCAGCCACCGGGTAGCGCTGGATGTCGTCAGGAATCGTCAGCAGCACATAGACATCGTCCCCCAGGTTGTACTCGCGCAGCGTGGGGATAAAAATCCCCCCTTCCTTGAACAAGGGAATGTAGGCGGCATGGAGGGCCGCTTTTTCCTTGATGGCCAGCTGAACGATGCTGGGCCGTGGGGCGGTCGCGGCGGGTGAACTGGTGGGAGGTGTTGTACTCATGGCGCTAGTTTACTTTCTGGTGAATTTATCGGGCATTGAGCGCCCCTCGGGCACGGCTGACCAGGGACTCCAATAGCAATCCTGCATGGTAAGGATGCTCCACCGTGCGGGCGATGGCGTTCAACTCTTTTGACCAGCTGGTCAATGCCTGCACGCTGGCATTCAAGGCCGCTGCCGGGGTGTTGCCCGGCCTGCCCGACGGCAGCGTCGGCAAATCCTGCACGCTGAAAAACCGGGGCGCAGCGCCCATGCGCAAGGCTAAAACATCATGGCAGAGCTTTTGCAGGGCATCGACCACCTGGGCGGGTGCCCAATCGGCCAAGGCGCTGACATCTCCTCTAATCATCGCTTGCGGCAGTGCCTGCCAATGTTTGGCGGCAACTTCAGGCGGGCTATTTTGAGCCCAGCGCAGGGCATCGGCCGGACGCCCGCCAGCGCCAATTAGAAGCGTCTGCAAGTCGGCCATTGCGGGCGCTTGAGATGGTTTTTTTGAACCGCCCTCAGCCCCGTGATGCGCCACTTCACTTTCCAGCCAGGCCAGCGCCTGCGCAAAATCAGGCCAGATCATCGTGTGGCCCAGGCAACGGCTGCGTATCGTCGGCAGCAGCTGGTGCGCCGCCTCGGTAGCCAGAATGAATTTGACGGCGCCGGGCGGCTCTTCCAGCGTCTTGAGCAGGGTGTTGGCGGTGATGTGGTTCATGCGCTCGGCCGGAAACACCAAAACAACCTTGGTATTGCCCCGCGAGCGGGTGAACTGGGTGAATGACACCGCATCGCGGGCCGCATCCACCTTGATTTCCTTGCTGGGCTTGCGTTTCTTGCCGTCCAGGTCGTCCTGGGTTTTTTCGTCCAGCGGCCAGCCCAGCGCCAGCGACAGGGTTTCCGGCATCAGCATGCACAGATCGGCATGGGTATGCACGGCCACGGCGTGACAGCTGCTGCAATGGCCGCAAGCGCCCTGCCCCGTTGCCTGCTCGCACAGCCAAGCCTGCGCCAGCGCCAGCGCCAGCTCAAATTGACCCAGGCCGGACGGCCCGCTCAGCAGCCATGCGTGGCCATTCTGGGTCAGCAGGCTTTCGAGCTGGGTTTGCAGCCAGGGCGCCAGACGCGGGGGCTGAACAGCATCACTCATGCGCCTGCCACTCCACTGAGCCAGCCTTTTTCGACAAACACCTGCCGCACTGCCTGCCAGACGGCCTCGCGGGGCTGGTCAGCATCAATGCGGGCAAAGCGCTCGGGGTGGCCCTGCTGGCGCGCCGCATAACCGGCAGCGACCCGGCTGAAAAACTCCACAGGCTGGGACTCGAATTTATCCGGCACCCGGGCGCCCGCCAGCCGCAGCGCCGCCCCTTCGGGCGACAGGTCAAACCAGAGCGTCAGATGCGGCTCAATGACCGTCTCGACTTCCGGCTTCATCGGCGCGTTGCCGGACGGATCGCCCAGCAGCCCTTCGTCTGACTGCACCCATTGCTCCAGCGTGGCCAGCACCTTGAGGTCAAACCCTCGTCCAGCCCCCTGGTAGGCAAACGTCGCGTCGGTAAAGCGGTCGCACAGCACTACATCGCCGCGCAGCAGGGCCGGTGCAATAACAGTGACCAAATGGTCGCGCCGGGCGGCAAAAATCAGCAGTGACTCGGTCAGCGGGTCCATTGCCTCGTTCAGCACCATCGTGCGCAGCTTTTCAGCCAGCGGCGTGCCGCCGGGTTCGCGAGTCAGCGTGACGGTTCTACCCTCGGCCCTGAAGGCTTCCGCCAGTGCGGTGATATGGGTGGATTTGCCGGCGCCGTCAATGCCTTCAAAACTGATGAAAAGGCCGTGGTGGGTCATGATCTTATTGGCCTCTGATGTATTTGTTAACGGCACGGTTGTGCTCGGACAGGTTGTCGCTGAACTGGCTGGCGCCGCTGCCATCGTTGCGCGCGACAAAATAAAGCGCCTGGGTCTGCGCGGGCTGCACCGCTGCCAGCAACGCAGCTTTGCCCGGCATGGAAATCGGTGTCGGCGGCAGGCCGCCCCGGGTGTAGGTGTTGTACGGCGTGTCGGTTTGCAGGTCGCGCTTGCGCAGGTTGCCGTCGAATGCAGCGCCCAGGCCGTAAATCACGCTCGGGTCTGTCTGCAGCGGCATGCCGATGCGCAGCCGGTTGGTAAAAACGCCGCCAATCAGCCCCCGGTCGCTTGACTTGCCGGTTTCTTTTTCGACGATGCTGGCCAGAATCAGGGCCTGCTCAGGCGACTTCAGCGGCGTGTCAAGGTTGCGCAAGCTCCAGGCCGCATCAAGCCGCTTGTCCATGATGCGTGCGGCGCGCTGGAGAAGGGCCAGGTCGCTGGAGCCTTTGGCATAGGTATAGGTTTCGGGGAAAAACCGGCCTTCAGGGTGAACACCCGGTCGGCCCAGTTTCTCCATGATGGCGTCCGGGCTCAAACTGGCGGTATCGGGCGACAGATTCTCGGCTTTTTGCAGCGCCTGGCGAACCTGCAAAAAATTCCAGCCCTCGACCAGCGTCACGCTCTTGAGCGTTTCTTCGCCGCGCACCAGCATGCTGAGCAATATGCGCGGGGTGATGCCGGGCCGCAGTTCATAGCTGCCCGCCTTGATTTGCCGCGATTGGCCCGACAAGCGAAACCAGGTTTGCAGCAGCGGCAAAGGCACCTGAACGCCGTTGGCCACAATCACCGCCGCCACCTTGCTGCCGGGTATGCCGGGTTCTATATCGAGGTCCAGCGCCTGGCTGCCCGGCTGCAGGCGCAAAGGCATCGGCTGGTGTACCCACCACAGCGAAGCCGCCGACAGCAGCAACACCGCAAGCAGAAATACTTTCATCAAACTTACGAAGAGACGACGCAAACCAACCACCTTTTCAAACGACGCTTGCAGCAAGCACAGGGCTATGATAATTCAGCCCATCCCCCTCATTTCCTCCTACAAACCATGACCACTTCCAATTCAACCTTTCCTGTTTCCGGCATCACCGAGCTGACGCATCTGGGCGTGATCCGCGCTGTTGGCGAAGATGCCGTGAAATTTCTGCAGGGTCAATTGACGCAGGATGTGGCCTCGCTCGGCCTGGCCGAAGCCCGGCTGGCCGCTTTTTGCAATGCCAAGGGCCGCATGCAGGCCAGCTTTGTGCTCTTCAAGCGCAGCCCGGAGGACATTCTGCTGGTCTGCAGCCGCGACATTCTGGCCGCGACGCTCAAGCGCCTGTCGATGTTTGTGATGCGCGCCAAGGTCAAGCTCAGCGATGCGAGCGCCGAATTCCAGCTGTACGGCCTGGTTGGTCAGCCGCTTGAAGCGCTGGCCGCAGGCGCTCATCCCGCCTGGACAAAAACCGACATCGGCGAGGCGAATCTGGTGTTTTTGTCTGCTGGGGCTGGCCAGCCGCGCGCCTTGTGGTGTACGCCAGCCGGTTCGCCAGCGCCTCAGGGCACGCCGATGGCGCTGGAGCTGTGGCACTGGCTCACTGTGCAGTCCGGCATTGCGATGATTAGCCAGCCGATTTTTGAAGCCTTTGTGCCGCAAATGCTCAATTACGAATCCGTCGGCGGTGTGAACTTCAAGAAAGGCTGCTATCCCGGCCAGGAAATCGTCGCCCGCAGCCAGTATCGTGGCACGCTCAAGCGCCGCGCGTATCTGGTGCATTCGGAGGCGGCGCCCAGCGTGGGCCAGGAAGTGTTTCACGCCCTGGATGCGGAGCAGCCCTGCGGGCAGGTGGCGGCAGCGGCGGCCAGCCCGCTGGGTGGTTTTGATGCGATTGTTTCAATGCAAACCTCGGCAGCGGCTGATGCCGTCGGCGCTGCTGGCGAGAGCCGCCTGACGCTCGGCAATGCCACAGGCCCGGCTTTGACGCTGCAAGCCCTGCCCTATCAGCTGCTTGAAAGTATTTGAATATTCAGGATTTCAAATTTTCAAATGAAACGCATGGCGCAGCGCCCGGGCTGCGTCGGCGTGCGCGTGGCGGGCCTCGGGCAGGATGCGCCCCATCTTGATGAACTCGTGCGTCACGCCCCGGTAAATTTCCAGCTCGACAGGCACCCCGGCGGTGCGCAGCATGTCGCCGTAGAGCAACGCCTCATCGACCAGCGGATCGCACTCTGCCAGCCCCAGCCAGACGGGCGCCACGTCATCGACATGCGGCGCCATCAGCGGCGCAAAGCGCCAGTCTTCCCGGTCGGCCGGACTGCGCAGGTAATGGCTGAAAAACCAGTTGATATCCGCCTCCTCCAGCACAAAGCCCTGCGCAAACCGGCGGTGTGAAGTCATGTCCTGATGCGCAGCGCAGCCGGGATAAAACAGCAGCTGCAAGGCCAGTTTCAGGCCCGCATCCCGCGCCATGATCGCGCTCATGGCGGCCAGCGTGCCGCCTGCGCTGTCGCCGCCGACGGCCAGGTGCTGATTGGTCAGCCCCAGGCTGTCGGCATGTGTGGCCAGCCACTGCAGCGCGTCCCAGGCATCGTTCGCCGCTGTGGGGAATTTGTGCTCGGGCGCCAGCCGGTAGTCCAGCGACACCACCGCGCAGCCCGCCAGATGACTAAGCTGGCGGCACAGCACATCATGCGTGGCAATGCTGCCAATGGTGAAACCGCCGCCGTGAAAATACAGTAGCACCGGCAGCTTTTCATTCGAAGGCGCATACAGGCGGGCGGATAGTTGATGGCCATCGCGGGCCGGAATGCTGAAATCTTCCACCCGGCCCAATACCGGCTTGGGAATCTCCAACACGCCTGAGCCGGATTCGTAGGCGGCTCGGGCTTCGGCAACGGTCAATGTGTGAAAGGGTGCGCGATTGGCACGCGCCATGCGGCTAATCACATCGCGCATGACCGGCGTCAGCAGGGTTTGCGGAACTCTGAAATGCATGGGGCTGGCTTATTTCTTCAGCCCGGCGAGCTTGCTGAAAGCCGAGGCCATTGCAGTTCCCGCCTGGGGCTGAGAGGTATTGGTGCGTGTACCACCACCGCCCCGATTTTGCCCGCCGCGCTGCTCGCGTCCCGCGCCTTCAAAGCGGTTGTCACGCGGCCCATCGCGGCGGGCGGGCGCTTCGCCCAGTTTCATCGTCAGGCCGATACGCTTGCGCGCCACATCGACTTCGGTCACGCGCACTTTCACGATATCGCCGGTTTTCACCACCTCGCGGGCATCGGTGACGAACTTGTGCGAGAGCTGGCTGACATGCACCAGCCCATCCTGATGCACGCCGATGTCGATAAACGCGCCAAAAGCGGCCACGTTGCTGACCGTACCTTCCAGCACCATGCCCTCTTTCAAATCCTTGATGTCTTCCACGCCGTCATTAAAGCGGGCCACCTTGAAATCCGGGCGCGGGTCGCGAGCCGGTTTTTCCAGCTCGGCCAGAATGTCCTTGACCGTGATGACGCCAAATTTTTCATTGGCAAACAGCTCGGGTTTCAAAGTCTTGAGCATCTCAGCGCGGCCCATCAGCTCGGCGACCGGCCTGCCGGTGTGCGCGATGATTTTTTCGACCACCGAATAGGTTTCCGGGTGTACGCCGGTCATGTCCAGCGGATTGGTGCTGGCGCGCAGGCGCAGGAAGCCGGCGCTCTGCTCGAAAGTCTTGGCGCCCAGCCCCGTCACTTTGAGCAGATCGGCGCGGCTGGCAAACGCGCCATTCGCATCACGCCAGCGCACCACCGACTTGGCCACCGTCTGGCTCAGCCCCGAGACCCGCGCCAGCAGCGGCACGCTGGCGGTGTTCAGATCGACACCCACGCTGTTGACGCAGTCTTCCACAACGGCGCTGAGGCTGCGCGCCGGATCGCTCTGGCTCACATCGTGCTGGTACTGGCCGACGCCTATGGATTTCGGATCGATCTTGACCAGCTCGGCCAGCGGGTCTTGCAGCCGACGGGCGATGCTGGCCGCGCCGCGCAGGCTCACGTCCACGTCAGGCATTTCCTGCGACGCGAATTCGCTGGCGGAATAGACAGACGCGCCCGCCTCGCTGACCACTACCTTGTCAATCGCTGCTTGCGCCTGACCGGCTTGCGCTTCAGCCGTTTTTGACATGAGCTTGATCAGATCAGCCGCCAGCTTGTCCGTTTCACGGCTGGCCGTGCCGTTGCCGATGGCGATTAAATTGACGCCGTGCTTTTCGCACAGCTTGGCCAGCGTGTGCAGCGAGCCGTCCCAATCGCGGCGCGGCTCGTGCGGATAGACGGTGGCGGTTTCCACCAGCTTGCCGGTACTATCGACCACCGCCACTTTCACACCGGTGCGAATTCCGGGATCCAGCCCCATCACCACGCGTGGGCCAGCCGGCGCAGCCAGCAGCAAATCGCGCAGGTTGTCGGCAAACACTTTAATCGCGACTTTTTCCGCATCCTCACGCAGGCGGGTGAACAAATCGCGCTCCAGCGACAGGCTGAGCTTGACGCGCCAGGTCCAGGCCACGCATTTGCGGATCAAGTCGTCCGCCGGGCGCACCTTGTGGCTCCAGCCCAGATGCAGCGCAATTTTTCCCTCGGCCAGCGAAACGACTGGCGCGGCTTTTCCAGTTTGGGGCTGAACAGCTTCAGGAGGCGCAGGCAGCACCAGCTTGGCGTCCAGAATCTCCAGCCCCCGGCCCCGAAACACCGCCAGCGCCCGGTGCGAGGGCACGCGGCTAAGGGGCTCGTCGTAGTCGAAATAGTCGCGGAATTTGGCGTTATCGGGGTGGTTTTCATCCTTGCCGCTGACCAGCTTGGACGAAAACAGCCCTTCACTCCACAGCCATTGGCGCAGCAGCTGCACCAGCGCCGCATCTTCGGCCCAGCGCTCGCTCAGGATGTCGCGCACACCATCTAACACCGCCTGCACGGTGGTGAAATCGTCGCCCGCCTCGTTCTTTTCGGCTTTCACATATGCGGCGGCCTCGTCAGCGGGCACCAGCAACGGGTTGGCGAACAAGGCGTCGGCCAGTGGCTCAATGCCGGCTTCACGCGCCATCTGCCCCTTGGTGCGGCGCTTGGTTTTGTAGGGCAGGTAGAGGTCTTCCAGATCCTGCTTGGTCGCAGCTTGTTCAATGGCGGCGCGTAGCTGCAGCGTGAGCTTGCCCTGCTCATCAATGCTCTTCAAAATCGCCTGGCGGCGCTCCTGCAACTCGCGCAGGTAGCCGAGCCGGTATTCCAGCTCGCGCAATTGAATATCGTCGAGCCCGCCGGTCGCCTCCTTGCGGTAGCGCGCAATGAAAGGCACGGTCGCGCCACCGTCGAGCAGTTCGACAGCGGCCTTGACCTGGTGTTCCTGGGCCTGGATGTCAGCCGCAATCTGGCGAATGATTTTTTGCATGATAAATATAGAGAGCCATGTGGGCTGGCGTTAAGGGACGGGATTGTCCCACAGGGCTTGCGTGCTGCAAGCGCCACAATCCAAGCCTTGTATTGTGTCAATTTGATCAAATTTCAGGGAGTCCGGCCATGCGTGTACGCACCTTTTTCTTAATTGCCTTGATTTTGCTGATGGCTGGATTTTTCACACTGAATGTGGAGGAATTCACCCGCGCCAATACGCTGAACCTGGGGCTGGCCAGCGTTCAGGTGCCGCTGGGCTTGGTTATGTTGCTGCTGCTGGGGCTGGTCACTGTGATGTTCCTGGCCAACACCCTCTACATTCAAAGCAAAAACATGCTCGAAAACCGGACTCACACCCGCGAGCTGAGCGCCCAGCGCGATCTGGCCGACAAGGCCGAAGCCTCCCGCTTCACCGAATTGCGCAGTTTTCTGGAGGCCCAGGTTCAGGAAGCGCAGCGGCGCGAAGCTGCCACCAGCAAGGTGCAGGAAGCGCGTTTTCAGGCGCAGGAGCAAGTTCTGCTGGCCCGCATCGAGCAACTGGACAAGACCTTGTCCGCTTACCTTGGCGAGTTTGAAGACAGGATGGCGCGTGGCAATTCTGTTGCCCAGCCAGATGACAGCACGCGGCGGATTTAAAATTCCGGCTTTTCCGCACACCACCATGCCTGATTTTCTGACCGCCGCGCTGTATAAATTTGTCGAGCTGCCCGACTTTGCCGAGCTTCGTGCGCCGCTGCTGGCTTGCTGCGAAGCCCACGGCGTCAAAGGCACGCTGCTGCTGGCCTCTGAGGGCATCAACGGCACGATTGCCGGAAAAGCCGAGGGCATCCATGCCGTGCTCGCCTATTTGCGCAGCGATGCGCGCCTGACCAGTCTGGAGCACAAGGAAGCGCACGCGGCCCAGATGCCGTTTTACCGGATGAAAGTCAGGCTCAAGCGCGAAATCGTCACGCTGGGCGTGCCCGATGTTCACCCCGCGCTGATGGCCGGTGAATATGTCAAGCCGCAGGACTGGAACCAGCTGCTCGATGACCCGGCGCTGGTGCTGGTCGATACGCGCAACGATTACGAGGTGTCTATCGGCACGTTTGAAGGCGCGATCAACCCGGCGACGCACAGCTTTTCAGAACTCCCCGGCTGGGTCGATCAGCAAATGGCCGAAGGCGGCAAACTCGCCCCGGTGGACGGCAAAAAGCCCAAAGTTGCGATGTTTTGCACCGGTGGCATCCGCTGCGAAAAATCCACTGCCTTGCTGCGCAGCAAGGGTTTTGAAGAGGTCTATCACTTGGAAGGTGGTATTTTGAAGTATCTGGAAACCATGCCGCAGGCGCAAAGCCGCTGGCAGGGGGAATGCTTTGTGTTTGACGAGCGTGTCTCGGTGGGTCACGGGCTGGCGCAAGGCGATTTCACCCTTTGCCGCTCCTGCCGCGATCCTTTGAGCGCTGAGGATCGGCAGTCGCCGCTTTATGAATTAGGCGTGAGTTGCGCACATTGCCACGCCAACACCACCGAGGCCCAGAAACAGGGCTACCGAGAGCGCCAGCGCCAAGTCGAACTGGCCGAAGCCGCCCAGCGCAGTCATATCGGCACGCGCCAGCCCAGTAGCGACTGAGGGAGCGCGGTGACAGCTGATCTTTTGGATTTTGATGCGCTGCCGGTGCTGTATTCTTTTCGCCGCTGCCCTTACGCGATGCGTGCCCGACTGGCCTTGGCCGTGAGTGGCCAGCCGTGCGAATTGCGCGAAATTGTGTTGAAAAACAAGGTGCCGGAAATGCTCGCTGCCTCTCCCAAGGGGACGGTTCCGGTGCTGGTTATGCCTGATGGTGCGGTGATTGACCAGAGCCTGGACATCATGCTCTGGGCTTTGCGCCAGCATGACCCGGAACGCTGGCTTGCGCCGCAACACGGCACGTTCCAAGCCATGCAGACGCTGATAGCGGGCAATGACGGCCCCTTCAAACACGACCTGGATCGCTACAAATACCCGAATCGTTATGCCCAGGAACAAAGCAGCCATTCAGCGGATGAGTTTTCGGAAATTCACCGCGCCAGCGGCGCCCTCTGGCTGATGGGGCTGGAAGTTATGCTGATGCAGCATGCTTGGCTTTTTGGTCTGGTGGCCAGTTGGGCTGATATGGCGGTGTTGCCTTTTGTGCGCCAGTTTGCGCATACCGATCTGGCCTGGTTTGAGGCGCAAGCCTGGCCCCAGTTACGGGGCTGGCTGACACGCTGGGAAGCCAGCGCACTTTTTCACAGTGTGATGCAGAAATACCCGCCGTGGTCGTCAAAACAGGCTGGGATTGTATTTCCAGCCACTCGCTAGCTCGACGACGTCCATCAAATTTCAGGGGCAATGGCTTCGGCGTAGTCATAAAGCGCGCCAAGAATCGCCTCGCCCCGTTCGTCAGTCGTTTCTGACAAGGAATCGATGGCGGAAAACAGTGTGTCCACATTGCGTGCGCCGCCCTCGCCTTCGAGTAGCCAGGCAGCGCGATGAGTTTCCCAGTCTTTATGTTCATCAGGTAACAAAGTTTCAGGGAAATTGCGGGCGCGGTAGCGAAATAGCAGGCTTTTCAGCCTTGGATCATCGAAGCCGGTGCGGTCGTGTGCCAGTTCAGACGGTGACAGCTCTAACAGTTGATTCAGGCGGCGACGGTCGGCATTGCCAATGAAGCCGCCGTAGAGATCTTCATCGACATCCGGCGCACCCTCTTCCTTGGGACGTTGAAAGACTTGTGGCCAGATGGCACTCATATCGGCGAGACTGGAGGCTATTTCGGCATTTTTGATGGCTATGTTTACGTCAATATTCCAATGGGTTTTCATTTTTGGTGATAAAACATGTAGATTACGTACAACCATTGGAGACTTGTTCAAATGGATCGATTTGATCGGCAAGCGCTGCACGCCTGGCGGCAAATCGGCCGACTTGGTGAATATCCGCTGGCGCAGCGTCGCAACATCAAGCTGCGCCAGCTCACTCGGGTCATAGGCCAGATCCCAAGCCAGAATTTCATTTTTGTTAGTCGGATGGGGCGCCAGCGCAAACATCACGGCCAAACAACCGCGCTCAGGCGCGAACATGCCCGAGACATGCAAAAACGGCTGGCAATTTTTCAGAGTGGCGGGCAGCCCCAGTTCGGCAATCACACGCTCTTTTTTATGCAAGCCGAGGCAAAAATCAAACAGCTTGGGCTGCGCCGTGCGAATCAGCCGCGCCAGCGCAATGGTGGCGCGCACGTCCGACAGCGCATCGTGCGCCGTCTCGTGCAGCAGGCCGTTGGCGCGAGCCAGGTCTTCGAGCTTGAAGCTGGGCTTGCCGTCGTCTTTGCGCGGCCAGTTGATGCCCTCGGGCCGCAGCGCGTAAGCCATACGCACGACATCAAGCAAATCCCAGCGCCCGCAATCGTTTTGCCACTCGCGCGCATACGGGTCAATCAGGTTGCGCCAGAACATGAAGCGCGTCACCTCATCGTCAAAGCGAATCGTGTTGTAGCCCACGCCAATCGTGCCCGGCTCGGCCAGCAGCTGCTCAATTTGTCTGGCAAACGCATGTTCCGGCAAGCCGTGCTGCAAGCAATGCTGCGGCGTGATACCGGTGATGAGGCAGGACTGCGGGTCTGGCAAATAGTCATTCGCGGGCTGGCAATACAGCATCACTGGCTCACCGATTTCGTTCAATTCCGCGTCGGTGCGGATACCGGCAAACTGCGCGGGCCGGTCGCGCCGGGGGTTGAGGCCGAAGGTTTCGTAGTCATGCCAGAGAAAAGTGTGTGAAGTCATCTATTGTTTTCAGTGTGATTAAGAAAAAGCACCATAAAAAAGGCCGGTAGCGTGATGCTACCGGCCTTTTTGGGCGCCCCGCTTTTCAGGCGGCGCTTATGGCGTGTACACCATCAGTTCGATTCAGTCGCTTCCGCTTCGGGCTTGGAACGGCCTTCGCGCTTGGGCAGGGGCTGAATATCGAGCTTGACTTCGCCGGTTTCGACGCCCTTCTCATCCTTCGTCAGCGCAACATCAACCGTCAGGCGGCCCCCTTCGGTCAGGCGCCCAAACAGCAACTCGTCGGCCAGTGCCCGGCGAATCGTGTCCTGGATCAGGCGCTGCATCGGACGCGCACCCATCAGCGGATCAAAGCCCTTCTTGCCAAGGTACTTGCGCAGCGCGTCGGTAAAGGTCACTTCCACCTTCTTCTCGGCCAGTTGCGTCTCCAGCTGCAGCAGGAACTTGTCCACCACGCGCAAAATCACCACCTCGTCCAGCGCCTTGAAGCTCACCACCGCGTCGAGGCGGTTGCGGAACTCGGGCGTGAACAGGCGCTTGATGTCGGCCATCTCGTCGCCCGCTTCGCGCGGGTTGGTGAAGCCGATGGTCGCCTTGTTCATCGTCTCGGCGCCCGCATTCGTCGTCATGATGATGATGACGTTGCGGAAATCGGCCTTGCGCCCGTTGTTGTCCGTCAGCGTGCCGTGGTCCATGACCTGCAGCAGCACGTTGAAGATGTCCGGGTGCGCTTTTTCGATTTCGTCGAGCAGCAGCACGCAATGCGGCTTTTTCGTCACCGCCTCTGTCAGCAGGCCGCCCTGGTCAAAACCGACGTAGCCCGGAGGCGCGCCAATCAGGCGGCTGACGGCGTGGCGCTCCAAGTACTCGGTCATATCAAAGCGGATCAACTCGATGCCCAAGATGAAAGCGAGTTGCTTGGCCGCTTCAGTCTTGCCGACGCCGGTCGGGCCAGAGAACAGGAAAGAGCCAATCGGCTTGTCTTCCCGGCCCAGCCCCGAGCGCGCCATCTTGACCGAGGAAGCCAGCACGTCCAGCGCCTTGTCCTGACCGAACACCACACTTTTCAGGTCGCGCTCCAGCGTCTTGAGCTTGCCGCGATCATCGCTGGAAACATTGGCGGGCGGGATGCGGGCGATCTTGGCGACAATATCTTCCACCTCCGTTTTGGTGATGGTTTTCTTGCGCTTGGAGGGCGGCAAAATCCGCTGGGCAGCGCCCGCCTCGTCGATCACGTCAATCGCCTTGTCGGGCAAATGGCGGTCGTTGATGTACTTGGCGCTGAGTTCAGCCGCCGCCTGCAGTGCCGCCAGCGCGTATTTCACGCCGTGATGCTCTTCAAAGCGCGACTTCAGCCCCTTGAGAATATCGACGGTTTCCGCCACCGTCGGCTCGACCACATCGACTTTCTGGAAGCGCCGTGACAGCGCCGCGTCTTTCTCAAAAATGCCCCGGTATTCGGTGAACGTGGTGGCACCAATGCACTTGAGCTGGCCCGAACTGAGAGCTGGCTTGAGCAGATTGGACGCATCCAGCGTGCCACCCGAAGCTGCACCGGCACCGATCAGCGTGTGGATTTCGTCGATGAACAAAATGCCGTTGGGCTTGTCTTTCAACGCCTTCAAGACGCCCTTGAGCCGCTGCTCGAAGTCGCCCCGATACTTGGTGCCCGCCAGCAAGGCGGCAATCGCCGTCTTGCCCACGCCCGCTTCACCCACCAGCAGCGGGTTGTTTTTGCGGCGGCGGCACAGAATTTGAATGACGCGCTCGACTTCATAGTGGCGCCCGATCAGCGGATCGATCTTGCCGTCCTTGGCCAGCTGGTTCAGGTTGACGGTGTACTGCTCCAGCGGCGAGGCTTTTTCATTCTTCTCGGCGCTTTCTTCATTCTCGGCAGCGGTTTCGCCCGTTTTCGTGGGCTCAGCGGGGTCGCTTTTCTTGATGCCGTGGGCGATGAAATTGACCACATCCAGGCGCGTGACGCCCTGCTGGTGCAGGTAATACACCGCGTGGGAATCTTTTTCGCCAAAAATGGCCACCAGCACATTGGCACCGTTGACTTCTTTTTTGCCGCTGCCGGTGGACTGCACATGCATGATGGCGCGCTGAATCACGCGCTGGAAACCCAGCGTGGGCTGCGTATCCACATCATCAGTCCCCGCAACCTGCGGCGTGTTGTCCTTGATGAAATTGGCAAGCGACTTGCGCAAATCGTCAATATTGGCAGAACAGGCGCGCAACACCTCGGCGGCACTGGGGTTGTCCAGCAGGGCCAACAACAGGTGCTCAACGGTGATGAACTCGTGGCGCTGCTGACGTGCTTCGACAAAGGCCATGTGCAAGCTGACTTCTAATTCCTGGGCAATCATAGATTTTCCTTTCGGCTTGCTTGAAGAGATACTTTACTGAAGAGAATATTGGCCGGTTTTGCGATTATTCAATGGGTTCAGAAACACACTGCAGCGGATGGCCATTTTTGCGGGCCGCTTCAGTCACCTGATCGACCTTGGTGGCCGCAACATCCTTGGTAAAAACACCGCAAATCCCTTTGCCGTCCAGATGAATTTTCAGCATGATCTGCGTGGCAGTCTCCCGGTCTTTGTTGAAGAACTCCTGGATCACCACCACGACAAACTCCATCGGCGTGTAGTCATCGTTGAGCAGCACCACCTGATGCATCTGCGGCGGCTTGGTTTTTTGCGGGCGACGTTCCAGCACGACCGATTCACCGCCATCGGGATTCTTCGGCCGGATGGCGGGGGCTGGCGGCTGGGCCGGAATTTTGGGGGGTTTGGTTGCCATGGAAATCATTCTAGCCATCGATACGGTTAAATGTGCGGAACAAAAAAATTGGCGCTGCAAACAACACGCCAGCGCCCGCTCAGGCCACCAACTTGTGTACCAGCCTGGGCGCCAGATCAGCCTCAGGCTGCGCGCCAAAACGCGCCCGGATCGCCGCCTCAATGCCCGCCGCGTCCAGCCCCTGCAGTGCCAGCAATTGGGCATGGTCGCCGTGCTCGATGAACGCGTCTTCCAGCCCCAACTGCAGCAGCGGCGTGGCAACGCCCGCCGCCTGCAGCGCCTCGCCGACAGCGCTGCCTGCACCACCCATGATGGCGCCCTCTTCCACCGTCACCAGCGCCTCATGGCGGGCGGCGATTTGCAGCAGCAAGGCGGTGTCCAGCGGCTTGGCCCAGCGCATGTTGACCACTGTGGCGCCCAGCTTTTCAGCCGCCTGCAGCGCAGGGTACAGCAGCGTGCCGAAAGCCAGAATGGCAATGCGACTGCCTTCGCGGCGAATTTCGCCCTTGCCGAAAGGCAGCGAGGCCAGCCCCGGCTCGGTCGGCACGCCCGCACCCGCGCCGCGCGGGTAGCGCACGGCCACCGGATGGTTTTGCTCATAAGCCGAAGACAGCAGCTTGCGGCATTCGTTTTCGTCCGCCGGGCAGGCGATGCTCATGTTCGGAATGCAGCGCAGGAACGGAATGTCGTAAGCGCCCGCATGGGTCGCACCATCGGCGCCGACCAGACCGGCGCGGTCTAGTGCGAATACCACTGGCAGGTTTTGCAACGCCACGTCGTGAATCAGCTGGTCGTAGCCACGCTGCAGAAAGGTCGAATAAATCGCCACCACCGGCTTCAAGCCTTCGCAGGCCATGCCAGCGGCAAAGGTAACCGCATGCTGCTCGGCGATGCCGACATCGTGGTAGCGCGTCGGAAAGCGCTGGTGAAATTCCACCATGCCCGAGCCTTCGCGCATCGCGGGCGTGATGCCGACGAGGCGTGGGTCGTGCGCGGCCATGTCGCACAGCCAGCGGCCAAACACCTGCGTAAACGTCGGCTTGGCGGGCGTGGTGGATTTTTGCAGCCCCATCGACGGGTCGAACTTGCCGGGGCCGTGGTAGGCAATCGGGTCGGCTTCGGCCAGCTTGTAGCCCTGGCCTTTTTTGGTCACGACATGCAGGAACTGCGGCCCGGCGCCGCTGGCCATCAGATGCTTGATGTTTTCCAGCGTCGGCACCAGCGATTCGAGGTCGTGGCCGTCAATCGGGCCGATGTAGTTGAAGCCAAAGCTTTCAAACAGCGCGGCGGGCACGACCATACCCTTGGCGTGCGATTCGAGGCGCTTGGCCAGTTCCATCAGCGGCGGGGCCACCTGCAGCATCTTTTTGCCCACATGGCGCGCCGAGGCGTAAAAGCGCCCGCTCATCAGCTGCGCCAGATGGCGGTTCAGCGCGCCGACCGGCGGGCTGATGCTCATGTCGTTGTCGTTGAGCACGACCAGCAGCTTGCAATGGTCATGCACGCCCGCGTTGTTCAGCGCCTCAAAGGCCATGCCCGCGCTCATCGAGCCGTCGCCGATGATGGCGACTGAATTGCGGTTTTCGCCTTTGATTTCGGCGGCAAGCGCCATGCCGAGCGCGGCGGAAATCGACGTGGACGAGTGCGCGGTGCCAAAGGTGTCGTACTCGCTCTCGTCGCGGCGTGGAAAGCCCGACAGGCCGCCGAACTGGCGCAGGCTGGCCATGCGCTCGCGCCGCCCGGTCAGGATTTTGTGCGGATACGTCTGGTGGCCCACGTCCCAGACCAGCCGGTCATCGGGCGTGTTGAAGACGTAGTGCAGCGCCACGGTCAGCTCGACCGTACCCAGGTTGGAGCTTAAATGCCCGCCGGTTTTGGAAACGCTGTCGATGACGTAGGCGCGCAACTCGTCGGCCAGCGCCTTGAGCTGGGCGCGCGGCAGCAAGCGCAGGTCGGCGGGGCTGTGGATGGTTTCAAGCAAGGAGTACATGAAGGAGTGGTAATGGGGTTGAGGCGCGCAGTGGCCCTTTAGTGCTGGCGGTTGACCAGCATATCCGCCAGCGCCTGCAGCGCCTGGGTGTTTTCAAGCCCGCTGGCCTGAAGGCTGGAAAGGGCTTGCGCCAGCAGTTGCCGGGCGTAGTCCTGCGAGGCGCTCAGCCCCATCAGCGAGACAAAGGTGGGTTTGTCCTGGGCGGCGTCTTTGCCAGCGGTCTTGCCCAGCGTGGCGGCGTCGGCGGTCACGTCGAGCACGTCATCGACGACCTGAAAGGCCAGGCCGATGGCCGCGCCGTAGTCGCGCAGCGCGCTCAGCGCCGCTGGCGAGGCCGTGCCGCAGGTGGCGCCCATCATCACGCTGGCCTGCAGCAGCGCGCCGGTCTTGAGGCGGTGCATGGCGTGCAGCTGTTCAGAGTTCAAAGGCAGGCCAACGCTGGCCAGGTCAATCGCCTGACCACCGGCCATGCCTTCAAAACCGGCTGAGCGGGCCAGCAGGCGGCACAAGGCGGCCTGCGTGGCGGCGTCCAGCGAGCCATCCTCGGGCGTGAGCAGCTCAAAAGCCAGCGCCTGCAGCGCGTCGCCGGTCAGCAGGGCCTGCGCCTCGCCAAATTGAACATGCACCGTCGGTTTGCCCCGGCGCAGCACGTCGTTGTCCATGCAGGGCATGTCGTCATGCACCAGCGAATAGGCGTGAATCAGCTCGACCGCGCAGGCCGGGCGCAGCGCTGTCTGCGCGCTGCCATTGACCGCTTCGCAAGCGGCCAGCACCAAGAGCGGGCGCAGGCGCTTGCCACCGTCAAGCACGGCGTAGCGCATCGCCTCGACCAGCGCGGCGGGCGTCGGCGACTCCGGGGAAGCGGCGACCCAGCCGGACAAGGCCTGCTCAATGCGGCTCAACTGTTGGGCGCTCCAGGCGCTCAGGCTGAACAAAGGAGATTTTTCAGGAGCATTCAAAATCAGGGGTCTCTTGCGCTAGGGCGGTGAGGCCGTCAGGCCGTTGATGACAGTAAACGCCAAGCTTATGACGCTTGGGTCCAGGACTTGAGTTCGGTGCCTTCCAGCACCTTGATCTGATTTTCCACGGCCTGCAGCCTGGCCCGGCAAAACGCCAGCAACTGCGCGCCACGCTGATAACCGCTGAGCAGCTGATCGAGCGGCAACTGGCCAGAGCCCAGGCGGCTGGCCAGCCCTTCGAGCTCCTGCAGCGCAGCCTCGTAGGTGTCAGGCAAATCAGCGGACAAAGCGGGAGAAGGAGAACTTGGGGCCATGAGATTGAGAGGAAAACAGCCAGCGGTTTCGGGGGTTTTTCACCCGTGGGCTGTCACACAGCCTGCCTATTTACTTGGTTTTTCACCTGTCCCCGGCCTGTTTTAGGCGCTTGGGGCATGTCGAGAGAAATTAATGCCTGATAAAAGTCTTCGCCTGTTGCAGGCCACCTGCCAGCTCCCCGTTTCCAGCTATTTCGACACCAGCCTGTTCCAGCGCGAGCAGCAAAAGCTGTTTGCCAACGGGCCACGCTACCTCGGCCACGAGCTGGCCGTGCCCAATCTGGGCGACTACTACGCCCTGCCCCACGAAGGCGAAGGCCGCGCATTGGTGCGCAACGCCTCGGGCATTGAGCTGATTTCCAACGTCTGCCGCCACCGTCAGGCGACCATGCTCAAGGGCCGGGGCAACACCGCCAGCAACATCGTCTGCCCGCTGCACCGCTGGACCTACAACACCTCGGGCGAGCTGATCGGTGCGCCGCACTTTGAAGTCGATCCCTGCCTGAACCTGAACCGCTACAAAACCACCACCTGGAACGGCCTGGTTTTTGAAGACAACGGCTACGACATCGCCAGCAAAATGGCCTCGCTGGGCAACATGGCGGATCTGGATTTTTCCGGCTACCAGCTCAACAAAGTCGAGCTGCACCAGTGCGACTACAACTGGAAGACCTTTATCGAGGTCTATCTGGAGGACTACCATGTCGGCCCCTTCCACCCCGGCCTGAGCGGCTTTGTCACCACCGACGACCTGCGCTGGGAGCTGGCGCCAAGTTATTCGGTGCAAACCGTCGGTGTCTCCGACAAACTCGGCAAGCCCGGCACCGATGTGTACAAAAAATGGCACGACGTGGTGCTGCAGTACCGCAAGGGCGAAGCGCCCAAGTACGGCGCGATCTGGCTGACCTGCTACCCGCACATCATGATCGAGTGGTATCCGCACACGCTGGTGGTCAGCACGCTGCACCCGCAGGGGCCGGACAAGACGCTCAACGTGGTCGAATTTTTCTACCCCGAAGAAATCTGCGCCTTCGAACCCGAGTTCATGCAGGCCCAGCAGGCCGCCTACATGGAAACCTGCATCGAGGACGACGAGCTGGCGCTGCGCATGGACGCGGGCCGCAAGGCGCTGCTGCTGCGCGGCGACAACGAATTCGGCCCCTACCAAAGCCCGATGGAAGACGGCATGCAGCATTTTCACGAGTGGTATCGCCGCGCAATGGGCGCGAGCAAGACCACGCAAACGATTTAAAAAAGAAACGACTGCCGACTGACGCAGCGCAACCACCATGACCTACACCACCTTGATTTCCGCCGCACAGCTGCAAACCCTGATGGCCAGCGGCCAGGGCGTGCGGGTGTTTGACTGCAGTTTTGACCTGATGCAGCCCCGCGCCGGTCAGCAGCACTATCTGGACGCGCATATTCCGGGCGCTGTTTATGCCAACCTGGACACGGCCCTGAGCGCCAAACACGGCGTGCCCGGCCCGCACGGCGTCATCACCGCCAGCGGCGCCGACGCCCCGGCCTCGGGCGGGCGCCATCCGCTGCCCAACCGCGAACGCTTTGCCACCTGGCTGTCCAGCGTGGGGCTGGCCAACGGCATGCAGGCGGTCGTCTATGACCGCAACGGTGCCAACTACTGCGGGCGCCTGTGGTGGATGCTCAAATGGGCCGGTCACGACCAGGTGGCCGTGCTCGACGGCGGCCTGCAGGCCTGGCAGGCGGCGGGCGGCGAAGTCAGCAGCGGCGAGGAGCCAGCGCATTTCCAGACCCATTTTCTGCTCGCGCCCCCGATGGCGCAGCTGGTGGACGCCCAGAGCGTCGCCGCCCAGCTCGAACGCCCGACGCAGACCCTGATAGACGCCCGCGCCACGCCGCGCTTCAGGGGCGACATCGAACCGCTGGATCCGGTCGCAGGCCATATCCCCGGCGCCCTGAACCGCCCGTTCACGCAAAATTTCACGCCCGAGGGCAAGTTCAAGCCCGCCGACCAA
>JAPLPS010000210.1 GCA_026400075.1 Polaromonas sp.
GCGATGCTGGTTCGCCGCCCCGCACGGTGCTGCTCGTACTGAGCCAGTTCGACGCCGCCAGCGCCGACGCCCAACTGTTTCGCAAAATCGGCCTGACCGGCCCGTGGACTGAGCCGGTCATCGGCGAGATCACGGTGGGCAGTCCGGCTGAAAAAGCCGGTTTGCGCGCGGGCGATCTAGTCCAGCGCATCGGCAGTCAAGCGATTGTCGATGGCCAGCAGCTGCGCGAAACGATACGCGCCTCGGCGCAGGGCGCCGCGCCCGGCGCAGCCGCCACCGCGCCGCAAACCTGGCAGCTGCTGCGCGCAGGCCAGGCGCTGGCGCTGCAGGTCGCGCAGGCCAGCAAGGCCGAGGGCGGCGTGGCCGACGCCCGGATCGGTGCTTATGTCGGCGCGCCGCCTGAATTCGTCACCGTGCGTTATGGCCCGCTGGACGGCCTGTGGCAGGGCGCCGTGCGCACCTGGGATGTCTCGCTGCTGACGCTGCGGATGATGGGCAAGATGGTAATCGGCCAGTCTTCGCTGAAAAACCTGAGCGGGCCGCTGACGATTGCTGACTACGCCGGCAAGTCTGTCACGATGGGCTGGAGCGCTTATCTGGTGTTTTTGGCGCTGGTCAGCGTCAGTCTGGGCGTGCTGAACCTGCTGCCGCTGCCGGTTTTGGACGGTGGGCACCTGATGTATTATCTTTGGGAGTGGATCACCGGCCGGGGCGTGTCAGACGCCTGGATGGATAAGCTGCAGCGCGCTGGCGTTGCAATTCTGCTGGGCATGATGGCCATCGCCCTTTTCAATGATGTCACCCGGCTTGTGGGCTAACTTCAACCAATTCATGCAAAAGCAATTCAATCAATTCAAAGTTCGCGCGGTCTGCGCCGTCGTGGCCGGTCTGTTTTTCGCCAATACCGCCTGGGCTGTCGATCCCTTTACCGTCAAGGATATCCGGGTCGAAGGCTTGCAGCGCGTCGAGCCCGGCACCATTTTTGCCTCGCTGCCGTTTCGTGTCGGCGAGACTTACAGCGACGACAAGGGCTCTGGCGCCATCCGCGCGCTGTTTGCGCTGGGCCTGTTCAAGGACGTGCGCCTCGAAGTCAGCGGCGACGTGCTGGTCGTCATCGTCGAAGAGCGCCCCACGGTCGCCGATGTCGATTTTGTCGGCGCCAAGGAGTTCGACAAGGATGTGCTGAAAAAGTCGCTGCGCGAAGCGGGTATTGGCGACGGTCAGCCGTTTGACAAGGCGCTGGCCGACAAGGCCGAGCAGGAACTCAAGCGCCAGTACATCAACAAGAGCCTGTACGGCGTCGAAATCGTCACCACCGTCACGCCGATTGAGCGCAACCGGGTGAACCTGACGTTTACCGTGGTCGAAGGCGATGTGGCCAAGATCAAGGAAGTCCACATCACCGGCAACAAGGCGTTCAGCGAATCGACGCTGCGCGGCCTGTTTGACCTGGACACCGGCGGCTGGCTCAGCTGGTACACCAAGTCGGATCGCTACTCGCGTGCCAAGCTGAACGCGGACATCGAAACGCTGCGCTCTTACTACCTCGCGCGCGGCTACCTGGAGTTCAAGGTCGATTCCACCCAGGTGGCGATTTCGCCGGACAAGCAGAGCATCTCGATCACGCTCAATGTCAGCGAAGGCGAGCGTTTCGTCGTCTCCGGCGTCAAGCTCGAAGGCAATTACCTGGGCAAGGAAGATGAGTTCAAGTCCTTGGTCAAGATCAAGCCGGGCGAACCCTACAACGCCGATGCGGTGGCCGAAACCACCAAGGCTTTTACCGAGTATTTTGGCAATTTTGGCTTTGCCTTTGCCAAGGTCGAAGCAGCCCCGGTGATTGACCGGGCCAACAAGCGCGTGGCGTTTGTGCTGCAGGCCGAGCCGTCGCGCCGCGCTTATGTGCGGCGCATCAATGTGGCTGGCAACAACCGCACCCGCGATGAAGTGGTGCGCCGCGAGTTCCGCCAGTTTGAATCCTCCTGGTATGACGGCGACAAGATTCGTCTGTCGCGTGACCGCGTGGACCGCCTGGGCTTCTTCAACGAAGTGAGCCTGGAAACCCAGGAAGTGCCAGGCACGCCGGATCAGGTTGATCTGACGGTCAATGTGGTGGAAAAACCCACCGGCAATCTGCAGCTGGGTGCCGGTTACTCCAGCGCCGACAGCCTGTCGCTGACCTTCGGCATCAAGCAGGAAAACGTCTTCGGCTCGGGCAACTACCTGGGCGTTGAAGTCAACACCAGCAAATCCAACCGCCAGCTGGTGCTGAGTACGGTGGATCCGTATTTCACCGCCGACGGCATTTCGCGCTCGATTGATGTGTACGACAAGACCTCCACGCCGCTGAACGGCCAGGGCGGCGACTACAAGCTCAAAACCCAGGGCGCGAGCATCCGTTTTGGCGTGCCCTTTACCGAGAGCGACACGGTTTATTTCGGCAGTGGCTATGAAGCGCTGACCATCGTGCCCGGCACGCTGCTGCCGGTCAGCTATCAGGACTACGCCAATGTGTTTGGCTACAAGACCAGTTCGGTTCCGCTGACGGTCGGCTGGTCACGCGACAACCGCGATAGCGCGCTGGTGCCTACTTCCGGGCGTTACCAGCGTGTGTACGGCGACTGGGGCGTTGCGGGCGACATCAAGTTTGTCCGGGTCAACTACCAGATCCAGCAGTATTTCCCGCTGAACAAGCAGTTCACGCTGGCGCTCAATGGCGAACTGGGCTGGGGCAAGGGGCTCAATGGCCAGCCTTTCCCTTTGTTTAAAAATTACTACTCCGGCGGTCTGGGCTCGGTGCGCGGCTTCCAGCAGGGCTCACTCGGCCCGCGCGACAGTGCCGGTGACCTGGCCATCGGCGCGCCGAAAAAGCTCAACGTCAATGCCGAACTGGTGGCGCCGTTCCCCGGCGCGGGCAACGACCGCACGCTGCGCCTGTACGGCTTTGTCGATGCGGGCAATGTATTTGCCGACAACTACACGCTGAGCGGCCCCAATGGTCTGCGCGCCTCGACCGGTCTGGGCATCAGCTGGATTTCTCCGGTCGGCCCTCTTCGCATTGCCTATGCAGTGCCTTTGCGTAAACAAGCAGGCGATAAAATAGAACGCCTGCAATTCCAAATTGGTACTTCTTTCTAATGAAAAATCTTTCAAACAAAATCGTCCTGGGCCTGGTCATTGCACTGGCCGGTGTCACTGCCACCGCGCAGGATTTCAAGGTCGGCGTGGTCAACCTGGACCGCATTTTCCGCGAAGCCAATTCGGCCAAGGCGGCCCAGAACAAGCTGGAGCAGGAATTCACCAAGCGTGAAAAAGAGCTGACCGATCTGGCCGCCCAGCTCAAAACCCAGTCTGACAAGTTCGAGCGCGAGTCGCCGACGCTGGCCGAAAGCCAGCGCACGATTCGCCAGCGCCAGCTGGTCGATCAAGACCGCACTTTCCAGACCAAGCGCCGCGAGTTCCAGGAAGACCTGAACGCGCGCAAGAATGAAGAGCTGCAACTGGTCATCGAGCGCGCCAACAAGGTCGTCAAGACCCTGGCTGAAAGCGAAAAATACGACCTGATTCTGCAGGAATCGGTCTATGTCAACCCCAAGCACGACATCACCGACAAGGTGATCAAAGCGCTGAACGCTGCGCGTTAATGGCCGCTTGCGTATGACGCTGCGTCTGGCCGATATCGTTCAGGCGCTGGCGGACAAGGCCCCCGCCGAACTGCTGGGCAATCCCGATCTGTTGATTGAGCGCCTGTCTCCGCTGGAGACGGCGGGCCCGCAGGATCTGACATTCCTCAGCCATCCCAAATACCTGAGTCAGCTGGCCCGGTCGGGCGCTGGCTGCGTGGTGGTGGCGCCGTCGATGCGCGAGGCCGCGCTTCAGCGCGGCGCGTGCATCGTGGCGGCCGACCCTTATTACTACTTTGCGCTGCTGACCCAGCTGTGGAAGCGGGCGCAGGCTCCGGCTGCTGCGGCGCAGATCCACCCCAGCGCCTGCATTGATCCGGGGGCCATGCTGGCGCCCGGCGTGTCCGTTGGCGCTTTTGTCTGCATTGACGCGGGCGCGGTGATTGGCGCGGGCGCCAGCATTGGCGCGCATTGCGTCATCGGCCGCGATGCCGTGGTTGGCGCGCAGACGCGGCTGTCGGCGCGGGTGACGCTGGCCGATGGCTGCCGCATCGGCGAGCGTTGCATCGTCCATCCCGGCGCGGTGATTGGCGCCGACGGCTTTGGCTTTGCGCCGCACGGCGGCCAGTGGGTCAAGATTGAGCAGCTCGGCGCGGTGCAAATCGGCAACGATGTCGAAATTGGCGCCAACACCTGCATAGACCGGGGCGCGCTGAACGACACCGTCATTGAAGACGGCGTCAAGCTCGACAACTTGGTGCAGATTGCCCACAACGTGCGTGTCGGCGCGCACAGCGCGATGGCGGGCTGCGCGGGCGTGGCGGGCAGCGCGACGATTGGCAAGCACTGCACCGTCGGCGGCGGCGCGATTGTGCTGGGCCACCTGCGCCTGGCCGACGGCGTGCATGTGTCGGCTGCCAGCACCGTGACCCGTTCGCTTTTGAAACCCGGCCAGTACACCGGCCTGTTTCCCATCGACGACAATGCCGCCTGGGAAAAAAACGCCGCTACCCTCAAACAGCTTCACGCCTTGCGTGAACGGCTCAAGCAGGCTGAAAAAGCCCTGCTGCAGCTCCAGATTCTCCAAGCTACCTCCGAAGAAAAACCATGATGGACATCCACCAGATTCTCACGTTATTGCCACACCGTTACCCGATTTTGCTGGTGGACCGCGTGCTCGAAATTGAAACCGGAAAACGCATCAAGGCGCTGAAAAACGTCACGATCAACGAGCCTTTTTTCATGGGCCATTTCCCCAAGCATCCGGTGATGCCGGGCGTGCTGATGATTGAAGCGATGGCGCAGGCCGCCGCTTTGCTGAGCTTTTCGACGCTGGGCGTGGCGCCGGACGACAAGACCGTTTATTACTTTGCTGGCTTTGACGGCGCGCGTTTCTAACGCCCCGTCGGCCCCGGCGATCAGCTCATCATGGACGTGGAATTGCTGCGCATGAAAGCCGGTATTTTCAAATACAAGGGCGTGTGCAGCGTGGACGGCAATCTGGTCTGCGAAGCCGAACTGATGTGTACCATGCGCACGGTCGCCTGAAAGCGGGCTTGACATGACCTTGCCAGCTGTTTCGCCGGGCATACACCCCACGGCGCTTGTCGATCCCCTGGCCCAGCTGGACAGCTCGGTCAGCGTCGGGCCTTACACCGTCATCGGGCCGCATGTGCGCATTGATGCGGGCACCACGGTCGGCGCCCACTGCGTGATCGAAGGCCACACGACCATAGGCCGCGACAACCGGATTTTCCAGTTCAACTCGCTGGGCGCCGTGCCCCAGGACAAAAAATACGCGGGCGAACCCTGCGAGCTGGTCATCGGCGACCGCAACACCATCCGCGAGTTTTGCAGGTTCAACATCGGCACGCCCGGTGACCTGGGCGTGACGCGTCTGGGCGACGACAACTGGATCATGGCTTATGTGCATATCGCGCATGACTGCACCGTGGGCAACCAGACGATTTTCGCCAACAACACCACGCTGGCCGGTCACGTCGAAGTCGGCGACTGGGTGATTCTGGGCGGCTTTACCGGCGTGCATCAGTTTGTCAAGCTGGGCGCGCACAGCTTTACCGCGATTTCGTCGGTGCTGGTGGCCGATCTGCCGCCGTTCGTCATGTGCCAGGGCCAGCCCGCTGCGGCGCGCTCGATGAATTTTGAAGGCCTGCGCCGCCGGGGTTTTTCGCCCGAGCGCATTTCCGCCGTCAAGGCCATGCACAAGGCGCTGTACCGCGACGGCCTGACGCTGGAGCAGTCCAAGCTGCGCATTGCCGAGCTGACGCAATCGCACCCCGAGTCCGCGCCCGATGTGGACATGATGCTGGCCTTTCTGGCCAAGTCGTCGCCGCAGCGCGGCATCGTCCGCTAGGCCGCCATGCCAGCCGCACCAACGCAGCCTGCGCGTGAAGCGGGCGGGTTTCCTGTTGCGGCCCCGGCGGCACCCCGCATCGCGATGGTCGCGGGTGAAACTTCCGGCGACCTGCTCGCCAGCCTGCTGCTTGACGGCCTGAAAGCGCGCTGGCCCGCCTTGACAGCGGGCGGCATAGGCGGCGCGCAGATGGCCCGCCGGGGCTTGACGCCTGGTGGCCCAGCCAAAAGCTGGCCGTGCGCGGCTATGTCGAGGTGCTGCGCCATTACCGTGAAATTCTCGGCATCCGCGAGCAGCTGAAAAAGCGCCTGCTGGACGGCCCCGGCCCGCGCCCCGATTTGTTCATCGGCGTCGATGCGCCCGATTTCAACCTCGACCTGGAAGCGGCGCTGAAGGCGCAGGGCATCAAGACGGTGCATTTTGTCTGCCCGTCGATCTGGGCTTGGCGCGCCGAGCGCATCGACAAGCTCAGGCGCAGCGCCGACCATGTGCTGTGCATCTTCCCGTTTGAGCCGGACTTGCTGGCCGCGCATGGCATTGGCGCGACCTATGTTGGCCATCCGCTGGCCAATGTGATTCCGGTGCAGCCGGATCGTTCCGCCGCCCGGCACCAGCTTGGCCTGCAGGGTGAAGACACGGTGATCGCTATCCTGCCGGGCAGCCGCGAGTCCGAAATCCAGTACCTGGCCAGCCGCTTTTTTCAGGCCGCAAAGCTGGTGAAAAACGCCCAGCCCGCCATCAAATTCATCGTGCCCGCCATTCCGGCGCTGAAAAACCGCATCGAGCAGCTGGCCGACGAGGCGGGCATGCGCGCCGACGTGCAAATTGTCGCGGGCCAGTCGCACGCCGTGCTGGCCGCCTGCGACGTGACCTTGATTGCCAGCGGCACGGCCACGCTGGAGGCGGCGCTGTTCAAGCGCCCTATGGTGATTGCCTACAACATGAACTGGCTGTCCTGGCAGATCATGCGGCGCAAGCAGCTCCAGCCCTGGGTCGGACTGCCGAATATTTTGTGCCGTGATTTTGTCGTGCCCGAGCTGCTGCAGGATGCCGCCACGCCACAGGCGCTGGCGCAGGCGCTGCTTGAATGGATTGACGCCAAGACCTCGGCGCCTGCCAAAATAGCCGCCGTTGAACACCGATTTACCCAGCTGCACACCGAGTTGCAGCGCGACACTTCTCAATTAGCGACCGATGCCATCCAGAAAATTCTTCAAACCTGAGCAAGTAGCCTTGTCCTGGGACGCGCCCGGCCTGATCGCCGGGGTGGACGAGGCCGGACGCGGGCCGCTCGCTGGCCCCGTGGTGGCCGCCGCCGTCATTTTGGACGAGCTGCATCCGATCAAAGGCCTGGCCGACTCGAAAAAACTCACCGCGCTGCGCCGCGAACAGCTCTACGACGAGATTCAGGCCAAGGCGCTGTGCTGCTCGATTGCGCTGGCCACGGTCGAAGAAATCGACCGTCTGAACATTCTGCAAGCGACGATGCTGGCCATGAAGCGCGCCGTCGAAGGCCTGCGCCTGCGGCCGCACAAGGTGCTGGTCGATGGCAACCGCCTGCCGTCCTTAAATATTCTGGCCGAAGCCATCGTCAAGGGCGACGCGCTGGTGCCCGCGATTTCCGCCGCCTCGATTCTGGCCAAGGTGTACCGGGATCGCTGGTGCGCCCAATATCACCTCGAATTTCCGCAATACGGTTTTGCCACGCACAAAGGCTACGGCACCGTCGCGCACCTCGCTGCCCTGAAAGAACACGGCGCCTGTCCGCAGCACCGCAAATCCTTTGCCCCGGTGGCGCGGGTGTTGCTGTGAGCGCCGGTTTTTCCGTGCCCGTCACCGAGATCAGCTCGCGTGACAACGCCTTCATCAAGGATTTGCGCCGCCTGTCGCAGGACAGCACGGCGTATCGCAAGCAGGGCCGCGTCTGGCTCGAAGGCGACCATCTGTGCCGGGCGGCGCTGGCGCGGGGCTTGAAACCGGCCATCGCCGTGTTTGCCGCCTCGTTCTGGCCGCAGGCGCCCGCTGAATGGACGCAGGTGGCGCAGAAAAACATCGTCATTTCGGACGCGCTGCTGCCCGAAATCAGCGGCCTTGAATCGCCAGCGCGCATGGGTTTTGTGCTGGAACTGCCCGCCGCGCCCGAGTTGCAGCCCGGCGCTGCCTCGGTAATTTTGGACCGGGTGCAGGACGCGGGCAATGTGGGTTCGATTTTGCGCAGCGCGGCGGCCTTTGGTTTTGGCCAGATCATTGCGCTCAAGGGCACGGCGGCGCTGTGGTCGCCCAAGGTGCTGCGCGCCGGGATGGGCGCGCATTTTGGCCTGCGCCTGGTCGAAGGCGTGGCGCCCGAGACGCTGGCCGATTTGACGGTGCCGATTGTCGTCACCAGCTCGCACCACGGCAGCTTTTTGCACCAGCAGCGCGTGCCCATGCCCTGCGCCTGGGCGATGGGCCACGAAGGGCAGGGCGTCGGCGAGAGTCTGATGGCGCGGGCCAGCCTCAAAGTGCGCATCGACCAACCCGGCGGCGAGGAGTCGCTGAATGTGGCGGCGGCGGCAGCGATCTGCCTGTATGCGAGCGCGCTGGCATAGGGTTTATCCCCAAGCTATAATCAAAAACTTTGCAAATCCCAGCTTCGCCCGCTCGCACCAAGCCAAACCCCACAAAAAAGCAGTCCGCAAGAGTCTGAATAGACGTTTCTTGTGCGCGCTTGGGCGAACCGAAACCAACCCGGAGAACCCAGTGCTTTTGTCTCTACAGGGAACACGCGATATATCCCCGCCCGCCATCTTGGCGCTCGCAGACGGCACGGTCTTTATCGGCAATTCGATTGGCGCGCCAGGCGCCACGATCGGTGAGGTGGTGTTCAACACCGCCATGACCGGCTACCAGGAAATCCTCACGGATCCCAGCTATTGCCAGCAGATCGTCACACTTACCTACCCGCATATCGGCAACTACGGCGTCAGTGCCGAAGATGTCGAGGCGGCTAAAGTCCACGCCGCTGGCCTGATCATCAAGGATCTGCCGCTGCTGGCCTCGAATTTCCGCATGACCATGACCCTGTCCGAGTACCTGGTCAAGGAAAACACGGTGGCGATTGCCAACATCGACACGCGCCACCTGACGCGCCATCTGCGTATTCACGGTGCGCAAAACGGCTGCATTTTGGCCCTGGGCGCTGGCGAAACCGTCACCCCGGCGGCAATTGAAAAAGCCGTGGCCGCCGCCAAGGGCGCGCCCAGCATGGCCGGGCAGGATCTGGCCAAAGTGGTGTCGGTCAAGCAGCCTTACGAGTGGACGCAGACCGAGTGGAAGCTCGGCACCGGCTACGGCGAGCAGACGCAGCCCGCGTTTCACGTCGTGGCCTATGACTTCGGCGTCAAGTTCAACATTTTGCGCATGCTGGCCGAGCGCGGCTGCCGCGTCACCGTCGTGCCCGCGCAAACCAGCGCCGCCGAAGTGCTGAAGTACCAGCCGGACGGCATTTTCCTGAGCAACGGCCCCGGCGATCCGCAGCCTTGCGACTACGCGATTGCCGCCGCCGCCGAGCTGATCGAAACCGGCATTCCGACCTTCGGCATCTGTCTGGGCCACCAGATCATGGCGCTGGCTTCGGGCGCCAAGACCTTCAAGATGAAGTTTGGCCACCACGGTGCCAACCACCCGGTCAAGGATCTGGACACCGGTCGCGTCAGC
>JAPLPS010000368.1 GCA_026400075.1 Polaromonas sp.
CATGCCCCGGTGGGCGCAGACGTTTTCGATCACATTGACGCCGCCGTCCGGGTCGCGCACCATGATCACGGAACGCTCGCCAATCACCGTGCGCCGGTAGTCGCCCGCGTTGGGGATTTCCGCCTCCAGGCCGACATAACACCAGTGGTCGTTGTAGAACAGGCGGTCGAGTTCCTTTTTGTACAAATCTTCACGGGTGTAGGCCCAGAAGGGTATCCGGCTGGTTCCTTCTCCCGGCCAGGTGGGGTTTTCCGGGAACACGGTGTTGGTTTCACTCATTGCTTGTCTCCTTGAGTTGGTGGTGAGTCTGTGAATGCAGCGCCTGCTACAGGCCGCTGGGGTAAAAAGCGTCCGCGTGAATATGGCTGGGCGCCAGGCCCATGCGGGTGACGAGAAGGTTCAAGGCATCGACCATGACCGGAGCGCCGCACAGGTAGGCGCGCCAGCCGGTCAAGGTTTTCAGGTCTTTTTCAATCGCGTCGGTGACGAGGCCGCTGCGCTGCCCGGCCCCGGCCGCGCCGGTGGCGACGACGATGTGAACGATCACGTTCGGATGCGCAGCGGCCAGCGCCTGCAGGCGCTCGGCGTCGTACACGTCCTGCGCGCTGCGCACGCCAAAATAGAGGTGAATCGGGTTTTGCATGCCCGCCGCCAGCGCGCCACGCACGATGGACAGCACGGGCGCCAAGCCAGTGCCACCGCCCACGCAGAGCATCGGGCCGGTGTGTTTTTGCCGCAGATAAGCGCCGCCCAGCGGGCCGCTGACGCGAAGGGACGCCCCGACTTTCAACTCGTCAAAGACATAGGCGGTGACCCGGCCATCGGGGACGCGGCGAATCTGGAATTCCATTTCAGTGTCGTCGCACAGGCTGGCCATCGAATAGGGCCGGATGTGTTCTGGCGTGAATTGCAGCGTGGCATATTGCCCCGGACTGAACGACATCGGCTTGGCCAGCTTGACGCGGATGCGGCGAATGTCATGGGTGGCTTCTTCAATCGCCGTCACCGTGCCCTTGACGATGCGCGCGGTATGCACCACCACCTCGTCCACCTCGGGCAGCTCGATAGTGCAGTTGTCGGTCAGCACCGACTGGCAGGCCAGCACGTAGTCGTCCTTGTCAGCGTGGGGTCGGCCCGCTTCGGGGCCGCTGTTGCGCACCTGGCCGGACAGCACGCGGCAACGGCAGGTGCCGCAGCGCCCCGACATGCAGCTGTAGGAAATAGGCAATTGGTGGGCGATCAGCACGTCCAGCAGATTGCTTCCGCTGTCCACGTTCAAGCGCACATTGAGGGGGTTGACGACGAGTTCCATATGTTGAAGGCTGATGCCCTTGTCTCCTGTTGGAAGTGATTGTGGAGAGTCAAGCGATATAAGTCGATAAACCAAATCCAATAGATAGAATCACCGTTGTGAATATTGAGGTGTTGTATGGACTTGCGTGACATTGATTTGAATCTGCTGGTGGTCTTCAACCAGCTGCTGCTCGACCGCAGCGTTTCCACGGCGGCGGAGAAGCTGAACCTGACGCAGCCCGCTGTCAGCAACGCCCTGAAACGCCTGCGCGCCGCACTGAAAGACGAGCTGTTTTTGCGCACCTCACGCGGGATGGAGCCGACGCCGTATGCCTTGTACCTGGCCGAGCCGGTGATTTACGCGCTGAACGCGCTGCAGACGGCGCTCACCACACGCGACTCGTTTGACCCGAACACCAGCGCGCGCAATTTCCAGCTGGCCATGACCGATATTGGCGAGATGTATTTCATGCCGCCGTTGATGGTGGCGCTGTCCAAAATGGCGCCCCATGTGCGGGTCAGCACGGTGCGGCCCAATACAGGAAACCTGAAGGAGGACATGGAATCCGGCACCGTCGATCTGGCGCTGGGCTTGCTACCCAACTTGCAGACGGGCTTTTTTCAGCGCCGCCTGTTTCACCACCAGTATGTGTGCGTCTTTCGCCAGGGACACCCGCTCGCCAAATCGCCGATGACGCTGGCGCAATTCACGCAGCTCGATCATGTCGGCGTGGTCTCGGCGAACACCGGCCACGGCGAAGTCGATGGTTTTCTGGCGCGCGCAGGCATCCAGCGCAAGGTGCGGCTGGTCGTGCCGCACTTCATTGCGGTGGGGCACATTTTGCAAACCACCGACCTGATCGCCACGCTGCCCGAGCGCTTTGCGCAGCGCTGCGAGGCGCCGTTTGGACTGGTCAGTTCGCCCCATCCGGCACGGATCCCCGACATCGCCATCAACCTGTTCTGGCACGCCAAGTTCAACCGCGATCCGGCCAGCCTGTGGATGCGCCAGCTCCTGGTCGAGCTCTTCGCCGACAGCGACGGCAAGTGAGTGCCGATAGTCTGGATGACAGCGCTCTAAACTGAGTGGGAAATTGTCTTGACTCGGGAGGCCACTTTCTCACAAGCGACCGAGCCGAATAATCCTGCGGGCAACGCCAGCCTGATGATGCGGCAAGCTCGAATCTGGCGCTCCAGAGATGCGTTCCACTCCTGCAGCCCGATACCCAGGCACTTCAGCGCCGCTTCAAGCCGGGTCCATTCGCGCGTAAATGCAGGCAGTTGTTCGTGCTTTGGCATGCGTTCCAGCTTCGCAAACGCTTGCAAGCCGAGGTAGTCGCGGGCGAGCGGCTGCCATTCAAACTCCTCCGGCAGCCGCATGATATCGACGCCGACCGGGCCGCCCCGACGAATGGCGGCAACGGAGATGCCGGATTCATGACTGGCCGACAAGCTGATCGCGTGGCCGGGCAGGTCAACGCGAATCGCCTGTCCGGGCACGGACATCAATCCAATCGACTCAGGCGAACGATTCAATTGCAGGCCCAGCACGTCGCGCACGGCACCGCGCAGCTGCGCCCGTGCCGCGTCACGCAGCGTGTGGCTGGGTGTGGCCACGCTGATCACCAGCACGTCCGGCCGGGCTTCGGGTGCGGCCGCCATCAGGGGCCGCGAGGCGGGCCAGGGATGGACTGTGAGCATCGCCTGATCCTTCGACTGGCGCAAGGTCAAACGTGCGCAGGTGCCGCCGGGCAGCCGCGCCAGCCGGTTGCGGGCGGAATGTGCTCGCCCTTCATCACCAGCGTGAGCGCGCCCAGCTTGGCGTTGTCGCCGACCACGGCGCTGTACAGCACGGCGCTGCGCGGCCCCATATAGACGCGGCTGCCGATTTTGACGTGGTCAATTTTCATGATCCGGTCTTCAAACAGGTGGGTTTGCGGGCAGGCTTGGGCGTTGAGTTCGCTGTAGTCGCCAATCGACACGCAGTCGAATTCGGTGATGTCGGTGGTGTCGAGGTACACGCCGCGCCCGATGCGGCTGCCCAGCAGGTTCAGCGCCAGCGGCAGCCAGGGTGTGCCGCGCAGGTAACGCATGAAGTTGGGCACGGTGATGCCTTCATACAGGTTGGTCACCGCCTCCGACAGCCAGACAAAGGGCGTCCACATCGGCACGCTGCATTTTCGGTAGCGGCCCAGCAGCAGCCACTTGAGCACCGCGACAAAAGCAAAGGTGCCGATGCCGTAAATCAGGCCGGCCATCGCCAGGTCAGCGACTACCTTGCCCCAGCGCGCCTCTGCCGCCGCTGGCATCACATTCAGCACGATGGTGTAACCAACGGCGATGACAAACGCATGCGGCGCGACGATGCGAAACGCCTCCACGGTGCCGCGCCCGATGCGGCGCAGCGGCGAGGGGCGAAAGGTCAGGTGCTCGGCAAAGCCCTGCACACTCTCGCGCGCGGGCAGGTTGATCGGGGGCGAGCCCAGCCAGGTGTCGCCGCCGTGCATGGCGTCGTTAGCCGGGACGGTCGAATGCACGCCAATCAGCACGTTTTCCGGCAGCGTGGTGCCGTCGGGAATGTAAGCGCCGTTGCCGACAAAGCTGCGCCGGGAAATCACCGTCGGCTGCATGGTCATCCAGCCGCCGTCGATTTTTTCGTCGCCCAGCATCACGGCGTCGGCGATGAAGGTGTCTTCGCCCAGCGTCAGCATGTCGGGCACCAGGCCCAGCGCGGTGGAAATCTCCGCGCCTTTGCCCACCTTGGCGCCCAGCAGCCGATACCAAAAGGGCGCATACACCGTCGCATACACGCCGTGAAGCACGCTCAGGCTGGACTCCTGAATCTGGTTGACCAGCCATTTGGCGCAATACTTATTGCTGTGAACGGGCCAGCTTCCGGGCTTCATGCGCGGCAGCACGCTCCAGCGAATCGCGGTGGACAGCAAGGCGGTCAGCACAATCAGCACCGCCGTGGCCGGGAAGGCCAGCATGAAATACTTGGCGATCTGGAACGGAATCTGGCTGTTGGGCAGCGGTGCGAAATTCTCGGAGCTGTCGATCCAGTCGATCAGCATGAAGCTGGGAAACACCGGCAAAAAGAACAAGGTCGTGATCAGCAGCGCGCCGCACAGGAAAAACAGCGCTTCGGCGGCCTGCCGGGTTCTGGACAGCGGCGGCCGCGCCGGGTTCGAGGCCGGATCGAAAGCGCCCACGTCCCGCGCCGGGGAGCCGCTCCAGACGCGAGCGGGCGGCACGCGCATGCCGTCGCTCAGCGCCGTCTGGCCTTCGAGGTGGCCGAACGCGCCAATGGCCGTGTTGCCCTCCAAAATCGCATACGAACCGACACCGGCATCGCTGCCAATGTCGATGCGGCCCAGATGCAGCTGGCCGTGTTCGACACGCGCATTTTCCAGATTCACCGCGTTGCCGATGCTGACATCGTCGCCGATCACCAGCAGGTCGGGCACGCGCAGCGTGATGGAGCCAATCACCACGTCTCGCCCAATCTTTGCGCCCAGGGCGCGCAGCCACCAGACATACAGCGACGAGCCGCTGAGCATATAAACGGGCGCCGACTCGATCAGCCGGTCGGCCAGCCACCAGCGGTAATAGGTCAGGCCCCACAGCGGATAGCGCCCCGGCTTGAGCCGCCCGGCGATCAGCCATTTGCCAGCAATGGCCAGCGCGAACTCCAGCAGCGTTGCCAGCAGGTAGGCACCCGTCGAGGCGGCAACGGCCAGCGCCACCGAGTCGTCCGCTTCGCCAGTGAAAAAGTGGTAGGTGAAAAAAGGCGCCAGCCACTGCGCCATGTGCAGCGTCACCAGCGGCGGAATGGCCGCCGCCTGCGCCACGCCGCAGCGCCAGCGCTTCCAGGCCGGTGGCGGCGTCCAGTCGGTATCGACCGGCGGCGCGGCCTCATGCGCCTGCGCCAGCACCTCGGCGATGCGCCCGATGCGGCGGTTCTGGTAAATGTCGCGCACCGTCACATGGGCAAAACGCGCATCGGCTCTCAAAGCCGACGCCAGCCGGGCCGCCAACAGCGAATGGCCGCCCAGATCCGAAAAGAAATCCGCACTGCGGCGAATCGGCTGGCCGGGAAACAGCTTGGCCAAGGCGGCAAACAGCACCTCTTCAGCCGGTGTGGTCGGCGTGTCGGACGCGCTGGCGTCGTGCGGCAGCAGCGCCAGCGGACGCGCTTTTAGATCCTTGCGGTCTATCTTGCCCGAGGTCAGGCGCGGCATTTCCGCCAGCATTTCAAAGTGGCCGGGCACCATATACGTCGGCAGCACGGCACTGAGCGCGCCGCGCAGCACGGCGCTTGCGAGCGTCTGGCCGCTCTCGGCGACGATAAAGGCGATCAGCTGATCAATGCCGTCCTCCTGGCGCAGCACCACGGCGACAGTGCCCACGCCGGGCTGGCGCGAATCTTGACCTGGTCGTCGGTGCGGCCCAGGCACTGCACGCAGCCGTCCGGGTCTATGCGGGCCAGATCGCCGGTGCGGTAGAGCCGGGCTTGCGCGGCGCTGCTCGCCCAGGGGTTGGCGAGGAATTTGTCCAGACTCAAATCGGGCCGTCCGAGGTAGCCCGCCGCAACGCCGGGGCCGGTGATGCACAGTTCGCCGACTTCGCCGCGCGGCAGCAGGCGCAAACCGCCTTCCACATCGGGCGCAATGACCAGCAAACCGTAATTGGGCAACGGGCCGCCAATGGTGACTGGCACGCCAGCGTGCAGCTCGGCCAGACTGGCGGACACGGTGGCCTCGGTCGGGCCGTAGGTGTTGAACACCTGGCGACCGGGCCGCGCCCAGCGCGCCACCAGCGACTGCGGACACATTTCGCCGCCCAGATTGATCAGCCGCAGGCTGGTCACGTCCTGGTTGAACAGCGCCAGCAGCGTCGGCACGGCGTGCAGCACGGTGATGCCGTTGTCTTGCAGCGCACGCGGCAGCGCCTCGGGGTCTGAGGCCACTTCTTTGGGCGCGATCCACAGCGTGGCACCGGCCAGATAGCTGATCCAGATTTCCTCAAACGACATGTCAAAAGCGACTGAAAAGCCTTGATAGACGCGGTCGCTTTCCTGGATGCCAAGCAAAGCGTTTTCACTGCGCAGAAAGTGGCAGATGCTAGCTTGGCTGATTTCGATGCCTTTGGGCTTGCCGGTCGAGCCTGATGTGTAGATGACATAGGCCAGGTCGGACGGCGAGACGTTCTGGCGTGTGTGCAGCGGCGTTT
The DNA here is from genome assembly GCA_026400075.1 of Polaromonas sp. GTDB lineage: Bacteria > Pseudomonadota > Gammaproteobacteria > Burkholderiales > Burkholderiaceae_C > Polaromonas. Next base: position 6,526 of record JAPLPS010000368.1, read on the forward strand.
TGCCGGGCGCGGACAACGTTTCAGCCGTCCACACCGGGCGGGCGCCATCGGCAAGACGCGGCGCGAAACTGGCGCAGCTGACGATGCCCGGCGCTTTGGCGTCATCGAGGCACACGGCAATGCGCTCTGGCGGCGTGTCCGCATCAAACGGAAGCCAGGCGGCGCCGGTTTTGGCAATCGCTGCCTGCATCACCAGCAGGTCAATGCCACGCGGCAGCCACAGGCCAACGATGTGTCCGGGCCGCACGCCGCCTTCAATCAGGGCGGACGCGGCGCAGTCGGCGCGGGCATTGAGTTCACGGTAACTCAGCTGCTGCGCGCCAAAGATCAGCGCGGTCTTGTCGGGAATGCGTGCGGCAGTAGCCTCCAGCAGGTCGGCCAGAAGCTCAGCGCGAATCAATTCGGGGCGTACCGGCCCCAACAGGATGTCAGGATGCGTCTCAGGGTAGGTTGTGGGAAGAAGAGCAGAGGACGAGATATCGACGTTGTCGGAAGGCGGAGTGGTAATCATTGACTGGATAGAGTTGCGCTTATTTTGACAGCAAAGCGCTCCCCAGATTCCAGCCACCAGATTTCAGCCAGCAGACACCAGTTTGAGCAGGATAAAGTGGCCCCTCTACCCCAAACACGCTTGTCAACGAGCAGCGTGACAGAACCCCAAAATTTCACTTTTCGGGGACAAGGTCAATTCATGAAACATCATCACAGCGACAGCGTATCGACCGAGTATTCATAGCCGGAGCCTTCAATAATCAGCGACGCATTGCCCGACAGGATCAGCGGTGCATTGATAAACACCTCGCCCCCCAGCATGGGCGCCAGAAGGTGCAAGGTGTCGCTGAGCGTCACCGAGGTGGTCGAACCTGTACCGCCAATGCAAATCAGGTTGCTGCCCGTTTGGCTGCCCACCACGATTTCCTGGAAGCCGTCTTGCAGATAGCCCAGTGAACCGGTGCTCAGCTGCAGGGTCTGGCTGGTCACCGCGCCGGTGGCCAGATCGCCAATCAGAATCGGCGCCGTCGGATCAACAGGCGTGAACACCAGCATCGCCCCGGCGCTGCGCACCGGTGCGCTGATGACGATCTTGCCCGCGTTAAAGCTCAGGTCTTTACCGCTGGCATCGACTGACGCCGTCACCGTCTGCGTGCCGTCCAGCGTGGAGACGACCGATGCGCCACCGCGCGCGCCGCTGGTGCTGGCATCGCTCAGAATCGAGGTGGTGCCGGTTGCCAGCAGGCTGACATCCTTGCGCTCGCTGCTGCTCACGGACAGCTTGGGCGCATCGACCACGATGGACAGCGGGCTGAAGTGGTAACCCTCCAGGGCCAGGCCGATTTCGTTGCGCACGGAGATCTTGATCGTGCCGCCGGTGGCCTGCAGCATCGGCCCGTTGGCCGCCCGCAGCACCGTGCCGTTAAACAGGTGCGAAGCCTGCAGATAGCTTGGCACATTCGCCACCACGACCTGGCCGCTGGCCTGGTCCAAGGTGAAGAAGTGCTGGCTCATGGCCCAGTCGATCTCGGGATTCAGGCTGCCGTCGGCCAGCGTGAGCCAGCCAGTGGCGGCCGGATCGTTAAGCAAGGCGCCCTTCGAGGCCTTGATCAGCACATCATGGCTGCTGGCTCCGGCGCTGCCGCGCACATGCACGCCAGCACCCAGCGTCACATCGCCGCCTTCCGCCGTGAGGCTGATCGTGCCGCCGGTGCTTGCCACATCGGCGCCGAGGGTGATAAAGCCGCCGTTGCCGCCCGCGTACAGGCTGACCGTGCCGGACGTTGCCGTCACGCCTTGAGCGCCTGCGGCGGTGATGACCGAGCCGTCGAGCGTGGAAATCGATACCGAGCCCGAAGCCTGCTGCGTGGCCTGCGTGACCACAATATCGCCGACGTTTTGCAGCGCGATATCGCCAGCGCCGCTGTTGACCAGGTCGTAAGACTTGACATCGGTCTCGATGGCATTGCTCTCGGCGCCAATGCCGCCGTTCGAGCGTATCCACAATGCTGCGTTGTGCGCCATGATGTCCACGGTGCCGTCGGCACCATCGACCAGCCCGCCGCTGCTGATCTTCAGATCGGCCGCGTTGGTGCTGCGCAGTTTGCCCAGCGTGATCGACTGTGCTGCGCTCAGCGCCAAGGTGCCAGAGCCTGCATTGAGCACGGTGTCGCCGGTCATCGTGATGCCGCCGCTGCCAGCGTCGAGCAGCAGGTTGCCGCTAACGCTACTGAGGTCGGCCGCATCGCCCATCACAATGCCATTGGCGGCCAGCAGGGTGATGGCGCCGCTGTCGGTCGTGACGCCCTGTGCCAGCGTGATGCTGCCGCCGCTGGTGACAGCGACTGCACGGCTCAAGGACGCAGCAATCGCCCCAAAAATCCCCAGCGAGCCACCCGAGTTCAGCGTGATGGCGCCATGACCCGTGCTCTCAATGCGGCTGACCGTGGCGATACCGTCGGCCTCGTAAACCTGGATGTCGCCGAGGGCCAGGATATTCAGCGAAGACGCATCAATGGTCTGGCCAGCGCTGCCAGCGATGACCATGCCCGCCACCGCGCTGAGCGTCACCGCATCGGCTTTGCTCATGCTGCCGATAGTGGCCGCTGTCGGAGATGATCGTCAGATCGCCAGCCTGGGTCAGCGTGATTGTCATCGTGCCGACATCGGTCTTGAGGGTCAGGTCGTCACCGGCCGTGACCGTCAGGGAAGACGCTGTCACGGTGCTGCCCACCGTCAGGCTGGCCGAGGCGGTCAGCGTAATAGAGCCGCCGGTTTTACCCACATTGAGCGGCGAGACGATGACCAGATTGCCGCCAGCGCCAGAAGTGCCGCTCAGCGCGCTCAGCGACACCGCGCCGCCCACCGCTGGCGAGGTTGGCAGATCAACCACGGTCAGGTTGCCATGCACCACCATGCCGTAGTCGCCAGCGGGCTGGTCGGGAACGATCAGCACATAGTCGCCATCGACGCTCAGCGCGCTGGCCGCAGTCTGCGACGAACCGGAGGCGCTGGCCGAGAAGGCCTTGTTCACCGTCAACGCGGTCAGGACGAGCTGGTTGCCCGCGCTGGTGCTGGCGACGGCATTGACGACGCGGCCGCTGTCGGCATTGATCTTGGCCTCCAGAGCGCCGAGCAAGGAAGCCCAGCTGTTGCTGACGGCGCCATAGCCGCTGACGTTGTCGCCGATTTTGACCGCGTAGTTGGCACTGCCAATGCTGACCGTATAGACCGAATCGGCGCTCAGCGTCGATGGGAAGGTCAGCGCCAAGACCTGGGCCACGTTGCGGCCAATCGACGTTGTCGGGGTGGCGCCGTTGTTCAGCACCGCATTGACCACCGGCAGGCTCGAAGCCAGATTCACCGTGGCGCTGCTGACGGGGAAGGCCGTGTTCTTCACCTTGGCCGTCATCGTCAGGCTCAGTGCCGGGTACTGGCCGCTGGCTGAGACGTGGTAGCTGGTCGTGATGGCGCTCTCGCCAGCGGTGATCTTGCTGGCCAGCGTGCCCAGAATGGAGGCCCAGTCGGCCGTCACGCCAGCGCTGCCGACCACTGCGCTGTACGCATGGCCGTTCACGGTGACGGTGTAGCTGTAGCCATTGCCCAGGGTGTAGGGCTTGGTCAGGCTGGCCGGATCGGCATACACCACCTGGCTGACCTGGAAGGCGTCATGACCGGCTGGCGTGATGGGTCGCACCGGATCAGCCGTCAACGCCGTCACCGGCGCGACCGCCACGCCGTTGAGCGTGAATTTGCCATTGTTGACCTTGGCTGCCAGCAGCAAGGTCTGGTTGCCGACATTGGGCGTGACGTTCAGCTGGCCATCGGCCTGAATCAGGGTTTGCAGGCTGTTCAGCACACTGTTCCAGCTGGCCGACACGCTCAAAGTGGAGCTGCTGGCGGTAAAGCCTGCGAAGCTGTCCGCATTGATCTGGGCTGCCAGCGCCGTGGCGACCTTGGTCAGGGTGTCGCCCGTGACGGTTTGGTAGGTGTAGCGGTTCTCGCCAATCTTGAGCACCACGACATCGCCGATGGTGAACGCCAATCCGGTCAGCTCCACGGTGCGCGGCAGGCTGGTATTCGTGCTGGTCGCACGAATGCCGCTCAAGCCGGTGGCCGCAATCGCATTGCCATTGTTGGCATCAACCACTTCGACGGTTATCGGCAGGTCATCGGCTCCTGTGGACAGGGTCAGAAAGTCGTTGGTGCCGCTTGGCCGCACGGCGTAGTTTTTGCCGTTGACCGTGACGCTATAGGCCTGAGTCGCCACCACAGCGCCGGCAAAGGTGATGAGGTTTTGCTGCGGATGTGTCGCGTCCGGCGCCTGCTGCAGCACCGTGCCATTGCCGGTGATGCTCGACGCCTGCGTCACGCCAGCGCCATTGACGGCAAAGGCGGTCAAGCCGTCCTTGCCGACCAGGTGCAGGCTGCTCGCGCTGACCGTTGCCGTGATTTTTTCGCTGGCATTGACCTGGCTGGCAAGCGCATTGAGCACGCTAAACCAGGTGTTGCTGACCGTCTGGGCCACCGAGGTGGTGGTGCTGTAGCTGCCGTTGCCCTTGATGGCGCTGGCCAGTCCTGCCGCAATATCGGCCAGGGTGGCGCCGGAGGCTGCTGCCGTGTAGCTGAACGTCGCGGCGCTGGCACCGCTGCCAATGACAACGGTGTAAGTCGCGCCATTGCGCACTTCCAGGCCGGAGAGGTCAAGTGCCCAGCCCTTGAGCGCGGTGTGGGCCAGCGTGATGCCGCCGGTTCCCCCAATGACGGGATCGCTGGCTCCGACAACCGGGCCATGACCGGAAACGGAAACCGGCAGATCAGACACCGCGCCGCTGCCCTGGATGTTGATCAGCGCGTTCTCGCCGACGCGGGCGCTGTATTGCGCGCCGTTGATCGTCACGCTGTGGACATAGCCGACAGCTGGCGTGTAGCCGCTCGCAAAGGAAACATCGCTGACCTGCAGCTGCAAGAAGCCTGGCGCCACCAGCGGGCCTGCGCCGTCAATCTTCAGGGCCTCATCGACCGGCTGGACGATTGGCATCGTCACCGCGTTGGCATCAACCACCAAAGTGAAGGTCTTGTTGGCCGTGCGGCCGGTCAAGGTCAACTGGCGCATCGTGCTGTCATAGCTGACATCAATCGCCTTGCCAGCGGCAATCACGGCGGGCGTATTGCCAGCCTGAATTTTCGCCTTCAAGTCTGCCAGCACCGCCTCCCAGGTCGCGGCGACGAGCGTGCCATCGACCGTGGTGACATAGGTCTGCGCATTGACCGTCACGGTATAGATGTAACCGCTGGCGGGTGGCGCGCTGCCGTATTCCACCACGCTGACTTGCTTGCTATCCTGGCCCGGCGGCGTGGTGACGGTCACGTTCACGGTGACTTCAGCGCCCCCGGCCTGGTTTGCCTGTTTCTTGCTGATGTGGGTTTGCAGGTCGCGGACATAGCTGGCGCCCGCACCCGTGGTCAACACTTGCAGATCAAGCGTGCCGGTGCCGGTGCTGCTTTGGGTAAGCAGCTGAACCGGCACAGCGGCCGTCGCGCCATACACATGAACGGCGTAGCCATACAGGCTGGCGTGGGTCTGGCCGTAGTCGGTGTAATGCACGCCCGTCAGCGGCCGGATCACATCCACCGCGCTGTAAAGCTCATCAATCACGCCCGCTGAATCGACCGTGACAATCGCCCCGGCCGATTTTTGCGTGCCGACCGAGGTGGCCGCTTCGACATGGCCGACCGTCAGGTTCTTGCCGGCATTGATGGTGATGAAGTTGCCATCGGCCACATTGCGGACATCCTTGGCTGTCATGGCCCCGGCGGCCTGGATGGTGATGTTGCCCGCATTGGCCACCACATGCTCGACGATCAGGTCGGTCGCTTCGTTGATGCTGACATCGCCGGACACGGTCGAGTCCACCTTGACCGTGCGCACCAGCGTGTTGAGCTGCGCGCCATTGGTGGCGCTGACTTCGAGCTGGTCGGCAATGAACACCGACGCGCCGTCGGCGGTGATCGACGTGGCCTTGATCTGCAGCAGGCCGACCCCGCTGGCGGTGGTCTGGCTGGCCGCGACAATGCCGCTCTTGAGCTTGAGCGCATGGCCCGCGCCGAGCACATTGATCGTCACATTGCGCGCCGGGTCAAAACCGCTCAGGCCGCCGACAAAGCCGCTCAGGCTCAGGTTGTCGCTGACTTGCAGGAAGACATCGTTCTTGGCGCGCAACTGGAAGTTGGCCGCTGGCAGCGCAGCCGTCTGTATGTCGATAAAGCCGGTATCGCTCAGCACCGTAAGGGCCGCGATTTGTGCCGCCGTCGGCGTCGCGCCCAGCGTCTTGTTCACGTCGATAAAGGTCTGCGACTGCGTGGCACCGCGCGCGGTGATCAGCAGCTCGCCAATCGCGCTGCCGGTGCGCGCAGTGATGCTGCCGCTGATGCGCACATCCTGGCCGCTGATCAGTTCGAGCCGCTTGCCAGCGCTGAGCGTGCCGCTCAGGCTCAGGGTGCTCGACGACTCCAGAATCAGGGTGTCCGACGACAGCGAGGCGGGCAGCAGGCTGGTCAGGTTGCTGCCCGGCACGCCAAAGGTGAACACGCCGCCAGCGCGGTACTCCATCCAGTCGGGCGCTTCAAAGAAGCGGTACAGCGACACATCGTTGTGCGCGATAAAGATCACGCCACGGTCATAGTCGAGCGTGTTCGGGGTCAGCGTGGTCGTGCTGTAGCCCGCAGGCGCGGCCACCAGCACACTGCCGGTCTGGCTTTCCAGGTGAATCGTGTTGGCGACGATGGCACCGGCGTTGGGCGCCAGTCCGGCCGTCCAGCTGCCCACGCGCAGGCCGCCCTGAGCGACCAGGGTCACGGTGTTGTTGGCCCCGCCAGCGGCGGATTTGGCCGTCACCGCCTGAATCACATCCAAGCCCGGCGATTTTTCCCAGGCGCCGTCAATATCGCTCAAGCTGATATTGCCTGTCGTCGTGACCGCATCCAGGCTGTTGATGGCCGTCAGCAAGCCGGTGATGCCGGTTGCCGCCAGCACGGTCAGGCGGTCAGCGACCAGGTTTGGCACCGCTGAAGAAGTGCGCTGCAGCACGGCGCCGCCCGTCGAGTTCAGATACACGTCGCCATTGGAGGTGACTTCATCGAGCGTGATATCGGCCGTGTTGCCGCTGTTGCGCACCGCCAGTTTGGCGCTGCCGGGCGCCAGATACAGGCCCGCGTTGAGCGAGGCGATCCGGATGTCGCCAGCGGCGGTGATCGAAATATCCGGCGTCACATTGCCGTCCGGCAAATCTGCATTGCTGCCCAGTCGCAGGTCAATCACATCAACCGAGTTTCCTGCGTCGAGGGTGAAGTTGCCGTCAGACACCAGCACCTGGGTCAGCGACAGCTTGCGTGCGCCAGCGAGGTTCTGGTTCACGGTGATGTCGCCCGCCTGGCTGGTGGTGGCGCTCAGGGCGTTGATATTCGTGCGCAGGCTCAGCGGGCCGCGCAGCTTGGCTTGCAGCGTATCGGCCGTTGCCAGCGATGTCGTATCGACCATGCTGATGCTGCCATCGGCCTGGAGCAGCAAGTCACCGCGCTGCGCGCTGCTAACGCTGCCCAGGCTGATGCTGGCCGATCCCGTCGTCCCGACCACATAGGCGCTCAGGTCGATGTCGTTGCGGTCACTCGTGCCCAGCGCGAGCACGCTGGCGGCCAGCAGATTGCCCTGGTTGTAAACGGTGATGCCGCCGTCAAACGCAGAGACGCTGCTCAGCGTCAAATCGCCCAGGTTGCGCAGCGAAATGTCGCCGGAGGCGGCCAGCTTCAGCGTGGCGGTGGCGACCTTTGTGTTCAGGTCAATGCCGTTGTCGCCGGACACATTCAGGCTCTGGGCGCTAATCAAGCCGCTTGGCGTGCTTTGAATCACGCCATTGCTATCGACCAGATCCTTGCGCGTCTGGGTAATCGCGCCATTGAGCGCGACCAGGCTCACGCCAGCGCTGGCCTTGAGGGTCGAATCGCTCATCTGGATGCCGCCGCCGTAGCGACCGGCAGTCAGCGTCAGGTTGCCCGCTGTGGCTTCAATCGTGGTCTGCGCGTCGGTGCTGATCGCGCCATCGCCTGCCGTGCTGGCGCCCGCGTTCAGCACAACCGACGATGCCAGAACCGCGCCGCTGACGCTCAGGTCGCTGCCCGCTTGCAGCAAAATGCTGGCGCCTGCGCCCGCCGCCGTGGTGCTGCCACCGAGGAACAGGTCGTTGCCCGCCTTCAGATTCAGGGTGGCCGCGACGCCGGTCACATTCAGAACCACGGAGTCGTCAACTTGCAGATTCTGGCCGCTGCTCAGGTTGAGCTGCGAGCCGCCAGTCAGCGTCACCGACTTGGGCGCATTGTGGCTGTCCACGCCTGTGCCTTGAGCCTGCAGCAAATTGCCCGCCGTAATGCTCAGCACATTGGCCGCCTTCAACGCGCCGCCCGAGAGCTGCACCGAGCCACCGGCGTTGACGCTGATCGTGGCAGCACTCAGGGTTTCGCCAGCAAAGCCGCCGTAAACCACGCCGCCGGTGACGAGGGTCGTGGCCTCGGACTTGAGCTGGGTTTTGTACTCAATCGTCGGCACGGACTTCCAGACCGTGACTTTTTGGAACTGCACGGTTTCTACATCAACGATGCGGGTTTCGTAGTTGGGAACCTTGTTGGTGATTTCCTTGGCATTGGTCACCAGGTGGTAAGACAGCTTGATGCGCTGGTCATACACCTTGGTGTCCGTCGAAGTCCAGCTGTAGTTGTAGCCCGAGTAGTTCTCATAGCGGTAGCCATAGACCTTGACCGCTGAAATCTTGTCGGCCCAGCCGCTGGGGTAAGGCTGGGCGCTGGCGTCAAAAGTCCACGCCGTGCCGCCGTAGCCTTTGTGCTCGTAGGCCACGACCTTCTTGGTCGTCCCAGTCCATTGCAGTGCGCTAAAAGTGTCATTCACCGTGCTGCCGACCCAGTCGGTGCCAGCCGTGTAGTAACTGGTGGCGCCGCTGTAGTTGTAATCCTTGTAGAAGGTCACCGAACCGTTGCCGTAGGCCCAGCCCACTTCGACGTTGTAGCGGGTGGTGTAGCTGGATTTTTCCGTCAGCGAGGCTGTCGCGGAGGTCAGCGCCGTGTAGTAATCAGCGGTGGACTGCATCGCATTGGTCGAACGCGTGCCCACCGACGCGATGGCCGAGGTGTTGGCGGGCGCGGTGTAGTCATTGACCGGGGTTGTCTGGTATATCCAGCCGGTCGAGGTCGATACCCAGGACCAGTTCGGGTCACGCGGATTGACGGTCGAACTGGTCAGCGCCTGGTCTGCTGCAACGCCGGTCAGGTTCCCGGTGATGCTGTAAATGCGGGTGCCGCCGCCGTTATAGCTGGCCAGCCATTTGGCGCCCTGGCCGTCGTAGTCCACGCCATCGGACGGGTTGCTGAAAGCAGAGGTGACCTGCTCGTACTTGACATTGCCCGTGTCTTTGTAAGTGCCCACCAGCTCGCCGGTCGCGCCTGCGGCATTGGTCACCCAGCTTGCGCCGCTGTTGGTGCCGTCCAGGCTGGTGTCGCCGGTCAGGTACTGGGCATTGCCCTGGGAGATCAGGTTCAGGATGTCATTGTTGGCGCCGGTGGGCATCAGCACATACTTGTCGCGCCAGTTGGCCACGTCGATTTTGAACACCTGCTGGGTGGCCGCCGCCCAGGTCGGCGTCGTCATCGTTTTGGTGACGCTGCCGTTTTCCGTCTTGTTCACCCAGACCTTATTTGCCACCGAGCCGGTGACGTTGCCGCTGGCATCGGTGGTCGCCGCGCCGTAGCTGAAGTCGTACAGAGGCTTGTAACCAGTCGAATTGAGCACCGCCCAGCGCTGGGCATCGTTCAATTGCTGGAAGGTCTTGTACTTGGTGCTGTGGTAGTCGCTGACCGGGTTGTTTGTCCCTGCATCGGCGCTGCGGCCGGGGTTTTGCTCATCGCTGGCATTGGCCCAGTTGATCTGGTCGTTGTGGTAATCGACGCCTTCAACCAGCACCTCGCGGAACTTGTCGGCTTCATTGCTCTTGGTCGGATTCCAGTAGCCGCTCTGCGACAGCGCAACATCAAACTCGTAGTTGTAATGGCCGGTCACCACCTCTTTGTCGGGCAGCTGAACGGTAATTTCGGTCTTGGTCGTGGTGATCACCGGCACATCAACGGTGCCAGCGGCCTCCTGGTGGTAACCGGTAATGACCGGCACCAGCTCGGACGTGGTGTTGATGGTGGTGATCGTGGTCGTGCGCGGCGCCACCGGCTCGCCATCAACCAGCACGTCGCCACCGGCTTGCAGGCTGAGCGTCCCCTTGGCATTGAGCAGGGCCTGGCCGTGTACCGTGATGCTGCCGCCGAGCAGCTGCTCGCGGGTAATCACGCCTTCGAGGCGCGTGCGATCCCAGGACAGGTCAACCCCGGCATTGAGCGCGATGTCCTTGCCCGAGGTGATAAAGCCTGCGGTGGTGATGGTCTTGCCCGCATTGAGCAACACCCGGCCGCTGACCTGGTTGGTGACCTGCACCGTGCCGTCGATCTGCATGCTCTGCGCCACCAGATGGACTAGCGCATCGCCCTTGATGATGGCGTCATTCGAGCCGGTCGGATTGACCGTGGGCGCCGCCGACACCGTCAAGACATTCCGGGCGTTGATGTACACATCGCTGGTCTGATTGAGCGCCAGCGCGTCGGTGGTGGAGGCGTACACATAGCTGCCCGCGAGCAGGCTGATGTTGGTGCCCGTCATCACCACATGGTCGCGCGCATAGATGTTGCGCAGCAGCGTCACGTTGCCCGAGGTCGAAGCCACCGACACCGACTTGACCCGGCCCCGGCCGAGATCGAGTTCAGGCGCAGCGCGACCCGCCGAGGCCGTCTGGCCGAGCACCCCCTGAATCAAGATGCCGTCCGTGGCGCTGATGGCAATGCTGCCGCCGTCGGCAGTATCGACCGTGCCGCCGGTGGACGTTGTCCCCGTGATTGTGATGTTGTCAATCACCACGCCGAGCTTGCTGGCATTGCTGCCGCCCGCAATGCTGACGCTGCTGATGGCGCGCACCAGGCCGCCGACAAACACCTGACCACGCGCCATCACCGAGATGCCAGAACCCGAATCCAGGCCCTGAACCGAGCCGCGCAACTTCACGTCGCCGTCGCTGCGAATCTGGATCAGGCCGTCGGCTGCGCCGAGCGTGTCCCCCAGCGTGCCCGCGCCCAGACCAAAGCCGCCGCTCTGATCGACCAGCACCGAGGCGCTGTCAATCATCACAAAGCCCTGGCCGCCGCCGCTTTGGCCGGTCTGCACCAGCACCTGGCCGGTGGCCCAGAGATTGCCGACCGAGTTCACATCGGTGGCGTCGCCCAGGCTGACCTGGTGCGTGCTT
>JAPLPS010000258.1 GCA_026400075.1 Polaromonas sp.
TCCTACGGCGAGTATGTGTTTGACCACGCCTGGGCCAATGCTTACCAGCAAAACGGCCTGTCCTACTACCCCAAGGCCCTCGTCGCCGTGCCCTTCACGCCGGTGCCCGGCGCCCGGCTGCTGGCGCGCAATGCCGCCGAGCGGGTTTTGCTGCTCAAGGCGCTAGTCGCCTGGTGCGCGCAGGAAAACCTGTCGTCGTTGCACCTGCTGTTTGCCGCCGATACAGACGTGAGCGCCTGCCAGGAAGCCGGGCTGATGCTGCGCCACACCGTGCAGTTTCACTGGACGAATGCTGCAATCGCGCCCACAGCCGCAACAGCCGCCGCTTGCAGCGCACTCCCCCAAGAAGCCGAACCGGCGGGCGGTATGGCGCTGCAGCCGGAGCCCCGAGCCTTCCGCGATTTCGACGATTTTTTAATGTCGCTGAGCCAGGAAAAGCGCAAAAAAATCCGCCAGGAACGGCGCAAGGTGCAAGAAGCGGGCGTGACGTTTCGCTGGTCGCTGGGGCGCGACATCAGCGCCGCCGACTGGGATTTTTTCTACCGCTGCTATGCCCGCACCTACTACGAACACGGCAACGCACCCTACCTGAGCCGCGATTTTTTTGAGCGCATGGCGATCAGCATGCCGGACAACTGGCTGCTGTTCATCGCCGAGCGGGGCGGCCAGCCTATGGCGGCCAGCCTGATCGGCGTCAGCGCCCCGCCTTCAGGAGAGTCAGGCAGTTCAGGCAGTTCAGACCCTGCCGCAGAACAGGCGGATGGCGGTAGCCCGATCAAAACCGCCTACGGCCGCTACTGGGGCGCGCTGGAGCGGGTCGATTGCCTGCACTTTGAAGCCTGCTACTACCAGCCGCTGGCCTGGTGCATCGCGCACGGTTTCCAGCGTTTTGAAGGCGGCGCCCAGGGCGAACACAAAATGGCGCGCGCCCTGCTGCCGGTCAAAACCACCAGCGCCCACTGGCTGGCGCACCCGGCGTTTGCCGACGCGGTCGAGCGCTTTTTGGAGCGCGAAGGCGCGGGCATCGACAATTACCTCGACGATCTGGCGCAGCGCAGCCCGTTCAAGGCGAATGCGGCGCCAGCCTCAGCCCTTTCGCCAGCCCCCATCCCTTCAACCCCCACTTTTCAACGGAACCCTTTATGAGCGACAGCACCGAGTCCACCCAGCCCTACACCGTCAAAATGGTCGGCGCCACCGGCCTGAGCGCGCAGCAGCGCCGGGCCGCCGAACTGCGCTTTCGCATGGCGCTGGAAGCGGGCGTCGGCGGCGCCTCTTGCGTCGTGCCGACGCTGCAAGCCTGCCTGCTGGCCCGCGCCCTGACGGCCCATTTGACGCCCGAAGAACTCGCCGATGCCGACCACGACGCCGAGCGCGAAGTCATCACACTATGGGAAAAATCCGAAGACCAGGCGATCATGACCGGGCTCAAACCCTTGAGCCGGGACATGGGCGACGCACGCTTTGAAATTACGATGTAGGGAAAAGCCGCAACGGCGGCAGAAAAAAGAACGCCGGGATTAAAACCCGGCGGCGGCGCGGCTGGCGCCATTTTTGCAGCTGGCGCGCCGCTTGGGAAACAAGCCAGGCGCCAGCGAAGTTGAAGTGAAAACTCAGGCGATGTCAGACACCGGAACCGCCTTCGGATGGTGGCTATGGCCGAACGTGGTTTCCAGCACGCGCTCCATTTTTTCCACTGCGCCGTGAATGGCCTGGTCTAGCGTGGCGGCCAGATGCGTCACGGCCACCGGCGGCTTGCCTGCAGGCCGGGCTTCGAGCACGCATTTTTTGTCCTGATCGTGGGTTTTATGGCTGTTTTCTTCGCTCAGGTGGGCTTCAATTCGCGTGACCTGCTCAACGAAACGGTGCAGCTTGGCATCGACGGTGGCCTTGACGTACTGGGCCAGGCGCTCGCCACCTTCGATATTTTTTCCGGTGTTAACTTGAACTTGCATGTTTCGTTTTCCTTTGCATCAAAAGTGAATACGGTTCATTTACCGCATCAAGCCTGCTTTAAAAAGCTTGCGTTTCCATCCTAACTCAAACTGCAGCCTTCAATCGCGCCAAGGCTTCATTTGCCTGACCAGCGCTGAAAATTTACCGAACCAGGATGCCTCTCGCTTCAGCGCAGCAACCCGACGACGAGGCTGCCAGCGGCCATCAGGCCGGTCACGGCCAGCAGACCAGCGAGCCAGCCCAGACGCCTGCGCTGGGTTTCAAGGGAAACGATCAACTGCTTGTTTTGCGCGACCAGTTCATCCATCAGCCCCGAAGACGCTGCCATGTGGCTTTGCGCGGCCTCAAGCGCGAACTCCAGCTCATCAATGCGCGATTGCAGCGCGCCAAGGCTCTGCGCCTCGGCTGGCAGCGGAAACCGGGTTCGCGCCGCC
>JAPLPS010000358.1 GCA_026400075.1 Polaromonas sp.
GCTGGTACAGCGGCAGCAGCAGCTTGCTGTACAGCGTCATGCCCAGCACCAGCACGCCCAGTGGCAGCCACTGGTCGAGCAAAAACAGGCTGATGCCCAGCGTCACCATCATCAAATAGACAAAACTCAGCAGGCCGTAAATCGTCAGCCAGTACCATTCGCGGTCGTCGGTGGCTTTGGTTTGCGCCGACAGCGTGCCCAGGATGTAGCGGTTGCCAAAATACTTCCACTGCTGCTGGGCTTTTTGGTAGAGATTGGGAATCTCGGCATAGTCGCTGAGCATGAAGTAGGCATCAAAGCGCAGCAACGGATTGCCGTTAAACAGCAGGCTGGACACTGAGCCGATCAGCATCACGTTAAACGCCAGGCTGTTCACCAAACCCGGCCCGGTGTTCGCCCACACCAGCGCAGCGGCGGCGGCAAAGAAGAACTCCACCGCCATGCCGGCAAAGCTGACATAAATGCGCTGCCAGCGGTTGGTAAACCCCCAGCTGCTGGTCGCGTCCACATAGGGCAGCGGCGTGAGCAGCAAAAACATCAGGCCAAAAGTTCTGACCTCGCCGCCAAAGCGCTTGCAGACAAAGGCGTGACCGGCCTCGTGAAACAGCTTGAGCAGGCCCATGCAGACATACAGCCAGGGCAAATTGGCGACGGCCAGCACGCCCTGCGACTGATCGAGCAGCGCGGCGCGCTGGTCAAAGGCCGTAACCAAACCCATGATGACCACCGGCAGCCACAGCGCAAAAGCGCCCCAGCCAGTCGTCAGGCGCGAAATCGGCGCGATGCGATCCAGCCAGGCGTCGGGGTTCCACAGCGGCACCCGGATATACAAAAACGAGGCCAGCTTGCCGAGCAGCTCTTTGTTTTTTTGCGCCTTGTAGCGTTTGGCGATGGCTTCGTTGTCCGACTGCTGCAGCGAGTACAGCAGGTTGGACATGTGCAGCTGCGACAGCACCTGAATAACCTCTTCCTGGCTGGGCGCGTCTTCGGGGTGCTGGTTGACAAACTCTTCCCAGACTTCCTCGACGGTTTTGCGCGTGTCCAGGCTCTGGATAAAGCGGCTGGCCTGGCGCGAGGCGCGGAAATAGCGCTGCGTGTAGGTGTCTTGCAGCACGCTCCAGGTCTGGCCGCGAAAGGTCTGCTCGCGCACTTCCACGCTGGGCAGCAGCGCCACGCGCAGGTTAGATACCCGAAACCATGAATCACTGAATATCGTCGAGGCCATCGGCTACCACCACAGCAGCAGGCGAAGGTTGTCGAGCAGCCGGTGCGTCAGTATCCACAGGATGCTGCGCTGGCCCACATCAATGCGCGCGAGACCGGTCATGCCGGGGCGCCACCACGGCTGCGGCGGCTCCAGCAGCTCGGCGGTAATCATGAACTGGTTGCCTTCCTGGCCCTTGACCTGCGCCACCGGAATCACCGAATTGATGCGTACCGGAATATTGTGGTCGGCATGGCTGAGCAGCGCCACTTCGCCGGACGCGCCGGGCTGGACGTAGCGCATCTGCCGCTCGGCGACCATCAAGGTGACGTACAGGCCTTCGATTTTGGCAATCTTGAAAATCTTGTCGCCTTTTTTGACGGGCGCGCCGAGCAGGTCTTTGCGCTCGCCTTCAACAATCACGCCCTCAAACGGCGCGGCGCTTTTGGCGCTTTTCAGATAAGCCTCGACGCGCTGGGATTTGGCCAGCGACTGGTCGAGTCTCGCCTGGGCGATTTCGGTGTCGGCGAGCCGCCCGTCGGCGCGGTTTTTGTTCACTTCGGTTTCGGCCTTGGCGGCTTCGGCGTTGAGCTCGCTTTGCTGCTGTTCCAGCTCGCGGGTATCGAGCGCGACCAGCAGGCTGCCCGCTTTGACCAGGTCGCCAGCGGTCGCATAGACCTGGTCAATTCGGCCATCAAACTGGGCGCTGATCAGCCGGGTCGATTCGGTGTTGAGCTGGGCATTGGCATCGACGCGGTAGTTCCAGCTGCCCAGCAGCACATACAGCAGGGCCAGCAGGGCGACGGTGGCCACGGCTTTGAGCACGGCGTGTTCCGGGCCAAAGACGCGCTCGGACAGGCTGCGGAGTTGATGTTTGGCGCGCTGCGTCCAGCCCAGCGAGCGCAGGCGCAAATCGCGCAGGCGCGGCTCGATCAGCTCCAGCGACAGCAGCAAGTGGTTCAGGTCGGGTTCGCTGGCGCTGGCGGAAAAGCCCAGCAGCAGCACCGCGTGGGTCTGGCCGTGGGCGTCGCGCACGGGGATGGCGACGCAGCGGCCGATGCTTGCGTCGCGGGCAAAATCGCCCAGCTCCTGGCTGTCGGGCGCGTCGCCATGCTCGGCGTTCCACCAGACTTCATGGCCTTGGTTTAAGGCGGTGCTCAGGGCGGCTTCTATCAGCTGGCTCTGCCGCGAGTTGCGCTCAAAGCGGTCTAGGTGGCTGATGGCCACCACCTGCGGGCGGCCATCGTCAATCCAGCCGAGGCTGGCGTGAGCCAAAGCCCATTCGGCGCTGATGCCGTTGACCAGCGTCAGGCAGGCCGACTCAAAGCCTGGCTGCTGCATGACCTGCGCGGCCAGACCGAGCATGCCGGACAACTCATCCGACGCCAGCGCCGGGCTGGCCACCTGGGTGGCGCGCTCAAAGTCAATCGCCAGCAGCGCGCGCAGCGTCAGCTCGTTGAACTGGGCGCGCTCCTGCTGCTTGATATTCAGGATCAAAAAGGACTCGGCCACGCCCTGCAGCGCCAGCACCAGCACCAGCCAGCTCTGGCCGTCGGGGCTTGTGGCCGATGTCTGGGCATAGGCGCTGGTCTGCGCTTTGGTCAGCAAATCAATGCCGGGCGGCATGGCGTCCAGAGGCGACCAGTCGGGCTTGTCAGAGGCGCAACCGAGCATTTGCAGGCTGGCCCCGGCTTCGACCTTGCGCAGCACGGCGCAGTGGCTGGCCCGGCACAGCTGGCGCATCAGCTGGCAGTAGCGCTGCCAGTCCACTTCGGACAGGCTGGCTTTGCGCACCAGGTGCAGCTGCTCGATCAAGGCGCGCGCATCCAGGCTGGCCTCGGGGGCGGCTTGGGGGCGATCTGGCACTGTGCTGATGGGGTTGGTCGTCACCGATAGGACTTTCTTGAGCGGAGCGCAGCTTTAGTTTTTCGGGCCATTGGACTTGAGGTCTATGCTGCCCTTGATGCCGGGTTTGACCAGCAGCCGGGGATTGGCAAAGCTGATTTTCATCTCCACCAGGCCGCTGGCCGGATCCGCCACTGCCGAGATAAAGCTGATGCGCCCGGTGAGGCTGGGCGCGCCGCTGCCCGCTTCAAACGCGATGGTCTGGGCCGCGCCGACCTTCAGGCCGATGGTCTCTTGGTGCGGCACGGCCACATGCAGCTCGGCCGTGCTGGCATCGACCAGCATTATGATCGGGTCGCCCGGTTTGGCCCATTCGCCCATCTGCGGAATGATCTTGGTGACAATGCCGCCGATCGGCGCGGTGATGTGGCGCTGCAGGCGCTCGCGCTCGGCCGAGTCGTAGTCCAGGCGCTCGCGCTTTTTCTGGATGATCAGCTGGCTGAGGCGCCCGCTGGCGGCGCTGGCCTCGGCTTGCAGGCGCAGCAGTTCGTCCTTGCTGATGGAGCCGCTGGTTTTGTAAACCGCTGTGGCGTCGGCCAGCAAGGTGGCCTGAATGGCGCTGCGCTCGCGCGCCGCGACCAGCTCGCTCTGGTCCTCGAAAATGACTTTGCGCCGGTCGCTTTCAATCGTCTGCAGCCTGTCATCGAGCAGCAGCAACACCTGGCCCTGGCGTACCTGCTGGCCGGGCACCACCACGCGCTGCATGACCAGACCGGCCACGCCGGCGCTCAGCGTGATGTCGTGCAGCGGATAGACCAGTCCGGAGAAGGTTCTGGCCTGCGCGCCCATTGCGCCTAGCAGCAGGGCCAGTCCTAGCCACTTATTGAGCGGGGAGCGGTAAGTTGTCTGCATGCGGGGTGAGTCCGGGGTTAAATTCAACAAAAGGTTTTTAGGGGTTTGACCGCCAGCGCGGCCGCTAGCGTGCCTGCGTCAAGGCGTGTACGCATCCGAAATCGAAATGCCGTTATCCGCCAGCAGGCTGCTGCGGGTGTATTGCCACATGACCAGCGCGATCTCATAGCGAACCTGGTTTTCCAGCAGCTTTTGGCCGGACTCCACAAAATCGACCTGCTTTTGCAGCAGGCTGCTCAGGGAGCCCGAGCCGATTTGCACGCGCTGGCGCTCGTTGTCAAAAATCTTCTCGCGCAGCTTGAGTTCTTTTTTGCTCAGATCCAGCGCGTTGATGGCATTTTGCAGATCGGCCAGGCGCAGCACCATGTCGTTGGAGAAGGCGTTTTCAATCGCCTGCAACTCCAGCCGGGATTGCTGCACGCGCTCGCTCTGGGCGGCCAGCTGCTGTTTGGCTTTTTGGTTGCCGTCCAGCGGGATTTCGACGTTCAGGCCGACGTACCAGTCTGGATAGGTGAATTTGATGGCCTGTTTGCGGGCTTCGGCAGGGCTGCTGTTCAGGCCCGTGCCGCCGTAGCTCATCACAAAATCCATTGTTGGCAGTGCCTGGTTTTGCGCAAAGCGTTGGCGCTCCTGGGCCTGCTGCTGGCGCAGCAGCGCGATCTGGTAGGGCGACCACTGGCCCAGCAGCTCATGAACCGCCGGGGCGCTGGCTGGAGCGGTGGCCGCCGTCTCGGTGATCAGCCGGGGCGCGACGCCCAGCGCCTCGGTGGCCTGACTGCTGCTGCTGCTGCTGTTCCAGAGCAGGTTGATGGTGGTGGCAATTTTGCTTTGCGCCTCGCTCAAGGCCTGCTGGCTGCGCAGCAATTCGGCTTCGCGGCTGAGCAGCACGCTTTGCAGTTCCAGAATCGCGCTGGCCGGGGTTTTACCGGCGGCGATGCGGTCGCGGGTATCTTTGAGCAATAAATCGGTGGTGGCCAGGGCGGTTTTTCGCAGCTTGAGTGTTTCCTGCGCCTTGTACAGCTGCCAGTAAAGATTCAGGCCTTCAATGCTGGCCTTGAGGGTTTGCTGGGTCAGCTGCTGCAGCGAGACCTGGTGCTCCAGATCCGCGATGCGCCGGTCGGTCTCGGTGACGCCGCGTCCGGCATTTTTCAGCAGCGGCTGCTTGAGCGTCAGCGTGAGCAGGTCGGAGCGCTCGGTGTCAAAGGCGTTGTTATTCGTTTGCGGGATCAGGTTGTTTTGGCGACCGGATTTTCGGTAGCTCAGCGACAGGTCGCCGCCTGAGGCCAGTTTGTTGCGCAGGCCAAATTCGTCGGTGATGACTTTTTCGGTCAACAGCGCCGTCAGCGGATTGCTCTGGCTGCGCTCGTCAGAGCTGCGCTGGCGGTTACGCCCTTCCTTGCGCAAGTTCATGAAAAATACCGGCTCGTACAGCGCCGCCTCCGCATCGCGCAGGTGGCGGTTGATGTTGGTGTTGAGCTTGCTGAATTCAACGTCGAGGTTGCGCGCCACCAGCAGGCGCAAGAAGGCATCCTGGCTTAGTGCGGATAAATTGGGCACCGGCTCAGCGGCGGGCATTGAG
>JAPLPS010000297.1 GCA_026400075.1 Polaromonas sp.
CGCCGCGATGACCCGCGTCATCAACAAATACATCGAAGACAACGAACTCGCCAAGAAGGCCAAGGTCGAAGTTGCCGGCGACGACATGCGCGAAGGCCTCGCCTGCGTCGTGTCCGTCAAGGTGCCCGAGCCCAAGTTCAGCTCGCAGACCAAAGACAAGCTGGTGTCCAGCGAAGTGCGCGCCCCGGTGGAAGACATCGTCAGCCGCCTGCTGACCGACTGGCTGCTGGAGAACCCGCTCGACGCCAAGACCATCTGCAGCAAGATCGTGGACGCCGCCCGCGCCCGCGACGCCGCCCGCAAAGCCCGCGAAATGACGCGCCGCAAAGGCGTGCTCGACGGCCTGGGCCTGCCCGGCAAGCTGGCCGACTGCCAGGAAAAAGACCCGGCGATGTGCGAGATCTACATCGTCGAGGGCGACTCCGCCGGCGGCTCGGCCAAGCAGGGCCGCGACCGGAAGTTCCAGGCCATCCTGCCGCTGCGCGGCAAGATCCTGAACGTGGAGAAAGCCCGCTACGAAAAGCTGCTGACCAGCAATGAAATCCTGATCCTGATCACCGCGATGGGCACCGGCATCGGCAAGGGCGGCGGCGTCGGCGGCACGGCGGGCGCGGACGACTTCAACGTCGCCAAGCTGCGCTACCACCGCATCATCATCATGACCGATGCCGACGTGGACGGCGCGCACATCCGCACGCTGCTGCTGACCTTTTTCTACCGCCAGATGCCCGAGCTGGTCGAGCGCGGCCACATCTACATCGCCCAGCCGCCGCTGTACAAGGTCAAGGCGGGCAAGGAAGAGCAGTACCTGAAAGACACCGCCGCGCTCGACGGCTTCCTGCTGCGCGTGGCGCTGAAAGACGCCGCCCTGCAGACCAGCGCCGACGAGACCGCCGTTCTGACCGGCGACACGCTGGCCGAGCTGGCGCGCAAGCACCAGCTGGCCGAAGCCGTGATTCAGCGCCTGCGCGGCTTCATGGACGCTGAAGCGCTGCGCGCCATCGCCGACGGCGTCGCGCTGAACCTGGACACGCTGGCCGACGCCGAGGCCTGCGCTATCACGCTGCAGGCCAAGCTGCGCGAGCTGAACCAGACTGGCGCGCCCGCCGACGTGGCCGGTGAGTTCGACGTGCGTACCGACAAGCCGATTTTGCGCATCAGCCGCCGCCACCACGGCAACGTCAAAAGCAGCGTGCTGACGCAGGATTTTGTCCACGGCGCCGACTACGCGACGCTGGCCGAAGCCGCCGCCACCTTCCGCGACCTGATCGGCGAAGGCGCCAAAGTCATGCGCGGTGAAGGCGAGCGGCGCAAGGAAGAAAAGATCAGCGACTTCCGCCAGGCGATGCGCTGGCTGATTGGCCAGGCCGAAATCGCCACCGCCCGCCAGCGTTACAAAGGCCTGGGCGAAATGAACCCCGAGCAGCTATGGGAAACCACGATGGATCCGAAAGCGCGCCGCCTGCTGCGCGTGCAGATCGACGACGCCATCGAGGCGGATCGCGTGTTCACGATGCTGATGGGCGACGAGGTCGAGCCGCGCCGGGAGTTCATTGAGCAGAATGCGCTGCGGGCGGGGAATATTGACATCTGACCCCAGGGATGCCTTCATGAGCCTGTGCGCCGTCATCGACTTTGAAACCACCGGCCTGTCGCCCGGAAACGGCGACCGCGCCACCGAAGTGGCCATCGTGCTGGTCGAGGGCGCTCGCGTCGTTGATCGTTTCCAGAGCCTGATTAACGCCGGGGTGCGGATTCCGGCTTTCATCACCGGGTTGACCGGCATCAGCAACGCCATGATTGCCAGCGCGCCCGCTGCGGCGCAGGTGATGGTTGAGGCCAGCCGCTTTGTCGGCCAGGCGCCGCTGGTGGCGCACAACGCGGCCTTTGACCGCCGCTTCTGGCAGGCCGAACTGGCCCACGCCGGGCTGGCCGCGCCCCAGCCGTTTATCTGCACGCTGCTGCTGGCGCGCCGCCTGTACCCGCAGGCGCCCAGCCACCAGCTCGGCGCGCTGGTCGATTACCACGGCCTGCCACGCACCGGCCAGGCGCACCGGGCGCTGGCCGACGCCGAAATGGCCGCCGCGCTGCTGGCGCAGATTGAGCAAGACCTGCGCACGCTGCACGGCGTGGCGCGGCCCGATCACGCTTTGCTGATGGCGCTGCAGGGCTGCGCTAAATCCTCGGTTGAAAAGCTGCTGGCGAAACACGCCTGCGCTTGAAATTAGCCCTAAAAAGCAGGCTACAAAAAGCCAAAGCGCCGAGCGTGCCAAGCCAAAAACTCCGGCGCGGGACGAAAGCGCTCCGGTAGCCGAATCGGCTGTCTGTCAAAACGCTGCAGCGACTCGCTCAGAAACGCATTGCCGCTGACACGAGCCAGCGCTGCCGAAACCCGGACGGTGAAATCGGGCAGCACGGTAATCAAACCTTGGTCGTAAGCGCGGTCGTGCAGCGCCGACAGGCACAGGCCGTTGTGCGGATTGAGCCGGTTTTTGTGTTCTTCGCTCCACGGGACGATGTGGCTGGCAATCAGCAGTTTTTCATGCTGCAAGCCGCTGATGCAGAAGGTGGCGTTGTAGCTGGCCAGCACGGCTTTGCGAAACCGGGCTTGGTTGACGCGCACCTGCACCAGCGCGCTGCGGGTGCGGCCTTCTTCGTGCCCGACTGCTTGTTCGGCTTCTTTGATTAGCGCGCTGTCCGCCGCGACGCCGTGCGCCAGCGCTTGGCTGGCATAGGCGCTGGCCGCTTCTTGCGCCACTGCATCCCAGTTGTCCTGCAGCGCTGCCCAGAGCTGGCGGTCTTGCTTGGACGCGCCGCTCAAACCGGCGCGCCCGCTGGCGACGACTTGCGGGTCTAGGCCAGCGAAGTTGACCAGCTTCATCGCCACCGAGCTGGGCGTTCGGCCTTGCCATTCGGCGAGCTGGACAATTTCGGGCCGCCCCCGGTGCAGCTGGCCGAACGGCAACAAGGTGTAGAGGTGAAAGGCCGCCAGCGTGTGCGAGCGTGTCCATTGAACAGCGGGGGTGGGCATATAAAAAACGATTGAAACGACTGTGAGTGAATCCGCTTTGCCAGGCCCGCGCTTCAGAGGTACGCGGCACTGTCCCACACAGCGGGCGGCATTTTGTTCCCACAATGGCGTTCGGCGGATGAAGGTTTTGACCTGACATCTGGCCTCTGAAGAGCGTCGTCGGTACGCTTCCATTCATCCATTGCAAGGAAAACTCATGACCAACAAGCAAAACCCACGCGACAAACAGGAGCCGCACACCGGCAAGGTCGAGAACGACAGCAACAAGATGGGCGCTCAGGCGGCGACCCAGTTCAACCAGGGCAAGCGCACGCCCGACAGCCGCACCGACCGCGAAGCCCATCTTGGCAGCGGCAACCAGACGCAATCGCGCCGGGGCGACACCAAAGGCCATTGACGCGGCCAGCGGGCTTTATTTGTCCGGCAGCTCGATCTTGACTTCCAGAACGTCGAGGTTTTCCTGGCGCTCCAGGTTGACCTTGATGTCCTGCGGGTTGATGTGGATGTACTTGGAAATCACGGTAATCAGGTCGCGCTGCAACGCGGGCAGGTAGTCCGGTTCGTGAAGGTTGCGGCCCGAGCGCTCGTGCGCCAGGATGATTTGCAGCCGCTCTTTGGCGACGGTGGCCGTTTTTTTCTTTTCGCCGAGCAAGAAGGATAGAAGTGAGGCCATAACGCTTATTTCCCTCCGAACAGTCGTTTGAGCAGGCTGGGCTTTTCCGCATCGGTAAAGCGCATCGGCCTGTCGGTGCCCAGAAAGCGTTCGACCACGTCCTTGTAGGCTTCGGACACGTCGCTGCCGTCCAGGTGGATGGCCGGTTTGCCCTCGTTGGAGGCCAGCAGCACCGCCTCCGACTCGGGAATCACGCCGATCAGATTGATGCGCAGCATGTCCTGAATGTCTTTCAGCGACAGCATCTGGCCCTGGCTGACCCGGCTCGGGTTGTAGCGGGTGATCAAGAGGTGTTCTTTGACCGGCTCTGTGTTTTCGATGGCGTGCCGGGTCTTGCTCGACAGCATGCCCAGAATCCGGTCTGAGTCGCGCACCGAGGAGATTTCCGGGTTCGTCACCACCAGCGCTTCGTCGGCAAAGTGCATCGCCATCATCGCGCCGTTTTCAATCCCGGCGGGCGAGTCGCAGACGATGTATTTGAAGTCCATGTCGGCCAGATCGCCGAGCACCTTTTTGACGCCTTCAAAGGTCAGCGCGTCCTTGTCGCGGGTCTGCGAGGCGGCCAGCACAAACAGATCGGGGCACAGTTTGTCCTTGATCAGCGCCTGGTTCAGCGAGGCTTCGCCCTGAATGACGTTGATCAGGTCATACACCACGCGGCGTTCGCAGCCCATGATCAAGTCCAGGTTGCGCAGGCCGACATCGAAGTCGATCACGGCAGTTTTGTGGCCGCGCAGGGCCAGGCCGGCGGCAAAGCTGGCGCTGGTGGTGGTTTTGCCTACGCCGCCTTTGCCGGAGGTGACAACAATGATTTTTGCCATTCGAAAAAGTCCTTTTTAAATCGGTAGTGAGGTGCCGGTCACAGGGCTGTCATGACGAGTTTTTCGCCGTCAGGGCCGGGCGTGAGCTGTACCTGGGTCGGTTTGCCTGCAATGTCGGGGGGGAAGGGGTTTTCGCTGGTGCGGTAAATCCCGGCAATGGACAGCAGCTCGGCCTCCATCGTTAGCGTGAAGATGCGCGCCTCGGTGTTGCCCCTGGCGCCCGCCATCGCTTTGCCGCGCAGTGGCGCGTAGATGTGGATATGGCCGTCGGCAATGACTTCGGCGCCCGCGTTGACGATGGACAGCATCACCAGATCGCGGCCCCGGGCGTAAATTTGCTGGCCCGAGCGCAGCGGCTTGTCGATGATCAGCGCGCCCAGCGGCGCCGCTGGCGGTTCGGGCGCGGTGGGCGCGGGCCGGGGGGCGACGAGGTGGCTGTCGGGCGCGGGCATCAGGCCCGCCTGCAGCGCGGCGCTCATCTGGGCCGGGTTGCCGCCCTTGACGGCCAGCGGGGCGAGCCGGTAGCGCCCGAGCAGCGCCATCAGCGCCGGAAAATCAATTCTGGCCTTGTCCAGTGCCTGCAGTGGCGTCAGGTCAATCAGCAGCGCGTCCTGGTCGAAAAAATCGGGCGTGTCGCCAAAGCGCAGCGCCAGCTCGCGCGCGACGGCGGCGAGGTCGTTGGACTTGAGCAGCAGCGCCACCAGCGGCAGGTTGGCGCTTTTGATTTCAAACGGGGAAGGCGTGGCGACAGTCATGGGCAGGCAGTGCGGGGCGGGTGGCAAAAAAGGCTGATGTGCGGCCGGGGCTGAAACCCCAGTGGCTTATTCAGGCAAAGGGAGCCGAGAATCGAATGCAGGCAAACAGACATTATCCCGAAACTTGCTCTATTTGTTGCTCTAGAACAAGGCGGATGCTCAGCAGCGGCTTTTTAAAGACTGATTTGTGCGGCCAGCGGCGCGTGGTCTGACAGGTGCGACCAGGGCTGACCTGGCAGCACGATGGGGCTGTGGCTGGCGGCGCCGCGCACGTAGATGCGGTCGAGCTGCAAGAAAGGCATGCGCGCCGGAAAGCTGCGCGCCGCCTGGCCGTTGGCCTGCACGAACACTTCGCGCAGGTTGGCCCCGCGTGCCAACTGGGCGTGGGCGCGGCGGCGCCAGTCGTTGAAGTCGCCGGCCACCACGACCGGGGCGCGGGCCGGAATCTCCCGGCGCACCAGATCGCTGAGCATGTTGAGTTGCTGGGTGCGGTGCGTCTCCATCAGGCTCAGGTGGACGCAGATGGCGTGGATGTGCTGGCTGCGCCCCGGCACCTGCAGCTCGCAGTGCAGCATGCCGCGCCGCTCGGGGCCGCTGATCGAGATGTCGTGGTTTTGAAAGCGCGCGATGGGAAACTTCGACAGCACTGCATTGCCGTGATGGCCGTTGGTATAGACGGCATTGCGCCCATAGGCAAACTGCGGCCAGATGCTGTCGGCGAGAAATTCGTAATGCGGCTCGTCGGTGTAGTTGTCGAACTTGGCGGCGTGCTTGAGGTGGCTGCCGGTGACTTCCTGCAAAAACACCACGTCGGCGCCGACGCTGCGCACCGCGTCGCGCAGCTCGCTGAGGATGAATTTGCGGTTGAAAAAGGTAAAGCCCTTGTGGATGTTGACGGTCAGCACCTTGAAGCTGAACGGCGAATCGCCGTCCGCCTGGCCGGGATCGGCAGGCAGGGCGGCGGCGGGGGCGGCGTCGGGAATGAAGGGCTTCATGGTGGTGCGGTGCGGGTGTCAGGCGCCGGTGGATGGCCGCTTGATCGGTTGAAGGACTGTGTTGCAAGCACAGTAGCTTATCTGGCGCCCGCCGGGGCATGAACGCAAAAAAACCTGCGCGTCAGGCGCACAAAGCGCCGTCCGGGCAGGTTTGTCGGGGCTGGGCGCGCTGGCGCTTCAGCCTTTCAGGCTCAGTTCTTGTGCTTCATCGCGCCGTCAGCGTGGCCTGGGCCTGGGCCGTGGTCTTTCGGCGCGCCGTGGGCGTGCTCGGCGTCAAAGGTTTTTTTCTGCTCCGGGCTCAGGACGGCGTAAAAAGTCTTGGTCGCATCGCCGTGCTTTTTCATCATTGCGCTGCGTTCGGCCATGCGCTCGGTTTGCAGGGCCTGCATCTTGTCGATGCGCTCTGGCGTGGTCAGCTTGTCCATCTCGGCGCGCTGGCCGGGCATGGGGCGCTGATCCATGTGGGCGGGCGGCTGCATCGCGGCGGTGTAAGTCGTCCAGGCGGCTTCTTGCTGGGCGGTGATTTTCAGTTTGGCTTTGAGGTCAGCCTGGTGTTTGGCCACCCAGGCCTGCATTTTGGCCGGGTCTTGACGGCCCATCTTGTCCATGTGCGGGTCGCCGTGCTGGCCCATCATCTCCATGTGCTTGCCACCCATCGCGCCGGATGCGGGCATGGCGGGCATCGGCGCAGGGGCTTGCGCCAGTGCGGCGCCAGCGCCAACGGTGGCCAGCAGGCCAGCCAGAACGAGGGTGTTGAGGGATTTGAGCGCAAATTTCATCGGAAACTTCCTTTGGGTTGACAGAGCCTGCAAACCAGTGATTGGCGACAGGTTGAGAGTTATTGTGGCTGATCTGTGTATCCGCGCCATTTCCCGGCGGTGATGCTTTGTAAAGCTGAATGAAGACCGGGGCGCACCCGAAAAACGCCCCACCTTTCAACCGGCCTTGGCGTTTACGCTATGCTTTTGGTTTCCAGATGAAACAGGGTTGGGTGAGCTGTGAATTTTTTATCAGAACTGAAAAGCAAGGCCAATGCGCTGCAAGGCCAGCAAGAAGGCGTTCAGCAAGACCTGACGGCGCACACGCAGGCCTGCGAAATCGCCTGCCGGGTGGCGGTCAGGTATCTGCAGGATTTATGTACCCAGCTCAACATCATCCAGCCGCCCGCGCCTGGCCATTACAGCCTGGACGGCAAGGCGGCGTTTCCTGAACTGCAGATGCTCAATTTCCGCTGCGACGACCGGCGCAAGCTGCTGCGCAATGCGGGCGTGTGCGACTACATCGGCATGGGCTGGAAGCTGCTGCCCGGCACCGGCCAGGTTGCCACGCACCGGCTGACGGTGAATTTTCCGCCCGAGTTAGAGCGCGTCAGCCAGCGCCTGTCCATCGGCAATATCAAGCACGAGCGCAAGGAGCTGCGCCACCCCGACACCAACAAGCTGCAGGCCTATGTGTTTGACTACCAGACCGAGGCGCGCGGCTTCATCACGCTGACGCCCGACCACGACACCGGCCAGATCGCTTTCCGGCTGACCAATGTCGGCGGTTTTGAGGTGTTCAACACGCAGTATCCGGCGGGCAAGGTCACGACGGCACTGATGGACGAACTGGCCAAAAAGCTGCTCGGCCAGCCGAGCCGCTTCGGCTGAAGCGGCAAAACCCTGTTACCCGCGTGGCTTGTCCGCCGGGCGCAGGTGTGCTTACAATCGCCCCAGCTTGTCGGGGCGCCCAAGGATGGATTCATCCGGGGCTGAGATCGCCATTGTGCGAAACCCGCTGAACCTGATCGGGATCATCCCCGCGTAGGAAACAAGGCACTTTGGCTCCGGCCCCACGCAATCATCGCCCGACGGGGCGGCGACGGCGGCGGCACCCGGCTCCCCAGGCAGGCACCCACCGCTTTTTCTGGAGACACGCCATGGCCAAAACTTCTCTTTCCGTCGATGCAGCCGATTTGACCAGCCGCATCACCCGCACGCCTTTTCCCGGCTCCCGCAAAATTTATATCGAAGGCTCGCGCCCCGATATTCGCGTGCCGTTTCGCGAAGTCACGCTGACCGACACGCTGGTGGCCGAGGGCAACGAGACCCGGCGCGAAGCCAACCCGCCGCTGCGCCTGTTTGACGCGTCCGGCGTTTACACCGACCCAGCCGTCAGCATCGACATCACCCGTGGCCTGGCCGCCCTGCGCGCTGCCTGGATTGACGAGCGCGGCGATACCGACACGCTGCCCGGCATCAGCAGCGCCTATGGCCGCGAACGCCTGAACGACCCCGCGCTGTCCGCCCTGCGCATGGCCGAGTCGCCCGCGCCGCGTCGCGCCAAGGCCGGTGCCAACGTCTCGCAAATGCACTACGCCCGCCAAGGCATCATCACGCCCGAGATGGAATACATCGCCATCCGCGAAAATCTGGTGCGCGCCCAGCTCGCCGAGCGCCTGGCCAGCGAGCGCATGCCGAAAAAAGGCCATTCGTTCAACGCCTCGATTCCGCAGGATGTCACGCCCGAATTTGTGCGCGACGAGGTGGCCCGTGGCCGCGCCGTCATCCCGAACAACATCAACCACCCGGAAAGCGAGCCGATGATCATCGGCCGCAATTTCCTGATCAAGGTCAACGCCAACATCGGCAACTCCGCCGTCACATCGTCGATTGAAGAAGAAGTGGATAAATTGGCCTGGTCGATTCGCTGGGGCGCGGACACGGTGATGGATTTGTCCACCGGCGAGAACATCCACGAAACCCGCGAGTGGATTCTGCGTAACTCGCCGGTGCCGATTGGCACGGTGCCGATTTACCAGGCGCTGGAAAAAGTCAACGGCAAGGCCGAAGATTTGACGTGGGAAATCTTCCGCGACACGCTGATCGAGCAGGCCGAGCAGGGCGTGGATTACTTCACCATCCACGCCGGTGTGCGTCTGGCCTACGTGCCGCTGACCGCGAACCGCCTGACCGGCATCGTCTCGCGCGGCGGCTCCATCATGGCGAAATGGTGTTTGTCGCACCACAAGGAAAGCTTCCTGTACGAGCATTTTGAAGAAATTTGCGAAATCATGAAGGCTTACGACGTGTGCTTCTCGCTCGGCGACGGCCTGCGCCCCGGCTCGATTGCCGACGCCAACGACGAAGCGCAGTTCGCCGAACTGCACACGCTGGGCGAGCTGACGCAAATCGCCTGGAAGCACGACGTGCAGGTCATGATCGAAGGCCCCGGCCATGTGCCGCTGCAGCTGGTCAAAGAAAACGTCGAAAAGCAGCTGGAAGCCTGCTTTGAGGCGCCGTTCTACACGCTTGGCCCCCTGATCACCGACATCTCCCCCGGCTACGACCACATTTCGTCAGCGATGGGCGCGGCCAATATCGGCTGGTACGGCACGGCCATGCTGTGCTACGTCACGCCAAAAGAACACCTCGGCCTGCCGAACCGCGACGACGTGAAGCAGGGTTTGATTGCCTACAAAATCGCCGCCCACGCGGGCGACTTGGCCAAGGGCTACCCCGGCGCGCAGATGTGGGACAACGCCGTGTCCAAAGCGCGTTTTGAATTCCGCTGGGAAGACCAGTTCCGTCTGGCCATCGACCCGGACACGGCCATGGCTTACCACGACGAAACACTGCCGAAAGAAAACGCCAAGGTGGCGCATTTCTGCTCGATGTGCGGCCCCAAGTTCTGCTCGATGAAGATCTCGCAGGAAGTGCGCGAATTCGCCCGGCTCAACCCGGAAACCACGACGCTGGCCAAAACGCCCGGCGTGATTGAAATCAAGCAGGTGGCGGTGGAAATCGAAACCAGCTTTGAAGCCAAGGCCGAAGAGTTCCGCAAGGGCTGCAGCGAGATTTACTCCTGATTCGGACGCTGTGATGCGGGCGAGTCCTCCACGCCTTGCGAGGACTTGCCCGCCATCGCGCTGAATACCACTTCTGTTTTTTTCATGCCCTGCCGGTTGCTGTCTCGGCGCTGGCCACCACGATGGAATCCATCATGAGTTCTCTTCACATTGGTATTGCGGGCGCCGGCCTGGCTGGCCGCACTTTGGCCTGGCGGCTGCTGCGCGCCGGTTGCCGCGTCACCTTGTTTGACGTGCGCCAGCGCACCGAATTGGACACGGCCTCGATGACGGCGACGCGGAAAGCGGCGGCGAGCCGGTTTATTTCCGCCAGAAAGGCACGCTGGTCGTGGCGCATGCGCCGGATCAGAGTTCGCTGGAGCATTTCACCCGGCTGCTGCAGCATAAATTGCCCGAAGCCTGCCGCGCCGAAGTGCAGACGCTGGACGCCGCTGGCGTGGCGCGTGAGGAACCGGCGCTGGCCGGGCGCTTTGGCGGCGGGCTGTTTCTGAGCAGCGAAGGCCAGCTGGCCAACGACCAGTGGATGGCCGCGCTGGCCACGCAGATCGACAGGCTCGGCGTGACCTGGCATGAAGGCGTGGCGGTGGAAAAACTTGAAGACGGCCGCATCACCTGCGCGAATGGAACAACGCACGCGGTCGATATCGCCGTCGATGCACGCGGCCCCGGCAGCCAGTCGCAATGGCCGCAGGTGCGCGGCGTGCGCGGCGAGGTGCTGCGCGTCGAATGCCCCGGTGTCAGCCTGCAGCGCCCGGTGCGGCTGATGCATCCGCGCTACGCGCTGTATGTCGCGCCGCGCCCGAACCACCAGTTTGTCGTCGGCGCGACCGAGCTGGAGTCGGAAGACACCGGCCCGGTCACGCTGCGCTCGATGCTGGAGCTGGGCAGCGCGCTGCACAGCCTGCACCCGGCCTTTGGCGAGGCGCGGGTGCTGCGTATTTCGGCCGCCCTGCGCCCGGCGCTGGACGATCACCGGCCCGCCGTGCTGCAACGCGATGGCGTGTGGCACATCAACGGCCTGTACCGCCACGGCTACCTGTGCGCCCCGGCGGTTGTCGATGAGCTGGCGCAAAAATTACTGGCCGCCTGAGTGCCTTGAGCGGATGAACAGGAAACAAGCAAATGAGCACTGAAACTATTTTTCAAATTTCCTTCAACGGCGAGCTGATTGCCACCGACGCGGCCACGCTGCAGGACTTGCTGCTGGCGCGTGGCTACGAGCTGAAAAACGCTTTTGCGTGTGCCATCAATCGCGCTTTCGTGCCCCGGCCCCAGTGGCCGCAGCGCGCCCTGCAACCGGGCGACCGCGTCGATGTGGTCACGCCCATCACCGGAGGCTGATATGCCCGAGCAATCTTTTTCCAACGCCGCGCCGATCAGCACAGCGGCCTCCGCCCCGATAGCCCACGGCAGCCCGTGGACGGTCGCGGGCACGACGCTGAACAGCCGCTTTCTGCTCGGCACCTCGCATTACCCGTCGCCTGCGGTGCTGGGCGACGCGGTGCGCGCCAGCGGCACGCAGGTCTTGACGGTCGGCCTGCGCCGCCTGCAGCCCGAAAGCGGCGGCGGCAACAGTTTCTGGCAGCGCATTCAGGCGCTGAACTGCCACATCCTGCCGAACACGGCGGGCTGCCACAGCGCCGATGAAGCCATCACACTGGCGCAGATGGCACGCGAGATTTTCGGCACCGCCTGGATCAAGCTCGAAGTCATCGGTGACGACTACACGCTGCAGCCCGACACCGTGGCGACGCTGGAAGCTGCCACCGTGCTGGCCAAAGACGGCTTTTCCGTCTTCGCCTACACCACCGACGACTTGGTGATGGCGCAGCGCCTGCGCGATGCGGGCTGCGCGGCCATCATGCCGTGGGCCGCGCCGATTGGCACCGGGCGCGGGCCGCTGAACCCCTACGCGCTGGAAACCATGCGCCGCCGCCTGCCGGACGCGGTGCTGGTGGTCGATGCCGGTCTGGGCCGCCCGTCGCACGCCGCGCAGGTGATGGAGCTGGGTTTTGACGCCGTGCTTTTAAACACAGCCGTGGCGCAGGCGGGCGACCCGGTGCGCATGGCGCGTGCCTTTGCCGACGGCGTGGCTGCGGGCCGCGCCGCTTACGAATCGACGCCGATGCCAGAGCGCGCCGCCGCGCAGGCCTCCACGCCGACGGTGGGCGTGCCGTTCTGGCACGCATCATGAGCGCGATGACTTCTCCTTCTTTTGCGCCGCTGATCGGCCCTCTCGGTTTTTACCCCGTCGTTCACGATGCCGCGTGGGTGCAGCGCCTGCTGGACTGGGGCGTTCGCACGGTGCAGCTGCGTTTTAAAGCTGCCGGTCACACGCCCGCCGAGATTGAGCGCGAAGTGAATGCCGTCGTGGCCGCTGGCAAAAAGGTGCCTGGCGCGCAGGTGTTCATCAACGACCACTGGCAACTGGCGCTGCAGGCGGGCGCTTACGGCGTGCATCTGGGCCAAGAAGATTTGGACACCGCCGACATCGACGCGCTGCGCAGCGCCGGTCTGCGCCTGGGCCTGAGCACGCACACGCCCGCCGAGCTGGCGCGGGCCAAGGCGGTGCAGCCGTCGTATCTGGCGATTGGCCCGATTTACCCGACGACGCTGAAGGTGATGCCTTACGCGCCGGTCGGGTTAACGCAACTGAAAGAATGGGCGCCGCTGGCCGCGCCCTACCCGGTGGTGGCGATTGGCGGGATTTCGCTGGAGCGCCTGCCGGGCGTGCTGGCCTGCGGCGTCGGTGGCGTGGCCGTCGTCAGCGCGGTAACGTTAGCGACCGATCCGGAATGGGCGACGCGGCAGGGTTTGGCTTTAATTAAAAAATGTTGAAAACATAAAATCCAACGAAAAAATTTCAAAAAATTGGATCAGTAGCATGCGCTCCAAGGAAATAAAAAACAAATTAAAACAGTGGACTTTGGGATTTGCCCTGCTGGTTATTGTCTTGTTAATGGTGGGCAAGTCAGCCCCCCATAATTTTATTCCGCCAGTACACGAGCATACGAGCATGCTGACAGTGCATTTGCTGATGGAGCTGTTTGCCATCAGCATTGCCATGCTGGTGGTGGTTATTTCATGGAATGCATTTAACCTTCAGCAATCGGGTTCCGCCGGTATTTTAAGTTGTGGTTTTCTGATTGTTGTC